>JANQDY010000065.1 GCA_028278625.1 Thermodesulfobacteriota bacterium
TTGCCGGATGCCTCAAACAGGACGGCCGATTCGTAGCGGTAAATGCCAGCCCAATGGTGGATTACAACAATATGCCTTCCTACCGTCAGTACGGCTTTGAATGCCGTGCTGAGGGCGAGTTATACGAAGGGATGCCCGTGACATGGACATTCTTCTTGGATGAAGGTTCATTTGACATCGAAAACTATTTCCTTGATGTGGGGGCGCACGAGGAGGCGTTTCGTTCAGCCGGTTTTCGGGAGATCCGCTGGCATGAACTTATGCTGTCACCGGAAGGAGTTGGGGCGCACGGAACGGATTATTGGAAATGTATCATGGACCACACACCCTTTGTCGGCATCGAATGCTTCAAATGACTATCGGTGTCCACGGGCCGTTTGTGGACGCCTCTCACCAAAAGCAAATCATCCCATGGTGGCGACACCGGCACTTGTACGAAATTGGGCCTCGCCATCGAAGCTGGAACAACATTCCCTTAGTTCGCATGATTAGATGCCCCTGAGGAATCCCAATACCGTACTCACCCGTGGGCGCCCAAGTGTCTCCGAAGCGTATCACACGATACCAGCCTTGGAGCGGGGGACCCTGTCACACGTCTCAGTGATGACTGCCCCCCACTGGTGGCGGGAAAATGGTTATTTGGTTGGTTGCATGGTTGCCATTTGGTTGCCAACCCATTTTCGGATCAATCAAATCAACAGCTTAAGCGATGCGGCCGGGGTTCAAATCCCCGACCACCCACCATCTTGAAATCAAAGGGAAAATCGGGAATCCGGTTTTCCCTTTTTCGTTGAAAATAGGGCGGATTTTCCGGTCCTTTTCCGGTCCTTTTTGTGGATGTCGTCTCAACCAGTGGCAACCTACCAATCAATATCATATTAGAGAAGTGCATAAAAATCCGCTTTCCTGAAAGGAATTGTGATAAAGGAATTCTAACCAAGAAAAACCTGACGCTACCTGGCATAATGTCATTAATTGGACAAAGTGTTTTTATTTGTACCGACGGGATCAAGATTTATCAGGCTCCTCTATGGAGGAGGAGGGCTTGACTTAACGCTGTCCTGCTCAGTACATTAACCAAAATACTCTCACCTGGCCTTCAACCGCTACTCGGGAGGTTCCCCAATAAGAAACGTATCCTTCACGGAGAATAAATCCCATATAGAATGTGACTCCACGGTCTTCGGCGGTGTAGATAATCTGATGTAAACCATAAAACCTTTGAGGAGGAAAGGAAATGAAAGCGGGAAGTTCCTTAATTGCCATTGGTATTTTTCTGTCAGTACTGTGGGTTGACGCAATAGCTTTGGGCAATGAATCCTCAATTTTTGAGTCTGCAATCTCTGTCAGCAACCTTGAAGCACCCAAGCTGACCGTTGCTATTGATGAAACCAAGGTTTCACTCTCATGGAGCCAGGTGACCGGTGCGACAGATTACGTTGTGCATTACGCACAATACCCCTATGATCATCCTGGTACCATCCAAACAGTTACTGTAGGGGACAGAACAACCACTTCGCTCGATCTTTCGCCGGGGGACGCTTATCACTTCGCCGTAAGGGCCTGCACGGATTCAGGTAATGATTGCAGCGACTATTCCAACATCCATGAAGTGATCATTCCGCCCCTCTCCACCTTTAAGAACAGTCTGGGGCAGGAATTCAAGCTCATTCCGGCGGGGACATTTACCATGGGGAGCCCCGGGGATGAGCCAGGGAGGGAGAGCGATGAAATCCAGCATCAGGTGACGCTTACGCAGCCGTTTTACATGCAGACCACCGAGGTGACCCAGGCCCAATGGGAGGCGGTGATGGGGTACAATCCCTCGTATTTCTCCGAATGCCCCACATGTCCCGTTGAGATGGTTACATGGGATGACGCGCAGTCATACATTGCAAAGATGAACCAAAAGGGTGAGGGGCTGTACAGTCTGCCCACTGAGGCGCAGTGGGAATATGCGGCCAGGGCCAGGAGCACCACCGCATTTTCGGACGGCGCCATAGTGGAATTGGAATGTGGGGATGACCCCAACCTGGATGCCATCGGGTGGTACTGCTATAATTCTGATTACGGAACCCGGCCGGTGGGACAGAAATCGCCCAACGCTTGGGGGCTGCATGACATGCCCGGGAATGTATATGAATGGTGCCAGGACTGGTACGGGACCTATCCCTCCGGCCCGGTGACCGACCCCGCGGGCCCTTCATCAGGCTACGGCCGCGTGGCACGGGGCGGCGGCTGGGGCGCGGACGCCAAATACTGCCGGTCTGCCGATCGACACGGCAGGGACCCCGGCGGCTATGGCAGCAGTCTGGGCTTCCGCCTTGCCAGAGATCCCATGGGTTTGGATTCTGAGGAGCCGGACGTGTTTGTGATAAGGGGCAACATAACCGGAGATGTCAAGCAGGGTGTTACCCTGGTTTTGACCGGCCACGACTTCCGGCAAGAGACCAGCGGCGCGGACGGGACCTATGAGTTTTCCGATTTAAACAACGGATATTATGCCATCACGCCGACCAAAAGTAAATACGTCTTCACGCCGGCAAGCCGCTCCATAACCATTTCCGGTGCTGACAAAACAGGGATTGATTTCGCGGCTGAGAAGCTCTCGGTCATCAGCGGCGTCATCAAAGGGGATGTGAATGAGGGGATCACCCTGATGCTGTCAGGTGATGCAACCGACACCCTTAAGAGCCGCTCCGACGGATCCTACGCCTTCGAAGATCTCAAGAAAGGCACCTATGCCATAACGCCCAGCCTGCCGAAATGCGCTTTCACGCCGGCCACTCGATCCGTGACCGTCTCGGGAACGGATAAGGGAGACGTCAATTTCACTTCAAGGAATTTGTTCGACATCCGGGGACGCATCACCGGGGACGCATCATCCGGCGTTCCGTTGACCCTGTCCGGCCATGACACGGGACTCAGCACTGCAGGGACGGACGGCGATTACCGTTTTACGAACCTTGAAAGAGGCACGTATTATATCACACCGATCCTGTCGGAGGGCTTCACCCTCACGCCGGCAAGCCGCAGTGTGACCCTGTCAAACGCGGACGCTTCCGGTGTGGACTTCATTGCCACGCGGAAGAACGGGACAGGTCGATATCTCATTGTGGATCTTACCACCGGCATCTGGTACACGCAGGATAATGCCCCTTCCGACCTGTTGACCAATGGCGATTACAAGACCTCCAAGCTCGTGTTGCGTAGGATCGAGGCGGGAACGTTCGTCATGGGATCTCCCGAGACTGAAATTGGCGCTTCTTATAAGGAGTATTGGAAAGAGACCCAGCATCAGGTGACATTGACCAAGGACTTCTACATGGGCGTTTTCGAGTTTACGCAGGAACAATATTTCTGGGTCATGGCCCACCCCTCGCCCGCTTATTTTAAAGGGGACAAACGCCCGGTGGAAACCATATCCTTTTCAAGCGTTCGGGGACAGAACGACCCGCAAAAGAGCCCCCACCGTGATTCGGTTTTGGGGAAATTGTCCGCGCTGACCGGCAGGAAGTTCGATCTGCCGACCGAGGCCCAGTGGGAATTCGCCTGTCGGGCCGAAACCATACGCGCATACAATGACTACACCAAAAACAATGGGGAAGGTTCCGACTGCCTGACGGACGATTTCTACACGAAAGACGGGAACCTTGACCCCCTGGGTTGGTATGTTGGCAACACGCATTATGGCGTTCACGGAACGAAGGAAGTGGGTCTCAAACAGCCCAACAGATGGGGCCTGTACGACATGCACGGCAATGTGGCGGAAGGTTGCCGGGACTGGGCCCAGTATGACCTGGGGAATTCGCCGGCTACGGATCCCATCGGCACGGTGTGGGTAAAAGAGGATCCACGACACATGAGCCGCGGCGGTTCCGGCGGCGAAGGCGCCCCGTCAGCTGCGCGCTCAGCATGCCGGGCATATGCCGGACTTGACGATCCATGGAGGTGGATCGGCTTCCGAGTGGTCATCACAGAGGATCAATAGCCTGTTCAGGTGAAAAGGATTCTGTGACCTTCCCAAAAAAACCCTGAACACTGCCACCCTATAGATGCTCAGGGTATTTTTTGAGTTCCTGAGAGCCGCGGAAATCGACGATCGGCCTTGATGTAGATTGTCGAGGTTTTATCCCGAAGAATTGTCATGGTTTTTTACCTTCTTAGGTTGAGTTGAAGCCCGGCGATAATGAACCGCCAGGCTTCGAGT
>JANQDY010000067.1 GCA_028278625.1 Thermodesulfobacteriota bacterium
ACTCGAAGCCTGGCGGTTCATTATCGCCGGGCTTCAACTCAACCTAAGAAGGTAAAAAACCATGACAATTCTTCGGGATAAAACCTCGACAATCTACAACATATCGGGACAAGTATCGCGACAAACATTGCGACGTGAGGACAGGAGACTGTGGGGCCCAAAAAAAGGACTCCCGGGACTGTGAAAGCCCCGGAAGCCCACCAAAGTAAAAACCCGGAATTAAACTACCTGCTGAAAAACACTGAAAACGGGTGCGGATAGGGTGCGGATTGCAGCTGAATTTGAGCGCTTTTCGAAAATCGACATTAATAATTTCAGTAGGTTATGTGTTATAGCCGTATCCCCCCTTCGGCACCATTTAATAATTTCAGGTAGTTCTGAAAAGCGGGTCATCCATTTGGATGATCCGATCCGCTTTTTCATTGGGTAAATGGATGAAGAGAGTCGGGTGTAATATTCGTAACGATGGTTGTCAGACAAAATATTAAACTAGAATAAGCATTTTACAAGTATAAGCGATTATGTTAAATGATACGATAATAACTATGAGGTCGGGTTATGATCAAATACAATCTGAAGGCGCTAATTTCCGATAAAGAATTCAAGGAAGACAGGAAAATCAGATACGAAGACATTTCGAAATCGACCGGAATTTCCAGACAAACGCTGTCAAAAATAGCCTCGAAGAAAGGCTATAGAACCAGTTCCGATATCATTGAAAAGCTCTGTCGCTACTTTGACGTAGGCCCTGAGAAACTTATTACGATCGTTTCGAACCCTGAAGAGTGATTTCCAAATTACAGAGAGCGGGCCATTCAAGCAACCTCCTTGATATGGAAAGAAAAAGATCAAAAAAGCTTGGTTTGAAGGATACGTTCACATGGTCCTGGTCGGATCTCAAGGCTGACCCCCACAGGGCCGAAATTGTGATTCAAGAGATATCCGAAGGCTCTTTGCCGGGCACAACCTACTACGCCATGATCGCGGCTGCCAGCTTGATTGCAAGCCTGGGACTTGTGGCGAACAGCCCCGCGGTGGTCATCGGTGCCATGCTGGTCTCCCCGCTTATGACTCCCATTTTCGGCATGGCCTTGGGTATTATTCGGGGTGATGCCCATCTGTTGGGAAAGGCTGTGAGCGCCGAGGTGGGAGGCGTAGTGCTGGCCGTTTTATGCGGTATGTCCTTTGGTTTTATCCCCATGATCGCGGAAGCTACCCCCGAGATGCTGATCCGAACCAAACCAACCCTTTTGGATCTTCTGGTGGCCGTTTTTGCCGGAATAGCCGGAACCCTGGCAATGATCGACGAGCGCATCAGTCCGGTGCTCCCAGGGGTGGCCATCTCCACGGCCATCGTCCCGCCCCTTGCCACCTGCGGGCTTTGCATGGCGGTGGGGGCAATCGGCGGCGCTTCCGGGGCTTTTTTGTTGTTTCTGGCCAATTTCCTGGCAGTGCTTCTGGCGTCATCGGCGGTTTTTGTGTTTGCCGGTCTGGGTAAAACACAGAAAGCCCATGAACTGAAACAGACGATCCGTCGATTGATCATCGCCCTCGTCAGTTTCTGCATTGTCGCCGCATTCTTAACACATACCCTCGCCCATCTGTTGGAGAATGAACGTCGGGAAAAGCTCATTAAGAAGGTCTTTACGGAAACATTGGCCAAAACGCCCAATGCATCGCTGATCGACGTACGCCATCGTGAATCCAAAGGGAAAATGGTGGTCCTGGCCAATGTGCGAACATCCCAGATATTCACGCCGGATTTCGTAATGGGGATGCAAAAGGAAATTGCCAAGAGATTGGGTCTGAGCACCGAACTGGTTGTCCGAAACACCTTGTCAAAAGACGTGTCTTCCACCGGCTCAATCAGTGCCGTCACCGATCCCGTTCTGGACGGCGGCTTTATGGCCGACAAATTGGATCCGGACCTAGTTTCCCTGCATCTGGCCGATCAGGCCCTGTGGGAAATCTTCGCAAACAGGCCCCAGATCAGGCTTTTGAATGTGGACATCGATCACATTGAGGGTGATATGGTCATATTGGCCTCGGTTCAAAGCCAACGCAATCTGGTGCCCGAGGAAGTTCGGCAGATGGAGGAGGTGCTTCGAAAACGATTGAGGAAGCCCGAAACAAAACTGGTGGTGCGCTGTCAGGTGGCTGAGGATATGACGTCCAGCGGCCGGATACTCTACGGCAAGGCCCATTTCGGGCACCCGTCCGAAGGGGCTGAAGCGGTGGATCGGGAGATGCGAAAGGCGATAAAAAACTTAGGGGAATTCCACGTGACCAGCCTGGATGCCGTTTGGACGGGAAAACACTGGTCTCTAAGGGCCGAGGTATACGGACCCCGGGTGATCACACCCAGGGAGGTCAAGGCGGCCCAAAACCGTGTGGCGGCGCGAGTGGGCAAGCCGGTAAAACTGAACGCTCTCTCCAAATCGGAACTGATGGTCATGGACAACCGTTCCATGGCCGAGGAGGAATTTACCGTAGAACGCGTCAAAAAAAAGATTGGGCCTTTTCCTGTACGCATGAAGGGGCCTGTTAATAAATAGCGTTCTCCATCTTTCATATTCCCCCTTCCATATTAAAAAACCATCCTGCATCTTTCCCCTTTTTCATGTCTGTGGAATAACCCAATCTGCCAATTCATTGCATGCCCCCTCCAACTCAAGACGGCACGTTCATTCGGTTGGCACGAAACCTTTGGTTGCAGGATCGTACGTTACGGTCTGTTCGGTTGTGTTTTCGTCGAAGGGGATGCTGGAAATATGGCTTAAGTTGTGCAAAACGATTGCGCCGGGATAGGAGCATCCATAGGCGTTTGAAACAGAGAGCAGCAGTGTCTCGGATGGGGCAAATATGTGTCTGTTGAAGGGGAAGATGGTCTCGGCGTTTAGGGATCTTGTGCCAATGACGGTACTGTTTACCTCTACCAACTGGGCCATTCCGAAGGTATGGCTCTCATTGGATTCATTTTCGATGCCGTATTGATTTTCAGCCAGACTGTTATCCGGGGTGGGTGTCCCAAAAATCATATTGTTCTCCAGAGGATGCCAGTGTTGGGCTAGCGCGTTTTTCCTATCCCCTACGGCAATGATTTACAGACAAATCCGTCACCGTCACCATCCAGGTTATGGACATCCCTTTTCTTGATAACCTGGCAGCGGTCATAACAGGCTTGCGCTTCAGCCTGTGTAAGGAAGTCAGAGCATTTGTAGCGGTTCTTTGAGCAGTCACAACCCTCGGCGTCGGACCGGAAGGCCTTTTCCCTGAGACCGATCTCCTGGAAATACCTGGCCGCGCCGGGATGTGTGACCGCCGACATCCCTTGAACCATGTTTTCCTTGGTCAGGCACTCGTAAGCCGGATTCAACTTCTTGAATTTTTCCAGGTTTTCAAGAACTTCTCTGGTCACTGCATGGACGACTTTATCGGGGACTTTGGCGGAAGTAACGAGCGTTGCCTTGACTCCGAAGGAAACCACATCGGATTTATTAACGGCACGTGGATAATATTTGATGGGAATGGTTGCGGGGACACGGTAGGGATATTTGGCCAGCAGCGAAGCCACATTATCAATGGATATGAGGCGAACCTTCCGCTTGCATTCCGTTAGGTCCCGAATGGCCTTTGACGGATGCCCGACGGTGTAGAAGAGGGCGTCGATTTGGCCTTTCTTGAGCAATATGCAAGCGGTCTTGAAATCCACCGATTTTGCTTTAATGTCCTTTCGAAAATCGAGGTTTGCCGTTTCAAGGGCGTCAACGGCATTCTGTCTCTCTCCGCTGCCCGGTCTTCCGATACTGACCTTTTTTCCTTTCAAGTCGTGAATCGTCCTGATTCCGGAATCCTTGGCCGCCACCAGTGTGACCACTTCGGGATACAGGGTGAACACGGCCCTCAGATCACCCTGACGCCCTTTCTCTTCCCATTCAGCCAACCCGAGCCACGCCTCATGTTGACGATCGGATTGTGCCATGCCAAAATCCAGGGTCCCTGAAAGTACTGCATTGATATTGTAGACAGAACCTTTTGTGGGTTTCACCCTTAAGGCGAATCCCGATGTTTTGTATTTGTAATTCGCCATTTTAGCAATGTTGCCGCCGGTGGGATAATAGAGACCATTGGGGTTTCCGGTTCCCATATAGTAAAAGACCGGCTTTGAACCGGCGAATGCGGCGTTCTGAAACGAAAAAAAGCCAAAGAAACAAAAACAAATGAGCATGAATCGTCTTTTCATCTTTTCGCGTCCTTTCTACAGCGTGCGGCAAAATCCGTTTTCTGGTCTTGGGTACCCGATTTTTTTTGGGCAAGCTAACAGAATGTGGGGATAGGTGCAACAAAAATGAAAGAATGCGGATAGGGAATCGCTTGTTGATGGAATCCTTAAAGGGGTGGGGCTTCCGAAGGGGGGGAGAGGTGAACATCCCTCTGGGGAAACGGGATGACAATACCCGCTTCATTGAATGCCCGATAAATCTCCTTGTTCAATGAATGGATCAACCGCCCTTTTTCCTCGGGACGTCTTGCCCAGCACAGGAGCTCAAAGTCCAGGGACGAATCCCCGAAAGCGCGAAAGCGGACCCGGGGTGCGGGGTCTCTGACCGCCAAACTGTTCTCCAAGGCCAGCTTCATGAGGATCCCTTCCACCTGCTCGATATTGCTGCCATAGGCAACGCCGATCTTGATGCGTATTCTGAATCGTGGTTCGGGGGCGCTCTCATTGACGATCTTGACGTTGGTGATGACCGAATTGGGAATGCAGATGAGAATTTCATCCCGGGTCAGAATGCGGGTTGAGCGAAGGCCGATGTCCACAACCTCCCCCCGTTCCCCGGAGTCCAGGATGATGTAGTTACCCGTGGTAAAGGGTTTGTCCAGCAGAAGACTGATGCCGCCGAAGAAGTTGGCCAGGGTTTCTCTGGCCGCCATGGCAATGGCGAGACCCATGATTCCGGCTGAGGCAAACACCGCGGTCACCGATAGACCGAAGTAGTTGGCCGCATACCAGAGGAGGACAAAGAGCATCACGAGGGTGAGTACCCGAAGGCTCAGGCGCACCAGGTTGTTGTCGATACTACGCCTTTGAAGACGTTCAGAGGATGTGATGCCGTTCACCAGGATATTGCCCAATATGAGGATGGCAACACCCGCAAAGACGAAGAAGATGAGCCGCAACCCCACTTTGGTGATCAGCAGCGGCATGCCGGTGATATTCAATTGGAAATCAATGAATTCCTCGACGATCCATGCCAGGGCCATGCCGCTTGCGGGAAAAAGGAGTTTGCCGAATTGCCACGGATTCGCCGTTTCTTCCGGGGAACTTCTTTGACGGTATTCCCACCGGTAAATGATCCAGACGATGAGCGCCGCCACAATGAGGGAGAGGGCCAATCCGATCCACTGCCACAGGGTCTGCTCGAAATAGGGCGTCTTGATCCATTTGGGCAGGTCTTGGATCAACTGGTGGGGAATCAAGGGGCCCGGTGAATAGATGTAGGATTCGTAGGGTCTTTTCCAGGTGTCCGGCTTATAGGGAAGATGCCTGGATCTGTCAAAGTACTCTTCCAGTTGATCCACCGTTTTGGAAGAGAAGAGATATTCCCCCTTTTGAGGCCCCTCAGTGACCTTGGAAATGGTGATTTCCGTATGAGGAACGGTCCACCGGGCCCTTCCTTCCGCTTTCATCATCTTTTTGTCGGGGATTTCGCTGTAGGACGGCAGATCAATGCGGTTAAAGATCTCCATGAGGAGAAAGGTGCATTCTATGCGCACCGCCTCTTTCATGGTGGGCGGCACCTTGGTCAAATTCAGGCATCTGGAGGCACGGTCGATAAAGGCACGTGCCCTGGGGCTTCTGGCACCGGATTCAAGAGAAGCCGCGTAGGCCCAATGCATGTTGGTCCAAAACTCGCGGGCGGTTTCCCGCGGGCTTTCAAGATTAAGGCCGGCCAGCGGATGCCGATCCATTTCAAGGGGGGTGTATGGCAGGTTTTCCGCCTTACCGCTCTTCCCGGACAATGGCGGTTTGTCCTCTTCCGCGGCGAGGGGTGGCGCGGCCATCCAGAGCATGAACGATGCAACTGCCAGGAATGTCATTACAACTTTGTGGGGGGCATGCTTCATAAGGATGTTTCCTTTTTTTTCTTGGCGGATCGCAATCCGTGCCGTTTCTGGATGTTTAAGACCGCCTTCCGCATGCGGATGGAGCGGGGCGTCACTTCCACCAACTCGTCTTCCCTGATAAAACTGATGCTCTGTTCCAGGGTCATGGGCTTGATGGGGGAAAGGAGCACGTTGTCGTCCCTTCCCGCGGCCCGTATGTTGGTGAGCTTCTTTTCCTTGGCGGGATTCACGTCGATATCCTGACGCCTGTTGTGTTCACCGATGATCATCCCCTCATAGACCGGCTCGCCGGGGGAAATGAAAAGCCTTCCCCGGGGTTCCAGATTGAAGAGGGCGTATGGCACCGCATTGCCGGACCGGTCCGAGACGATGGAACCGGTAAAGCGGCTGGGGCAGTCCCCTCTATAAGGCCCGTAGCCGTCAAACAAGGCGTTCATGATGCCAGTGCCGCGGGTATCGGTGAGAAACTCGTCCCTGTAGCCGATGAGGGAACGGGTGGGCACGGAAAACTCGATGCGTACCCGGCCCATGCCGTTGTTGACCAGGTTGGTCATGCGCCCTTTGCGCAAGGAGAGCTTTTCCGTCACCAGCCCCATGAACTGTTCCTCACAATCCACCAGAAGACGTTCCATGGGTTCGGTTTTACGGCCGTTTTCTTTCCGGAAAATGACCTCGGGCCGTCCGATGGAGAATTCATATCCTTCCCGGCGCATGGTTTCAACCAAAATGGCCAGTTGAAATTCTCCCCGCCCTTTGACGAGGATATGGTCCTGTTTTTCGTCCTCTTCCACTTGAATGGCCACATTGAGAAGGGTTTCCTTTAAAAGACGTTCTCGAATGCGGCTCAATTGTACGTGCTTCCCTTCCCGTCCTCCCAGGGGTGAATCGTTAATGAGGAATTTCATGCTCACGGTGGGCTTGTCCACGCTGATTCGTGGCAGTGGACGGGGGGTTTCCCGATTGCAAATGGTATCCCCGATTTTCACATTGTCGATGCCGGCAAGCACCACGATGTCGCCGGCATTAACGCTGTCGGTGCTTTTGAGTTTCATCCCCTCATAGGTTTGGAGTTTGCTCACTTTCAGGTCCAGGGCGTTACCATTTTCTCCCAGGCAGACCAGGCTGTCCCTGGACCGGGCCCCGCCGTTGAATATCTTTCCGATGGCGAGACGGCCCAGGTAGTCAGAGTAGCCGAGATCCGAAACAAGCATTTGAAAGGGGGCATTCGGGGTATATGAGGGGCCGGGGATCTCCCGAAGGATGGTATCCAGCAGGATGTGCAGGTTATGACCCTTTTCCTCCAGGGTTTCTTGCGCGATTCCCTCCCGGCCCACCGCATAGAGGAGCGGAAACTCCAGCTGTTCGTCGTTGGCGCCCAGGTCGATCAAGAGATCATAGATTTCATCCAATACTTCACCGGGCCTGGCGTCTTTGCGGTCTATCTTGTTAATGACCACGAGGATTTTCTGTTGTGACTCAAGGGCCTTCTTGAGGACGAAACGGGTTTGGGGCAGGGGCCCTTCGGAGGCGTCCACCAGAAGAATGGCGCCGTCGGCCATGCTGAGGGCCCGTTCCACTTCCCCTCCGAAGTCCGCATGCCCGGGGGTGTCGATGATATTGATCCGGACCCCTTTCCACGCTACCGAACAGTTTTTCGCGGCGATGGTAATGCCGCGTTCTCTCTCCAATTCCATGGTGTCCATGAGCCGCTCTTCAACCTTCTGGTCCGAGCGAAACAGACCACTCTGGCGGAAGAGAGCGTCCACAAGGGTCGTTTTTCCATGGTCCACGTGGGCGATAATGGCGACATTTCTGAGTTTTTCGTTTTTCGTTGTTGTCGGCATGGCCAAAAAGGGTCCCGCTTTCACAATTTGTAAACAAGGAGGTATGTTAAGCATTTCGCTCCCGTTTTCAAGGCCTGAATTAGACCCCGGATGGCCCGTCACTTGACCTTCAAGCGGTGGATGGATAACTTATGCAGATATGCGATTCTTGGCGGTTCATTTTGTCGAAAGGAAAAGACCATGTTTGTAAAGGCGGATGACTTTCCATTTAAAAGCGTGCTCAGTTTTTCACCTTTGATTGACCTTTGGCGCGAGATGCTTTCCGAAGATAACGTCATGGAAAAAAAGATCAGGGACGCCATCGAGCATGATTTGAAAGAAAAACCGGAACTGCTTGAACCCATTTATGATTTAAGGATTGTGGCGGAAAACAGGGATCTGATCGACAGCCTGCTGGGCATTGTATTTCCCCCAGCTTTCAATGAACTGGATTATGCGGCGGCATTTGTTCCTTTTCAGAACGATACCGTTTATGTGAGCCCCAGGCTTCAACGGCTCTGGCCGTCCAATGACTGCATGGATTTTGGGAACGTTTCAAGCCTGGATGCCGAACACTGGTCCATCGGCCGAATTCTAAAGGCGTGCGCTTTGGTTCTCGAGACCTTTTATGACGTAAAGTTTCCCCTTGATTTTCCGTTGATTGTCTCCATGAAGGACCCTGAAACGGATTTGCATCGGTACCTGAAGCTCGATTTTGACTTGCGGTTCGTGGAGGTGCAAAAGACAGGAAAATTAAAGCCCCTTTCCGCCGCTGATCGGGAGTGGATCCTGTCAGAAGGTGACGACCCCCGTCGCTGGCTCGAAATCATACCACCCGATTGCTTCGAGTTTCAGGGGTTTGGCGTCTGTCGGGCCGTGGATGTGACGGACCGGGAGGTGCTGTCCAGCCTCAAGCGGGATCTCATTGAAAAAGAATCCATCTTTTCCTCCGAAGGATTTTTGAGATTGCATGAAAAGCTGCGAATATATCTGGCTCAGTCGGATTTGAAAATGGATCTGGCGGCCTTTAAGGGAGACGATGTTCTCCTTTTGAATCCTGAGCACAAAATGGAGAAAGGGTGTATTTTCTCCGATTCGGAGCACCACATCAGGAACGATTTCAATGGTTCGATTTTCGCCAATGTGGTGGACAAAGGGGAAGAAGTGCTCATTCGCGATCTTCAAAAACACGAAAACAGATCCCCCATTGAGGAGCACATCCTCGAAAAAGGGTTTAGAAGTATGTTTGTGGCCCCCCTCTATTACCAGGACCGGATACAGGGGACTTTCTCGGTCAAATCGCCCAATGCCGAGGCTTTCAACACTCTGGACGTTCTGAAGCTTCAGGAAATTACGCCGCTTTTTTCCATGGCCATCCATCGGGGGATGGAGGAACTCAACCATAAGGTTCAGGCCATCATCAAAGAGAAGTGCACCGCCATTCACCCCTCCGTGGAATGGCGCTTTCACAAAGCAGCCCTTAATTACCTGGAGATGAACGACCCCACGGTGACGGAACTGGAACCGATTCTGTTTCCCGATGTGTACCCCCTTTACGGGGTCTCCGATATTCGGGATTCCAGCGAATACCGCAATCGGGCCCTTCAGTCGGATCTGGTGGAGCAGTTGACCATGGTTCGGGAGATCATCGGGATGGCCCACGCAAAGAAGCCCCTTCCCATTCTGGATGCCCTGAACTACCGGGTGAAGAAGACGATCCGGGAAGTCAAAGAGAACCTCAATTCCGGTGATGAAACGGCCAAGGCGGAGTTTATTCGAAGGGAAATAGAACCGGTATTTGATCATCTCATGGAAACGGATCCGGAAATCCGTAAATTGATCCAAGATTATCGTGGGACCCTGGACCCCGCTACCGGCGTCATCTACCACGAGCGCAAGGAGTTCGAGGAGAGCATTTCCCGCATCAATGAGGCCGTCAGCGCATACCTGGACGAAGAAGAGGAGACGGCCCAGTCTTTCTTCCCCCACTATTTCGAAAAAATGAAAACCGATGGGGTGGATCATACCATTTACATCGGGGCTTCCATGGTTGAAAACCTTAAATTTGATATGCTTTACCTCAAAAACC
Source organism: Thermodesulfobacteriota bacterium (assembly GCA_028278625.1). Next base: position 10,042 of record JANQDY010000067.1, read on the forward strand.
TGCGGTTATGGCAGCTAATGGTCATGTGCGGGGTGGCATGGCGGACAGAGGAAATAAAGGCATCCGCCAGTATGCCCCTTGAGGCGGCCCATCTGATTCTGGTGCAGGATACGCCCCTTTCCATCCGCTTCCGCCCCGATGAGCGGCGCTTTGACGTGGACGGGGCCTATGATATCCGTCATGAAATCATCAAGAAGCGCATCGACAAGGCCGTCATCAAAGGGACCGGCGAGCGGCTGACCCAGCCGGGAAAAATCGCCATTGTCTATTCCCACGCACGGGAGATGCGGGAGTATTTGAAATACATCGATTACCTGCAGGATGAAAACTATCTTGAAAGGGGCTTTGAAAGGCTGGAACTGCAGGACCTGCAGGGTGTGCACGGTCTTAATGCACTCAGGGTTGCGGTCAATATGGAAGCAGCCAAGAAACGCCCCTTTGTGGCGCCGGAATCCGTGGAAAAGGGTGTCGAAGCACTCCAAGCCGCCTAAATGAACGCTCTGCCAACGTCTCTTCCTGGGACCCCGCCTTTTATCCCCACAACCCGAAGAGAGGTATCCACACTTGGCTGGGACGGACTGGACGTGATCCTGGTGACCGGTGACGCCTACGTGGATGCTTCCCACATGGGGGTGTCGGTCGTCGGCAGGGTGCTGATGGATGAGGGCTACCGCGTGGGCATCATTGCCCAGCCGGATCTTGATAAAGAAAAAGAAATCACACGGCTGGGCGCGCCGGCCCTTTTCTGGGGGGTGACCGGAGGGGCTGTCGATTCCATGGTGGCCAATTACACGGCACTCCACAAGCGGCGAAAAAGCGACGATCTCACCGCCGGCGGCATCAACGACCGGAGGCCGGACCGGGCCGTCATTGTCTATAGCAACCTGATTCGCCGGTACTTCAAGCGCGACACCTTCATTGTCATCGGAGGGATCGAAGCAAGTCTGAGGCGCATCTCCCATTACGATGCATGGAGCGACAGGGTTCGACGGTCCATCCTCTTTGATGCCAGGGCCGACGTGCTGGTCTACGGCATGGGAGAAGAGACGGTTTTGGCCCTTGCCCGTAAACGAGACAAGGGGGAATCCTTCAAAGATCTGCGGGGTATCTGTTACATCAGCGGGGATGTGCCTGCCCCTCTTGCCGGGTTTTCCGATGTGCCGCTGCCGTCCCATCAGGAAGTCTCAGAAAGCAAGGCCCGGTTTGCCCGCATGTTCCTCTCATTTTATGAGAACACGGATCCAGTGACCGGTAACAGGCTCTATCAGAAACAGGATACCCGGTATCTGGTCCAGAATCCGCCGGCCCGCCCCCTCTCACGGGAAGCCCTTGACCGGGTCCATGAACTCCCGTACGCCAGGGACGCGCACCCGTTCTACAAAACAAAAGGATCGGTGAAGGCCCTCGATACCATACGGTTTTCCCTGACCACCCACCGGGGATGTTACGGGGAGTGCCGTTTCTGCGCCATTACGGTTCATCAGGGGCGGCATGTGACCTCAAGGAGCCATGCCTCGATCCTGCGGGAAGCCCTCGGGTTTTCAAAGGATGCGCGTTTTAAAGGGGTGATTACAAATGTGGGCGGGCCCACCGCCAACATGTACGGCATTGAATGTGAACGGAAAAAGCGTCAGGGGGCCTGCGAGGAAAAAGGGTGTCTGTATCCCGGAATCTGCAAGCATCTTCCGGTGCATCACGGCCCCCAGACGAGACTGCTCAAGGCCCTATTGGCACTGCCGCGGGTAAAAAAGGTCTTTGTGGGATCGGGGATCCGGTACGATTTGATTCTCAGGGACCGTCAGAATGGCGAAAGCTATCTCGAAAACATCATACGGCATCACCTGTCCGGCCAGATGAAGATTGCGCCTGAACACGTGTCTGATCCGGTTTTAAGGCTCATGGGAAAACCGGGCACGGGGCGCTTGGAAGACTTCCTCGAGATGTTCAACCGGCTCAAGCAAAAGGCCAAAAAGAACGTTTTTCTGACCTATTACCTGATGGCCGCCCATCCCGGATGCACCCTGGAACAGATGAAGGATCTCAAGAAATTCGCACGGAAAACCCTGCTTCACGTTCCCGAACAGGTCCAGATCTTCACACCCACGCCGGGTACCTGTTCAACTCTCATGTATTATGGGGAAACGGATCCCTTTACCGGGGAAAAGATCTTTGTGGAAAAGCGCTTGAAAGGTAAAAGGGCTCAAAAAAGCGTGATCATCGAAAGAAACATGAAGCGTGGGGGAAAGATAAGAAGATGATTTTTCAAAACCGCTGCAGGCAAAAGGGGAGGGGGCATTTCAGGCGACGATGGCGCCTGGACCTGGCCCTTCTGATTATGCTACTATCCGCGGGCTGCTCGCAAGCAGAGACCCTAAGGGAGAAACCCCAACCGAAAGCCGGTCCAATGACCCTTCAGGAAATCGCCCAAGAAAAACGCCATCACGGCCCCGACCGTTTCATCAACCCTTTTGCCCCTCCCAGAAAACATGGGCTCAGAGAATTCCTGAAATGGAAACTCTTCTCTGAAAACCAATTCAGGGAAATGTACGAAGATGAACCAACAAATCCGGTGAAGATCGATTGGAAGCCCATCATCGGTTACGAGGGGCTTTCCATCACCTTCATCACCCATGCCACGGTGCTCATACGGGATCAAGGGGTGTCGATGCTGTTGGACCCGGTGTTTTTCGGCATTTTCCCCACTTTCAAGAATTTCACGCCCCTTGAATTCGATATCGACACCATGCCCAAAACCGACCACATCCTCATCACCCACGGCCATTATGATCATCTGGACAAGGACACCCTCTCGGTCTTTCCCCCTGATACCCACGTGATCACCCCGCTCGGGTATGATACCATTTTTTCATCCCTTAACATGACGAACCATACCCAACTGGACTGGTTTGACACCGTGAACGACGGTGAGCGAGAGATCATTCTGCTTCCCTGCAACCACTGGACCATGCGCAACCCATTCACGGGACCCAATCGGGACCTTTGGGGAGGGTATCTCATCCGCACCAAAACAGGCCCCACCATTTATATCAGCGGGGATACGGCCTATTTTGAGGGATTCAAGGAGATCGGTGAACGGTATGATATTGATCTTGCCGTCTTGAGCGTTGGCGCCTACGAACCCCGCTGGTTCATGAAGCAAAGCCACATGAACCCGGCCGAAGCGGTTCAGGCCGCAAAAGACCTGGGAGCCAAAAAAATACTGATCGTTCACTGGGGAACCTTCCGGCTGGGGGATGAGCCGGTCCACTTCCCCATTGATGATGTGAAGCGGGAGCTTCAAAAAGAGAACATGACCGAGAGACTCATTGATATCCGTCACGGGGAAACGTATTTTTTTTGAGAGTCCGGAATCCAGAATCCGGAATCCAGGCGTCAGCATATGATATTTGGCACCTGTCTCCTGTTTTGCATTCCGAGGAACCGGTCAAGTGGTTGACTAAATGAATACCACCAGTTCACTGGTGGTATTCATTTGCTTTGTGACCAAAAAGATCTGATTTTGAATGCGCTGATCATATATGGCGAAAAGAACATTGATTATGTAGACGCGGTGAATGCGTTAATCCTGAAGGAAAGGGGTATCGAAGAACTCTATTCCTATGACAAGCATTTTGACAGGATCGACTGGCTGAAGAGGCAGGCGCCATAGAAACGGTCTTCAATGTCGCTTTGCTCTCGCCATTAAGTTCGGATAAAAGCGGCCTTTTTACCCCCCAAAAATCTCAATATAAGCCTGTTTTAGCGGCCAAAACAATAGTTATTCTTTGATATCAGGTTCTTGCGTTCAACCGATCCAAGCCCAAAGCAGCCCGAAGCCCACCATTGAAAATAGCTCATAACCTTACGTGCCCGAAACGATGATCAAGACCGCAAATTCGCTGCCGTCTTTGTCCTTTGCCCCCGTCAAATGAGCATCAAATCATACTATCAATCATAGGGAGAAATTATTGGAATAATTTGTCTCTTGTTTTTTCGGTAGATGCTAAAATCAGTATCAATCGTAAAAACGGAGCTTTCGGGGTATACTTCCGCCATTTTCACCAGACAGGCATCTGCCAACGACATCGGAACATTGGAATATTTCTGCGAGAGCCAAGCAATTTGGTCTATATGTTCAATCATTATGAAAGGAATATGCAGGATCCTTCGTTTGAGAAGTTCAAAAACAGCTACTTGTCCTCCATCAAGACCGCCGAGAAGAAAACATGCCTCTGATAAAACGGCTTCACAAGTTAACAAAGGAGGTTCAATCTGTGCCCATTGCAGTGTTGCCCACTGATGGTATTTGTCACTGCCGTTAAGAATCGCCACGAGGGGCCCGGTGTCCAAAATAACGCGTCGCTTCATTTGCCGTAACCACGCATGTGCTTTTTTTCAAAAGATAGGTCGGTCGGTCCCTTGACACATCCCACAAGATCTTTAGCAAGATCTAAACAGGATCCTTTTGGGGTGCGATTATCTCCTTCTATAAATGTCTCAATGGCTTCTCTCAACAGTGCAGACCTATTTTGTCCTCTTTCCCTCGCCATGGAATTAAGCTCTAAGAGTAATGATTCCGGTAATTTGAGTGATATAGTTTTCATAATGCTCCTCTCCTGTGATACAAGTACTCCTGAAGGGTAATACCACCATGAATCTATGTCAAGGATATGTAAAAGAAAAAGGGGGCAAGTCTGCCCTTGGCCCATTTCGTCAAGAGATCTCAATCCCCAGTTTATCTTCGGACATGCTATTATTGCCAATTCGTTCGAGACTTGGAGGTGAGTCAAGGGCAGACTTAACCCCTTCTCATACAAGCCTGTTTTAACGGCCAAAATTGATAGTTTTCCTTTTGATATCAGGTGCTTGCTGTGGACGACCCCAGCCCACCCAGCCCCACCAGCCCCACAGCCCAACGCCCATACACATGCAGCAACAGCCCAACAGCCCACATGCCCACGTTATCCATCCCCGTCCCCTAGACCGACAACGCTCAGACCCTCCCCACAACACCAAACCTCAGGCTGGTAACAACAACTAATATAACCACAGTTGTCCGAGACCCTCCGGACTTCAAGTGGGTGGGACGAATCATCATTCAGAACCCTGCAGCCTTCACTCAATGGAAGACGAAATTTTACGCCCCGCCCGTTTTGAATCTCAAAGTAGCAGGTATATGCCCAGCGGGTAGCGGCCGGGTCCGGGGAGATCTCCGGATCAGAGGAGGTTCCCGGCGGCATGGGGCCCTCCGCATTGGTCAGAAACGGGGTATCAAGAGGGATATATTCAGCATCATCGTCATCACTGCGATCATCAAAATTTTCCATAAGGTAATCTACATTGAGGAGTAATCTTGAACAATCAAAACCGTCCGGATTTATGCCCCTGTAATTGAGTAACTCGGCCGGTAATTCCCAGGGAATAACCAAGTAGTTTCGTTGTTCAAAGTAAGGGCTATTACGACCAATACATTCATGGGCCGGGTTCAGATACCAGGGGGTGCAGGAAACACAGTCCGGTTCATCGCCGGGCGCGTCCACGCATTCCGCGGGCGGGTCGCCATGGGCTTCGTATATATGATCCCCGCTCCAAAGAACCATAAACAGCATCATGAAGAGCCCCAGCAGCTTTTTGGCCATTACCCTGTCTCCTGTCATGGATGGGTTCCCTTCAGTTCCGCCGCGCCTTCACCGTTGATCCCGGTTCCGCGTGGAATCCGGGCCCAAATTCGATCCCTGGCGCCTGAAGGGTGAGTCCGGCACCATTTTGAACCCTAACTCCGGGTCCCATGCGGACGGGCCGGTCGTAGGCGCAGTCATAGTCGGTCCCGGCTTCAAAGGTGACGTCCCGGATCACGCACGGGGTGCCGCTACAGTCCGGGCATGTGCCGGTCCCGCCAACGGTCCCTTGCACCGGCCCATAGAGGGTCCCGCCACCGTTCGTGTCGATCATCTCCAGCTTGTAGTACCAGGTCTGAAGAACTGTCACATCCGTGTCTTCATGGGTGTATGCGGCCCCGAAGGCGGGTCCGCCCTCGGCCGGGATGATTTGACCGGTAATCCGGGCGTAAAGGCCGTTTTCCTTATCTGACCGTTGAATGTGAAAGCCGGCCGTGTCCATCTCCGAGGCGGTTTTCCACGTAAGGCGAATGCAGTTTCGGGCACTGCATTTACCGGCAGAAAAGGAGACCATCTGCACCAGGGTGGGCTGGTCGTTGGTGCGCAGATCGGTCTCCTCCCACCCGTTTCCAAAGGGGGAGATCCAGCGGCTGAACTGCTGAAAGGGCGTGGTGGCGGGGTGGTAGACGAGCCTGGCCCGCCAGTGGTAGCAGGAATCCTGGCTGAGCCCGCTCACGGTCTCGCTCAGGGAGACGCCTGAAACGCCCGTATCGGACCAGGCGGTGCCGGTCTGGGTGCCCGAGCCGCTAAAGGGGGTGCCAAGGGATTTCACTTCCCATTGGAGCTTGACCTTGCCCCGGCCAAAGGGGGTGCGGCCCGTAACGGCCAGACGGAAGGAATTGCTCGTGTCCGACTCGCCCAGAAGGAGGATGGGGGCGTCGCTCGAGTAGCTGCGCTGCCGGGGAACGAGGCTCAGACCCTCTCCCCCGTTTCCACCGTACACAAGCGCCCGGCCCCTATGGGAATCATCACCGTAATCCCCCACAATGACATCGCTGTACCCGTCGCCGTTCACATCTCCCGCCATTGCCACGGAATAGCCGAAACGGTTGTAGCTGGCCCCGCCGTCCGCTGTCCATGACTCCGTGGCGGCGAGTCCCGAGGCCGAGCCGTGGTACACATATGCCCGGCCCGTGGTGGAAGAGCACTCCCATGCCCCCACGATTACGTCGCTGTACCCGTCGCCGTTCACATCGCCTGCCGCGGCAACGGACCGTCCGAAACCGGTTCTTGTACCCCCGTCTTTTGTCCATGCCGCCGTTGTTGCGAGTCCCGAGGCTGAGCCGTGGTACACATATGCCCGCCCGGTATCGGAGTAGGCGTAGGCCCCCACAATACAATCGCTGTATCCGTCGCCGTTGACATCCCCGGCAGTGGCAACGGAGAGGCCGAAAAGACCATGGTCCTTCTCGCCGTCCCTTGTCCATGCCGCCGTTGCGGCGAGCCCTGATGCTCCACCGTGGTACGCATATGCCCGGCCCTTATGGGCGCCGTATGCGGGCGCCCCCACAATGACGTCGCTGTACCCGTCCCTGTTCACGTCGCCGGCCGCGGCAAGGGTGCGGCCGAAAAAGATTCCCGTCCCCTCGGTGTCCTTTGTCCAGGATGCCGTTGTAACAAGTCCCGAGGCGGATCCGTGAAACGCATAGGCCCGGCCCGTATCGGAGTTGTACGCGCCCACAGCGACGTCGCCGTACCCGTCGCCGTTGACGTCCCCGGCCGCGGCAACGCAATAGCCGAAATAGCTGTTTTCAGCATCGCCGTCCTTTGTCCATGCGGCCGTGGCGGCAAGTCCCGAAGCGGAACCGTGGTACACATATGTCCGGCCCCTGTAGGAATCGTACCCGTATGACCCCACAATGACGTCGCTGTACCCGTCGCCGTTCACGTCCCCTGCCGTTGCCACGGAATAACCGAAGCGTCCCGCGGCCTCGCCGTCCTTTGTCCAGGAGGCCGTGGTGGCGAGTCCCGATGATCCGCCGTGATACACGTAGGCCCGGCCCGCATATGAACCGTACCCGAATGCCCCCACAATGACATCATTGTACCCGTCCCCGTTGACATCCCCGGCGGTGGCCACGGAAAAGCCGAAATAGTTGCTTGTTCCCTCACCGTCTTTGGTCCATGGGTCCGTGGCGGCGATTCCGGAGGCGGCGCCGTTATAAGCGTATGCCCGGCCGGTATTGGAATTGCATCCATATGCCCCCACAATGACGTCGCTGTATCCGTCACCGTTCACGTCGCCTGCCGCCGCAACGGAATAGCCGAAATTGTTGGATGCCGCCTCGCCGTCCTTTGTCCATGCAGCCGTTGTGCCGACTCCTGATGCGGCGCCGTGATACACATATGCCCGGCCAATATTGATCAAGCCCCCATCATCGTACCCATATGCCCCCACAATGACGTCGCCGTACCCGTCGCCGTTAACGTCGCCTGCCGTGGCTACACAATAGCCGAACCAATCGCCCACCCCCTCGCCGTCTTGGGTCCATGGATCGGTGGCGGCGAGCCCTGATGCGGACCCGTGATAAGCATATGTCCGGCCCGATGCGCTGTTGTACCCATAGGCCCCGATAATGACATCACTGTACCCGTCGCCGTTCACATCCCCCGCCGTGGCTACGGAATAGCCGAAATAGTTGTTTGTCCCCTCGCCGTCTCTGGTCAACGGGTCCGTTGTGCCGAGTCCGGAGGCGGCGCCAAGATACACATATGCCCGGCCGGTTCCGCTATTGTATCCATAGGCCCCGATAATAACGTCATTGTACCCGTCGCCGTTTACGTCCCCCGCGGTGGCCACACAATAACCGAAATTGTTGATTATTCCCTCGCCGTCCCCGGTCCATGGGTCGGTGGTGTCGACCCCTGATGCGGACCCGTGATATGCATATGCCCGGCCGGTTCCGCCATTGTATCCATGGGCGCCCACAATGACGTCGCTGTATCCGTCACCGTTCACATCCCCCGCCGTTGCCACGGAAATGCCGAACTGGCTTTCCGCCCCCTCGCCGTTTATCGTCCTGGAGGCGTCGGTGGCGAGCCCTGATGCGGACCCGTGATACACATATGCCCGGCCGTCTCCGCCATTGTATCCATAGGCCCCGACAATGACGTCGCTGTACCCGTCGCCGTTAACGTCGCCTGCCGTGGCCACGGAAGAGCCGAAACGGTTGCTTGTTCCTTCGCCGTCCTGGGTCCACGCGGCCGTGGTGGCGACCCCTGATACGGACCCGTGATACACATATGCCCGGCCGGCATTTGAGCCGTACCCATAGGCCGCCACAATGACGTCACTGTACCCGTCACCGTTCACGTCGCCTGCCGTGGCCACGGAAAAGCCGAAATAGTTGTTTGTTCCCTCGCCGTCTTTGGTCCATGAGGCCGTGGTGGCCAGGGGATCCACCGTGATGGGATAGACCGCGTCTTGAGTGTCGACCCTGATCTGGATGGTTTGGGGGTCTGAAACGGCCAATCGGGCCGGGAGCGTTTTCCCGGTGGCGTCAAAGGCCTTGAGGTGGCCGTATCGCACGGCACACGAGCCCGTCCCGGTCACAAACGACACTTCCCGGGCATTCTTTGATCCCTTCTTTGCCGCAAGATCGCCCAGAACCGCCATTTCAAAGACCAGCAGGTCCCCTTCACCCGGAGCCTCGCCTTCGGGCCGTCTTTTCAGGGTAAAGCCCTGCTCCAATCCGTTCTCGTCGTTGATATACCACTCGGTGAGGTTCCCCCGGGCGTAGGCGATCCGGTTCTCCGATACCGTGACTGTCGCTTCGTCGGCAGGCCGAAGATCCCCTTTGAAACCGTAGCGCAAAAGCCGCAGACCCCAGGTCCACTGGGCATCCTTCCCCACGGGAGCCGCCTCGAACCCTTCCCGGGCAAAAGAGATGCGCAGACCCTGTGCCCGGTTGAAGGCCTGACGGCGGTCTTTGATGTTCGCGCCACCGTTCTCTTTCACAATGCTGTATTCGTCTTTTTGGATCCTCTGTTTCACCGCGGACCACCATGACTGGCTGACCCCGGCGGGGGGCGTTTCCCCTGATCCGGCGGCGTCGTTGCCCGCCCGGATATCCGGTGGGACCGAAGGCGTCACAAACGGGGCGGGGAGGGTACAGGCTGCTGATACCAAAAGCACCAAAACCGTCAAAGCAAACAGGCGCTCCCTCAAAAAGAAAAAAGCCCGGGCTTTTGGGAGGTATCTCCCTGTAAGCCTGGGCTCTTTGCATGTCTGCTTTGTGAACCGTATCTTCATTTGTGAATTCCGGCTAAAAGGCAAACGGTTCGGTATTGACTGAATATGGCATCACCCTAGTTGGGCGGTTTGAAATGGAGAAGACAAACTGAAGGACAAGAGCAGGAAAGGGCACAGGGTGATATAATATTATTACGGACAACCATAAGGAAAGCCAACTTCCAAGTCAAGCCAATAATAATGAGGCAATGGGGTAGGATTTTCCAGGTATGCCTCCCGGATAACCTGCATTCAGCTTTTTTGAAATTGAAGAAAAGGGGAGCGGTCCCCATTATGAAGAGGGGAGGCCTTCGGTTCGGGCCGCATCCATTCCGACTGGATCACTTGAGTGTGATCCGGCTGCCGACGCTGTTTAGCACAAAGCCTTCGGGAAACGCTTCTGAAATCTTTTGGATGGCTTTCCAGCCGGTACAATGCATGGGAACGATCACTTTCGGATCCAGCTTTTTCAGTTCCGCCACGGTCCGGTCAATGATGGGTTCAAAGGCGGGTCCCGTGAGATGAAACCCGCCGATTAGCGCGTAAACCGTGTCAACGCCCGTCAACTCCCTGGCATATTGCACCGTATTGATGATTCCCGCGTGGGCGCAGCCGGAGATCACCACGAGGCCCTTGTCTTTGAGATGGGCCACCATGGACTGGTCATCCCATATGGCATCCGGTTCCTCTTTGCCGTTTTTGACCAGAAAGGCGCCGGGGAACCCTTTTTCGAAATCGGTGTTCCGGGGCACCTGGCCCGTCACTAACAGGCTGTTTTTGAAAAGGGAAACCGGTTCTCCGGAATGGATAATTTCAGCACCCAGTTCGGCCAGTTGTGCCTGATCGAGGGGTTGGGGAAAGTGGAGTTCTCTGCGGTCGGGCAGTCTTAGAAAACGATCGTTCTGAAAGGCTTCCGGGTGAACCACCAGGGGCACCTGACGGTCTAAAGTTTTGAGCAGGGCTTTAAGTGAACCGGTATGGTCCATATGACCGTGGCTCAATACAATGGCCTCAATCTCCTTTAGATCCAGGCCCAATCGCGCCAGATTGTGCGGCACCCCCACGGGGCTGTAGCCGGTGTCAAACAAGACGGACCAAATTTCACTGTTTGTTCCGATGCGAACAAGCTGTGAAAGCCCGTGTTCCGCCAGAAGCGTGTCCGTTGGAATTTCGCCGCCATGGGCCAGCGTCGGACGCGTTACAACACCCCCGCTTGGAAGGAGCACATCCGAATAGTTGTCCATGAGCGTCACCAGTTCAACTTCATCAACCGGCGTCAGTCGATATTGCTTATCTTCTTTCATCGTGAATTCCATGTCAGATTTCGCTGATCCGTATGGCACGGCGACGTTCCAGGGGAAACCGCAAACTGAAGGTTGCGCCGTGGCCTTGTTTTGAGCGCACATGAGCGGTGCCGCCGTGACCTTCCACGATCCGTTTGACAATGGCAAGGTCTATCCCGGCCCCATCCGCCTTGGTGCTGAAAAAGGGATTGAATATGAAGGGAAGGTCCTCTTCCGAGATGCCCGGACCCGTGTCTGAGAAATCTATTTTACATAGATTCTTGCCGACCGTACCCCGCACCGTAATGGTGCCGCCCTGGCCCATGGCATCCATGGCGTTTTCCATCAGAATGGAGAAGATTCTTATGAGGAGTCCCCGGTCGCATTTCAGGGTGATGCCGTCCAGAAGGACCTCTAAGGCGACGCCCCGTTCTTTAAGGGTGGAACGATAGGGCTGAATCCCCTCAAGGGCCACGTTCCGCATCTCTTCCACGCTGAGTGAAGGTACGGGGAGTTTGGCGAGATATTCCACCTTTCGAACCACGATCTCGATTTTTTTGAGATTACGGATGATATGATCGTAGTAATGCGCGTGTTCATGCAGGGCATTACACTTTGCGTGCAACCGGTTGATAAACCCTCCGATCCCCACCAATGGGTTTCTCAGTTCATGGGCCACGCCATTGGCCACCTTTACCAGATCTTCGTAATTGCTTCCGTTGGAGGTTTTTTCAAATTGCTTTTGTTCGTTTATGTCCGTAACGGAAACGAAGACAAAGGATTTGTTCAGTGTCGTGTCATAAAATGACCGAAGGCGGATGAACGCAAAAAACCGCGCATTATTTTTGGTTGTCAGCAGGACCTCACCCTCAAAGGGCATCCCCTTTCGTGCCAGACGCAGCAGATTGGGATAGAGATAGGTCAAATCCTCGGGTGTAAAAATGAGGGAGAGGCGCTTGTTATGGAATTCTTCGGGCAAATGACCGAAGATGGATTCGACGGCTTCGTTGGCCATGAGGATGTTTCCGTCGGTGTCCGCCACGATGATGGCCTCCTGAAAACAGGCCATCAGATTCTGAAGAAAAAACTGTGAATTCCGGCAGGCGTTCAGTAATTCCATTTTAAAACCTCTTTTCCCGTACTTTTTGGAACGTGGTTTTAAAGTCGAATAATATGGCTTATTATATCCCCTTTTGGTGTTATAGGCCAATGCTTTTTGAGGAATGCGTAGACGGTTCGCAGTGCTGGAATTCCGATATAAGGATTGATTGAAAAACATCGTTGGCAAAAGCAAGCTCGCGGGTGTGAGTCAGGAATTTTGAGCTATGGTCTCAGTCGTGT
>JANQDY010000095.1 GCA_028278625.1 Thermodesulfobacteriota bacterium
ACACGACTGAGACCATAGCTCAAAATTCCTGACTCACACCCGCGAGCTTGCTTTTGCCAACGATGTTTTTCAATCAATCCTTATATCGGAATTCCAGTATTTGAATAAGAAACTTGACAACCAATTGGGGGTTTGATAATGTGGCAGCTGGTAATACCACCTGCCAAATCCAAGGAGAGCCCCATGCAGCAACTGTTAACCCCTATCCGCACCGAGAGCCTTAAAGAAGCCTTTGTCAGTCGCTTTGAAGAACTGATCCTGTCCGGTGCTTTTCCCATCGGCACGAGACTCCCTTCGGAACGTGAACTTGCCTTGCAGCTCAATGTCAGCCGTCCCGTGGTCCATGAGGGCCTGGTAGATCTCTGCGCCAAGGGGCTGGTTTCCATGACCCCCAGGGTGGGAACCGTTATTAACGACTATCGCACGGAAGGATCTTTGGCCCTGTTGACCTCCCTTTTGCACTACCATCAGGGTGATCTGGAGGCGGATCTTCTGAAGAGTCTTCTGGAAATGCGGTTGCTGTTTGAGGTTGAAGCGGCAAGACTGGCCGCGGTTACCAGGACCCCGGATCAGCTGGCGTCCTTTCACGGATTGCTCGGTGAAGAGCAGGTCGTTGACCGTGGAGATGTGGTGGGCATCAGTGGACTCGATTTTCGCTTTCACCACCTCATGGCGATGGCGTCCGGGAACCACATCTATCCGTTACTGCTCAATTCATTCAAGGAGTGCTATCTCAATCTCGCGGGACAGTTTTTTTCAGACCCCGCCGTGGTGCCGGAAGTGTTCGCTTTTCACAGGGAAATCGTTCAGCGTCTTGAAGAAAAGGATGAAAAGAGAGCGGCTAAAACCATGAAAAACATGCTGATCCACGGCGCAGATTATTTGCAGAAAAGTCTAAAGGCCAAGAAAGGCGAAAAGGGAAAGGAAAAAGGAGGATCATCATGAGGACCGCCACGCTCCCCAAAACCGATCATCCCATCAAAGAGCCCAAAGGCTTGTCTCCGCGCATCGGTTGGCTGCGGGATTACTACTTCAAGGGAACGGACCGGAACTGGAACAACGAATCCGTTGCCTGGTCCACCGGGACCCCGTGGGATGTGCAGTTCAACGAAATGACGTACTACATCGTGCCCGAGACCTACGCACTGATGCAGACATTGCGGGGCTCTTACCGCCAGGCGGCCAGAACCATCCCCCTAGACGAAGATTTCTGGAACTGGAGCCGGGCGGAACGTCGGGCATGGTTTGTTAAAGAGGTGATGGTCCGGCACATGCCCAAGGAGATTCTGCCGGGCGATCTCATTGCCGGTGGCCGCTTCAATATCCAGACCTCTTTGTGCCTGAATAAAGGAGAACAGGAAGCCTTTGACAATGCGCTGCTGGGCCAAAATGGGACAAGGGGAGCCATGAAGTGGCTCCACGACCACGGCTACGGCAATGCCGGCGCTACCAGCGGGCATCTCGTTCCGGACCATGAACGGGTCTTAAAAAAGGGATGGAAAGGGGTGTTCAGAGAACTTCAGTCCCGCTACGACGCATTGGACGAGGGGGATAAGAGTGGACCAAAGGGTTCACAGCTTAAGGCCATGATAACGGCGGCCACCATGCCCCGTGATCTGGCCGCAGGGTACTCGGATCTGTGCGGTGTCCTGGCCGCCCGAGAGACCGATCCGGAACGCCGAAATGAACTCCTCGAAATGGCCCGGATGCTTGAAAGAGTGCCATGGGAGCCTCCCCGGAACTTCTGGGAGGCCCTTCAGGCCCTTTGGATCAATCACATGCTGATCATGAGTGATGAAAACTATCCCGGGCCGGGGGTCTCTTTCGGCCGCATGGACCAGTACCTGTTCCCCTACTGGGAGTCTTCTCTTAACAGAGGGATGACCCGGGAATTCGGCAAGGAAGTCATGAAATGCTTCTGGGTCCATTGCAACACGGTGTATGACGCCATGATCAAGAACGGAAACCAGGGCATTACGTCCGGGTTCGGTCAACTGATTACGCTTTCGGGCATGGGTGCAAAGGGCAAGGATATGACCAACGATTTGACCTACGCCATCCTCGAGGTCATCGACGACATGTCTCCCATACTTGAGCCAAAGCCCAACATCCGACTGCACCGCAACTCCCCCGAAGCCCTGCTGGATAAGGTGGTGGACATGATCTCCACCAGCCAGGGGTCCCCTTTTCTCCTCAATTTCGATGAACGTTCCATGGCCGGCATGATGCTGGAAGCCCGGAAAGTGAATTTTGGCCATTTGATCAACGAAAACAATGTCCATGATTACGCGCCGGTGGGATGTCTTGAAAACACCATGGTGGGGAACGACCGGTCCGGAACGGTGGACGTCAACCTCAACCTCTTAAAAGGGGTGGAACTGGCACTCACCGGCGGCAGGGACATGATTCCCTTTGTAAATCCCATGACCGGCAAGGAAGAGGCCGTTCAACAGGACGGACCCGATACCGGGGAGGCAACGGGCCATGAGACCTGGGATGATTTCTGGGAGGCTTATAAACGCCAGACCGAATACATTATCACGAAAATCGTGGCGGTTTATGAACGGTCTGAATCCCTCAGGGCCGAATATTTCCCCACCCCCTATCTTTCCTGTCTGGTGAGGGGTTGCGCGGAAAAAGGGCTGGATATTAACCAGGGCGGGGCCCAAATTAATCTCACGACCCTTGAAACCGTTACCTATGCAACCACGGTGGATTCCCTTTTGGCCATCAAACACCTTGTCTATGAACAGAAGAAATGCACCATGGCCCAGCTGATCAAGGCATTGAAGGACAACTGGCAGGGCCACGAAGTACTGCAGGCCATGGCCAAGAACAAGGCCCCCAGATACGGGCGCGACGATGACGAAGCCGATGCCATGGCCCGGAAAGTCATGGAATTGTGGTGTAACGAGACCTGGCGGCACAAGACGGTATCCACCGGCAGACAATTCAGACCCGGCATGCTCAGTTGGAATTATTGGGCCGGGGACGGGTTCATCATGGCCGCCAGCGCCGACGGCCGGCCCAAGGGGCAGTTTCTGTCCAACGCCATCTGTCCGTCAAACGGGGCGGATATCAACGGTCCCACCGCCAACGCCAATTCCGTGGGCAAGGTGCTGGGGGGTAAGGCCCCGGACGGCAGGGGGGACTGGGGAGACTATTTCAATTGCCTGCCCAACGGTGCAAGCCACACCATCACCTTTAACCCCTCAATCATAAAAGACCCTGAGCACAGGGAAAAGTTCAAGGCATTTTTAAAGGGTTACTGCGAAAACGGCGGCACGGCTCTCCAGATCAACATGCTCGATCCGGGGGTCCTGAAAGATGCCCAGAAACACCCCCGGAACTATCGTCACCTGCTGGTGAGAATCACCGGGTACAACGCCTATTTTACGTCGGTGGGCAAAGAGTTGCAGGACGAGGTGATCCGGCGGGTGAGTCACAGCAGGATTTGAAGTTTCAATATGTTAGCGAATAATCATAAAGCAACGGTTTTAGAAATCCAGCGCATGTCAACGGAAGACGGTCCCGGTATCCGGACCACCGTTTTTTATAAAGGGTGCAGCCTCAACTGTCTCTGGTGCCATAATCCCGAAAGCATCTCCGCCCTTCCACAGGTCCACTGGGTTTTGAATCAATGCATCGGCTGCAAGACCTGCCTTACCGTCTGTCCGGAAGGGGCCCTCTCATTCACAGAGGCAGGGAACAGGGTGAATCGGGAGTTGTGCACCGGATGCGGCCTTTGCGCCCGGGAGTGCCCGGCAAATGCTCTCGAGCTTCTGGGGCGGGCATGGGATCTGGATGGCCTGTTTTTTGAGATCATCAAGGATCGCGTCTATTTTGAGAAATCCGGCGGCGGGGTCACCCTGGGCGGCGGAGAACCGACGCTTCAGTCCCGGTTCAACAGGGAGCTGCTGCAAAGGCTGAAGGGGGAGGGGATTCACACGGCCCTTGATACCTGCGGCATGTGTTCCCGGGATGCGCTTTCGGAACTGCTCCCCTATTCGGATCTCCTGTTGTTCGATCTAAAAGAAATGGATCCCGAAAAACACCGGGCGTTTACCCATTCGAGCAATGAAAAAATCCTTGATAACCTCCTGTTGGCGGGTGATTGGATGAAACAAAACGGGACTCCCCATAAGCTCTGGATCAGAACACCCATTATTCCCGATACGACCGCCACCAGCCATAACATCAAAGAAATCGGCAAGTTCATCGCGGCCAACCTGGATGGCCTGGTGGATCGATGGGAACTGTGCGCCTTTAACAATCTCTGCAGGGACAAATACGCTCGCCTGGATCTTGACTGGGCCTACAAGGACCGGGATCTGTTGGAGAAACTGGTGATGGAGAAGATGGCGGCCGTTGCCAGAAACTCGGGCGTGGATCCCGGTATCGTTCTCTGGACCGGTTCCACGAAACTGGAAGGGGAGAACAAAACAAAAGGCCATGGGCCGAAAACTGAAAGGAATGGGTCTGATGAAAAGGGTTTTCAATGAACAGGAAATGAAGGCCTTTGAGCCTGCGGAAAAGATCGGTCTGGTGGCTACGGTCAACCCGGAGGGACTGCCGCATATTTCCCTCATCACCTCCATCATGGCCTCCAAGCCGGACCAATTGATTCTGGGACAGTTCTGCAAAGGGTTAAGCAAGGAATATATGCAGCGGAACCCTCACGTGGCATTCCTGATCATGACCATGGACAAGAGAATATGGCGGGGAAAGGCCAAATGGACCCATCTGAAAAAGGAGGGGCCGGAATACGAGCGATATAACGAAACGCCCATGTTTCGGTACAACACCTATTTCGGCATCAATACGGTCCACTTTCTGGACCTGGTGGAGGCATCTGATGCCCTGGATCTGCCTATGCCCAAAGTGGTCCTCTCCGCCATATTGACCAGGGTAACAAAAGGCTTTGCGGCAACGGGCGTAACGGATTCCATTCTCAAGCCCTTCGCGGAGGACCTGTTCAACCAGATGGATTCCCTGAAATTCCTGGCCTATGTGGGGACGGACGGCTTTCCGGTGATCGTCCCCGTGATCCAGTGCCAGGCCGCCGACAGCCGCAGGCTGGCTTTTCACCCCATGGCCTTCGGCAATGAGTTAAAGCGCATTTCAGAAGGTGTACCAGTGGCCGTGTTCGGCTTGACCATGAAAATGGAAGATGTGCTCATTCGGGGCGTTTTCCGGGGGTTTAGACGGATGATCGGTCCGAAAATCGGAACCATAGATATCGAATGGGTATACAATTCCATGCCGCCCGCACACGGGCAGATTTACCCGGAGCAACCGTTACAGCCGGTCCTTGAATTTGTTTGATGGGCCCAAACCACTTTCTGGAGGAACAAAATGATGAACAGACAGGGTTTTTCCAGACGCGTTATCTTCCCCATCGTACTTGTCACGGGCACCATGGTGCTCTCCATCCAGGCCTATGACGTCTCCCGCCAGATCAAAGATCCCACCCTCCACCAGATCCTCTCCAACATAGGGGCAATCTTCATGTTCTTGAGTATCTGGACGGGCGCCTTTTTTGCCAACACCATCGCGTTTTTTAGGGGCGCCACCTTTAAAGAGCGTCTTATGGTCTGTCTCACAACCCCGATAATCTGGTGCGCCAAGATTCTCTACGGGTTCTGGGGGATCTATTCCCCGGGAGAATTCCTCTATCTCTTCCTGCACCATTTCATCCTGGGATGCCCCACGGTGGCACTTCTGTGCATGGGCATCTCTGAAATCTGGTGCCGCATGATTGCGAAAAGGCGTACCAATGACCGCTCCATAAGGATCTTTGCCTTGAACAACACCTTGTTGCTCTTGCTCAGCCTGACTGCGGTATTTCTGATGCTTTGGAACGGTGGACACGCCTATTACTATCTCTACATGGATACTTACGCCGGGATCTTTCTGTGAAAGAGGGGAGGGTGAATATGCAGGCACATACCCTTGAAGGATTTAAAAACAAGGAAAGATCACGGGACCTGATCGCCAGGGTCCTGACGTTGCTGGCGGTTATCATATTTCTTGTTCCGGGACCGCTCTTTGCCCAAAAGAAACGTCCCAACATCATCTTCATCCTCACCGATGACCATCGATGGGATGCCATGAGCAGCATGGGCCATCCCGTTATCAAGACACCAAACCTGGACAAGCTGGCCGATCAGGGCATCCTCTTTGAAAACGCATATGTCACCACATCCCTTTGCAGCCCTTCGAGGGCCAGCTTCCTCACCGGCCAGTATCCCCATAGACACGGGGTGGTAACCAACCACACCCCCTGGGACAACCACCGAAAAACCTTCTTAGAATTGTTGAAAGAATCTGGATATAATACTGCTTTTATTGGTAAATGGCACATGCCGGGTGAAGGGTTGCCAAAACTGAGAGGCCTTGATCAATTCATCACTTTTACAAAGGAAGGGGGGCAGGGCATCTACTATAACTGCCCGCTGATTATTGACGGCGTTGAAACGGAGCGGGAGGGGAAATACATCACCGAAGACCTGACCGATTTTGCCCTCAAGTTCATTGAGAAAGATCGTGATGCCCCGTTCTGTCTCTACCTTTCCCACAAGGCGGTCCACTTCGGATTCCGGCCCCCGCCACACCTGAAAGGTCTGTACAAGGACGCGGATCTAAAGCTTCCGCCCGAGTCGGATACCTGGATCACGTTCACCAACAACCATCCCTTCGTGGGGGCCCTGTTTCCCATGAACATCCTTTACCGGGGCTATTGCGAGACGGTGGTTTCCGTGGATGAACAGGTGGGGCGCCTGATGGATAAGCTAAAGGAACTTGATCTTTTAGACAATACCCTCGTTGTCTACGCCGGCGACAACGGGCATTTCTGGGGAGAGCATGGGCTCTATGACAAGCGGCTGGCCTATGAGGAATCGATCCGGATTCCGTTTATCGTCAGATACCCGGAAATGATCAAGGGGCCGGGCCGCAGAGCGCCCCAGATGATCCTGAACATTGATTTGGCGCCGACCATCCTTGACATTGCGGGGATTGACATTCCTTCCGACATGCAGGGAAGGAGCCTTAAGCCGATTCTGCAGTCAGGGGACGTCCCCGGTCGATCTTCCTGGCTCTATGAGCACTTTCCGGTATTTCCCATCCCCATTCCGGGGATCACGGCGGTCAGAACCGAGCGGTTTAAATATGTTGAATATCACAATGATGCGCGGCCCAAAGAGCTGTTTGATTTGAAAGATGATCCCAAGGAAATGCACAATATCATCCATACGGAGAAAGGAAGACGGATTAAAGAAGCACTGAAAGAGGAGATGGAAAAACTGAAAAAGGAGACCGGGTACAGGTTTCATAAACGCGGTTGAAAGCGGTTGTTGCAAGGCCGTAACAGGGGGAGCGGATGTCGGGATATCATAACAGAATACTGAGAATCCAATTGGACGCGGGCGAAAAAGCCCAATTGCGCCTTCAGAAGGAAACCTGGCTCAACTACATGGGGGGGAGCGGACTGGCGGCCAGGCTATTTTTAGACACGGAAGGACCGGTTGCGGACCCCTTGTCCCCGGAAAATCCGTTGCTGGTGATGACGGGACCCATGGTGGGGACCAACTTTCCGGGGAGTTCCCGGTTTGTCATGTGCGCCCGTTCACCGCTCACGGGGATTTGGGGTGAATCCACCTCAGGGGGCTTTTTCGGGGCCGAACTCAAGAAGGCCGGTTTTGACGGCATCATCCTTCAGGGAGCATGTGAGGGGCCCGCCTATCTGCTCGTTGATTCGGGACGGGCCACGCTGGAAGACGCCCAAGACCTCTGGGGGTTGGACACCTATGAGACCATCAATCGATTGAAGAAACGCCATGGGAACGGGCGAAAGGCAAGGGTTATTGCCATCGGGCCGGCCGGAGAGCGAATGGTGAGTTTCGCGGCGGTGGCAAATGAAAGGGCCCACTACCTGGGGCGCACCGGAATGGGTGCGGTCATGGGGAGCAAGAACCTGAAGGCGATTGTCGTAAAAGGCCAGGGAAAGGTCCCAGTGGCCCGGGAAGAGGCTTTCGGTACAGTAAGGAAAGGCGCCATCTCCCATATCAGGGAGTCCATGATCTGTTCCTCTTTTCATGACCTGGGTACGGCCGCGGCCATGGACATGGGCATGCTGACGGGGGATGTGCCCATTAAGAACTGGTCCCTGGGGGAGGCCTATGAAATGGCGGCTGCCATTGGCGGGCCCGCCATACACGACAGTATCCTCAAAGGGCGCGTGGCATGTTATGCCTGTCCCATCGGCTGTAAACCGGTGGTGGCGGTGGATGAGGGGAAATATGCGGTGTCAAAAGGGCCCGGGCCTGAATACGAAACCTGTGCCAGCTTCGGAACCATGATCATGAACGACAATCTGGAAGGGATCGCATATCTGAACGATCTATGTAATCGCCAGGGTCTGGACACCATTTCCTGCGGATCCACGGTGGCCTTCATGATGGATTGTTATGAAAAAGGGCTCTTGAAAAAATCCGATCTGGACGGCCTGGATCTGGGCTGGGGAAATGTGGATGCGGTGATCGGGCTGGTAGAGAAGATTGCGCTACGGGAAGGGATCGGCGATCGGGCGGCCGCGGGAAGCCGATCCATGGCCCGGCTGATGGACGATGGCGCGGCTGATTTTGCGGTCACCGTGAAGGGCCTTGAATTGCCCATGCACGACCCGAGAGCCTTTCACGGATTGGGGCTGGCCTACATGACTTCCAACCGGGGCGCCTGTCATTTGCAGCATTCTGTCCAGGCCGTGGAGCAGGGCATGGTGGCATGGCCGGAGATCGGGCTGGAAGAGGACTATCCGGCAACGGAAAGCGAGGGCAAAGCCAAAATGGTTCATCTGTGCGAGGACATCGGCCAAATCGCCAATACGTCCTGCATGTGCCATTTCGTGTTCTGGGCCATGGGATTGGACCATTTCTCCGCTGGCTTTAATGCAATTACCGGATGGGGTTTTGACATGGAAGACTTTCTGCTCGTGGGGCAGCGATCCTGGATTTTGAAGCGGGCCTTGAACAATATGATGGGCATTACCGCCGCCACTGATCGATTGCCCAAAAAGGTTTTGAGTGCGCTTTCAGACGGTTCGGCGGCGGGAAGCGCTCCGGATGAAGAAATGATGCGAAGGGAGTACTACGAGATTCGCGGCCTTGACGAGAAGGGTATTCCGACACCGCAACTGCTGCATACCGCGGGGCTCGGGTTTCTTGAGGAGCGGCTTGGGAAAATGCGCTAGGCCCGTTAACCTTTAAAACAATCAACCCCAAAAACAAAGGAGATTGGACGTGAGTATTGAAAAGTTGGATGTGTTCAGTGACCAGTGGTGCAAAGCGTGGGAAGAGAAAGTCAGAGCGAGCGACGATTTTGCCGTTTTCAACAAGGGGTGGCAGGGAGACATCGGCTGCGTGATGTTTAAAGATCCCGACGCCAATGTTCACGAAGACCATTACCTTTACCTTGATTTCGAAGACGGGGTGGTGAACGGGATCAGCATGGTGGATCAGGCCACGGCTGAAAATGCCAAGTTCGTCATCTCAGGCCCTTATGTGCGCTGGAAACAGGTGGCACAAAATGAACTGGATGCGGTCAAAGGGATGATGCAGGGGAAACTGAAGCTCAAGGGGAATCTGCCCTATGTGGTGAAGTATTTAAAAGGGGTCCAGGAATCCATACGGTGCCTCACTGAATTGGATAGCAGATTTCCGGATGATTAAGCGCTTTTTGGGAGAACATGACATGTCATACGATGCGGATCTCAATTTTAATTATTTCGCACCGACCAAGGTGATTTTCGGAACGGGATCCATTTCCGAGCTTTCTATCGAAGTATCGGCCCTGGGCAAAAAAGCTTTCTTGGTGACCGACCAGGGGCTCGTTGAGACGGGTCTGGTGGACCGGGCAAAAAAAAAGCTGGGTAATTCGCTTGCCGGGGTCTATGCCGATGTGCCCCAGGACAGCGGCATGGAAGTGGTGGATCTGGGTGCTGAATCGGCTCTTTCCGCCGGTGCGGACGTGGTCGTAAGCCTCGGAGGCGGGAGTGTCATCGATACGGCAAAGGGCATGTGTATCGTGATGAAGGAGGGGGGCAGCCTGAGGGATTTTCAGGGGATGCAGATGCTCACCCGGCAGCAGACACCCCACGTGGTGGTTCCCACAACGGCGGGAACCGGATCCGAAGTCACCGCCGGTGCCGTGATACTGGACAAGGAGCAGGGCCAGAAGATCATTATCTTTGAATATTTCAACACGCCGCGGGTGGCCATTCTGGATCCGCGCATGACGGAAAAACTGCCGGCGGGTCTCACGGCATCCACCGGAATGGACGCCATGACCCACGCGGTGGAAAGCTATGTGTCACAGACCAGGAATCCCATATCCGATGGGTTGGCGCTCCATGCCGTTAGATTGATCGTGAAATACCTTCCCATGGCGGTGGCGGACGGCGGAAATCTCATGGCCCGGGGGCAAATGCAGATAGGGGCCCTCCTTGCGGGATGGGCCTTTTCAAATGCCATGCTGGGCCTGGTCCATGCCATGGCCCATTCGCTGGGAGCGGTGTGCCGGATTCCCCATGGATTGGCCAACGGCATTCTGCTCCCCCATGTGATGAAATACAATGCGGAGGAGATTCCGGAACTCATATCCCATATTGCGGAAGCCATGGGAGTGGCGGTGAACACCATGGACCCATCAACAGCGGCAATGGCGGCCGTGGATAAAATGGCGGGCTTTGTTAAGCGCGTGGGCCTTGATCAATCGCTCTCTCAACTGGGTGTAACGGAGGCGGATCTTACAAAGTGCGCCGAGCTTTCCATGAGCGACGGCTCCATCATCTATAATCCCAGGATGGTCATGGAGGCCGAAGAAGTCCTGAGCCTCTATCAGAAAGCCTACGGATAAAAGGGATCAGAGAAGGGGTGCTATGGAGATTGTTCTTTCCCAAGGGGCGGAAGAAGTCGGGCTTGCGTTGATGCTGAAGGATTTAATTGCTCAGAATCTGGCGCAAAATCCCCGAAAGATCGCTGATTTTAATCGGCTCCGCATCGTCATAGGGCTGGAGGTGATTGATGCGGAAATAGGGCTCACCCTTGAATTTATGCGGGGCAGGTTGACCATTCATCCGGGTATCCGGAATCGGCCCGGACTTCACATCGTGGCCGATTCCGCTACCGTCATGAATCTATCCAACCAGAAGATAAAATGGGGGCTCCCCTACTATTTTGATGAGACGGGCAAAGAGATCATGGCGGCCATGAAGACCAAGCAACTTCAGGTAAAAGGGATGCTGGCCCATTTCATAAGCCTCATCCGCTTCTCACGGGTCATGTCGGTCCATGGCCCATAAACGAGGGATCCCGCCGTTTTGAAATCCCCTTGTTCTTAGTCCACCATCAACTGAAGGATGTTGGAATAATCGCTTAAACCCAGACTGTTGTAAGCCTGAACCGCCACCAAAAAGGCCGCCCCCTCCCAAAGGTCAGCGGTGAGGCTTCTTTGGGACCCCATGTCCGCGGTGACGATGGTATGAGGCCCTTCGTAGGGAAAGGGTGCGTAGGACAGAATATACCCTTCATCATTAAGCCCGGCAGTCCAGGAGACATCGACCCTGGTTCCCGTGGTGGTGATGGTGAGGACCGGCGGGTCGGGCCGGTCGGTGGGTTGGTAATTCATGACCTCTACCGCCAGGGGAATGAGCCCCTGTGTTTCGGCAAATGCCACATAGGGAGTGGTGCCTGAAAATGCCAGGCTTAGATAAGTGGCCTGCAACTCGGAAAAGCCCTTTTGCCCCACCGCCTCCCACGCATCTCCGTTAAACCGCATGACCGTGGCCTTTCTCGTGTTTTCATAATCCTGATAGGCCACGTAAGGGGTGTCGCCCAGGAAGGCCAGGCTGGTGTACATGACCTCTCCATCCGAGAAACCTTTTTGGCCCACCGGTTCCCAGTCCGTGCCGTTATATTTCATGACCGTGGCCTTCTGGGAAGCGCCGTCATCCTCGTAGGCCACATATGGGGTATCCCCTGAAAATACCAGACTGATATAGTCGGCAAAATCACCTGAAAAACCTCTCTCCCCCACGACTTCCCATTGGGTGCCGTTAAACTCCATGACGGTGGCTCCCAAAACCCCCCAATCCATGTAGGCCACATAGGGTGTATCCCCTGAAAACGCCAGACTCAGATACTCGGCGGTATCACCGGAGAACCCCTTTTGGCCCACCAGTTCCCATTGGGTGCCGTTGAACTTCATGACCGTGGCCTGGAAACTGGGATCGGTCTCGCCGTCACCGAAAGCCACGTATTGAGTGGAACCTGAGAATGCCAGGCTGATCCAGGCTGCGTTGCCGTCGGAAAATCCTTTTGTCCCCACCGGTTCCCATTGGGTACCGTTGAACTTCATGACCGTGACCTTGTGCGAATTAAGGTAATCCTCGTAAGCCACATACGGGGTATCCCCCAAAAAGGCCAGGGCCGCGTAATCGGCCTGACCGTCCGAAAATCCCCTTTCCCCCACGTACTGCCAGGCACCGCCGTCATACATCATCACCGAGACACTATTGGTCTTATCGGCGCCCTGATCGATGAACGCCACATAGGGAGTGGTGCCTCTAAAGGCCAGACTTGTGTGGGTCGCGCCACCCGCAAACCCACCGGGTCCCACATTCTCCCAAGCCGCCAATGCCGCGGCGTTCGTTAATAGCATTACCGTGAACAGCAATGCAGCCACACGCCACAACCTTTTCTTGAACAAGACCACCCTCATGGTTTCCGTTTTCATCTTAACCCTCCTCCTCCTTTTTGACGTTTATGAGTTGCCTTATACACCCTGTACGGCCAAAGGGTCACATTATTTTTCTGCTGAGTAAAAAAAGTCAAATCCGCACACAGTCCGTGAGACATCTTAGAGAAAAAATTGGTACCGCGCGGCTTGAAGATATTGACCTTGTCGTAGAAGGAACTTTCGTCCAGCAATTTCCGACTTTTTCTTGACACACTCTTCACCATTTCTCTACTCTTTCATAAATCGAAAAATAGGTATGATACCCGATCGAACTCGAACTGCGAATGGAACTGGGGTCTGGCCGAGCAAAACGCCATGAATTAAAATGGTTAAGGCGAAAAAGAGCCCAATAACGGGTATATATTCACATTTTTTGGGCTAAAAGAGCGATATGGAAATCCTGGAACACGAAACTATATTTCTGATAACCAAAAAAATGCACCGGATAAAACCGGTGATTTTCGCGTTGCCGACCGGGCTCGGCCATTGGAGGATGATCCTATGGGATATGAGGTTTTCTACAAGAGCCGAAAGAACGTAATTGAAGTCGTGCTCTACGGCACGGTAACTGTGAGGCCTTGAAATGGCTAGATTTGAAGCATTCCTCCAACAGAGCTCTTTCAATCGACGCATAAGGCCGCGCGGCTGATTAGCGTTCCGCGCCTCCGGGTTTTCCGCCATGATGGATACGTGCTCAAGTGATCTCAAGCAACCCTGCCGAACCGCCGGTAAAAGTTCACAAGCGGGGCCGTCCTTAAATCCTTAACTTAAACGATGACATCAGAGCCTCCAAATCCAGAACTCCCATTAAAAGGCCGCTTTTCCTCTCCCTTGGCCGACCCATCGTTTCAACCCGATCTCAACTGATAAAGATTGTCAAGAAAATGGTCCCTGTATAGCCCATAAGAACATTCTACGGTCCATACACGGACATGGTTAGTCTTGACAAACTGATGAATAACCATTACCTATGGTTCACAGAAAGATCATTAACGCATTTTATGGTCCATATGCGAAACAAGGGGAAGGGGATGCAAAAATCCATCATACGTACCTACTCACGCCATAGCCGAGATGCGGCTGCCTTGCTAGGCCTATTGATTCGGGAAGCACGCAATGAGCGCAAGTTTACCGCTCAGGAATTGGCCGACCGCGCCGGCATTTCCAGAGGACTGCTGCAACGCATCGAAAAAGGCAACCTCAAATGCGAAATCGGAGCCGCGTTCGAAGTGGCAACCATTGTGGGCGTCAAATTGTTTGATGCCGATGAAAGCACGCTGAGCAAATACCTACATCAAACCAAGGAAAAGCTGGCGCTCCTGCCAAAGTCTGTTCGCAAAAAATCCAAAGCGGTGCGCGATGACTTCTAATACGGAGAAAGAAGCCTTTGTGTGGATATGGCTACCGGACGAAACCGAGCCTGTCGTGGCCGGGCGGCTTGAAGCCGATAGCGGCAATTTCCTGTTCAACTACGGTAAAAGCTATCTGGATCGCGTGGGCAGTCGTAAACCTGCCATTGCCATTTATGATCCCGAACTACCGCTAAAGGCTGGTGTGCTGCCTTTGTCCGAAGGTTTGACCATCCCCGGCTGTATCAGGGACGCAGCTCCCGATGCGTGGGGCCGGCGTGTGATTATCAACAGAATGTTGGGGTTTAAAGGCCCAGGCACGGATACGGCCGAGCTGGATGAACTGACCTACTTACTTGAGTCCGGCTCGGACCGGATTGGTGCGCTCGATTTTCAGCGCTCCCCCACGAAGTACGTGCCGCGTACCGCTGACAACGTCAGCATGGAAGAATTGATTGAATCCGCGGAACGGGTTGACAGAGGCGTGCCCCTTACACCGGAGCTGGATCAGGCGTTGTTCCATGCCAGCTCTATCGGCGGTGCCCGTCCCAAAGCCTTGGTTCAAGACCAAGGCAAAAAATACGTGGCTAAGTTTTCATCCACTACCGATCTTTACAGTGTTGTTAAAGCTGAATTCATTGCCATGCGGCTGGCTGAATTGGCGGGGCTGAATGCTGCGCCGGTAAAGCTGGCCAAAGCGGCAAATAAGGACGTACTGTTGATCGAGCGCTTTGACCGCGTGCAAAAAGGGGATAAGTGGGCACGAAAGGCCATGGTTTCCGCCCTGACCGTGCTTCGCCTAGATGAGATGATGGCGCGGTACGCCAGCTATGAAACGTTATGCGAAATTATCCGCCACCGCTTCACCGATCCGAAACTTACGCTGAAAGAGCTTTTTTCTCGGCTTGTCTTCAATATTCTTAGCGGCAATACCGACGATCATGCGCGAAACCACTCGGCGTTTTGGGACGGCAAAGCACTGACCCTGACGCCTGCTTATGACATCTGCCCCCAGGGCCGCACGGGCAATGAGGCGTCGCAGGCCATGCTCATTTCCGGCGACAACAATTTGAGCCAACTCAAAACGTGCCTTGAGACAGCCCACAACTTCCTTCTTTCCAAGGGAGAAGCCCGCGAAACATTCGGTAACCTGACTTCCGCTATCGAACAGCATTGGGAAGCCGTCTGTGAGGAGGCTGAGTTGAATGAAGTGGATAAGAAACTACTTTGGAGACGCCAGTTCTTAAACCCCTATTCGGTTGAGCAATAAGCATTTTTTTGGGGAAGCAGCGCCCTAAACCGCTCCTACCCCGCAGCCTGTAAACCGGCACGATAGGATATCTAAGGAAAGGAGTATGAAATGACCTATTGGAACTTGAGCACCTTACCGTTGGAAGAATTCAAACCGGGAATACTGAGCAAAGCTATCATTGGAGAGAACTTGACCATGGTCTGCATGGAGATTGAAGGCGGAAAAGAAGATCCCGGCCACACACACGACTTTGATCAATGCGGTGTCGTCTTGGATGGTAACATTCAAATGACCATCGGCGAAGAGCGCAAAACACTAAACGCCAATGAGTCCTATTTCATACCCTCCGGGGTGCGGCACGGCTGGAAAACCTTTGATAAGTCTGTAAAACTATTTGACATATCATCTAAAGAAACCAATTGATGGGCACCATTGCTCAGAAAAGGGAAGCGTATCGGATAAAATGTTCTGACCTCGATATCCTGGCAAAGGGCTAGGGTGACGGCACAGCTGCCGCTGAGCCCCGTGCAGACATGCATTCGAAATCCATTGCTCGCCGCACGTTAGAAAAGGAGAATGAGATGACAGAAGAAATCATACAAAAATATGGTCAAAGAGTCGGGTATTCAGAGTCGGAGATGGAAGACTTTCAAAAGGGAGGTCATCGTGTAAGGCAAGTAAAACGACTGTCCCAGGCAGCCTCAAGATATTCCGTTATGGCAGAAGTCGTTGATGCCAGGCACTGCAATTCCGGGCATACGGTTGGTCAAACCTTTATCCTTGATGTTGACGGCAATTTCATAACCAAGCTCTGCCCCAAAAGGATGTGCGTGTATTTGGTCTCGCAGCTTACGATTCCGGTGGCGCTCATCAACGAGCGGCTCAGTGAAGGCCTTGAACCAAATGATTTCCATTTTATGCGATACGTGAAATGTCCGGATGCCGGGGTCCAGTGTTATGGATACGGTGAGGTCATGCTAAAGGTCGAAGTTGTTCCTCGGAAAAAGTGAGGTCAGGAATTAATGTTTGTTTCCAGCAAAGCCCCGGTCGCTATCCCTTGCGCCCGAAAGGTATGCCCAGCTTCCGCATTTTGTGACGCAGGGTTGATTCGTTCATCTTAAGGAGAGCCGCCGCGCCATCGCTTCCCCCCACTTTGCCGCCCGCTGCTTCTAAAACCTGCTGTATGTGCCGGCGCGTTACCTCTTCCAGGCTCAAACCGGCACCAGTACCACTCTCTTCCGGTTCCTCGTCTCCAACCGGGTTCATGGACGGGCCGAACGCCTCAAAGGAAAGCGCTTTCCCGCCGCTTAAGATGATGGCCCGTTCCACGGCGTTCTCAAGCTCCCTTATGTTGCCTGGCCAATAATAGGCCGCAAGACGGGCAAAGGCGCTCTTTTCAAGAGCTGGGATGGACCGGAGTCCTATTTCTTGGGTTTTCTTGACCAAAAAATGATAGGTCAGGGAGGGAATGTCCTCTATGCGTTGGCGCAAGGGCGGAATTTCGATGGGGAAGACCTGGAGGCGGAAGAAAAGATCCTGCCTGAATGCACCACGCTTTACCATGGCCTTAAGATCACGGTGGGTGGCGGCGATGATTCGGATATCCACCGGAATGCTCCGGCTTCCGCCGATACGCTCGATCACTTTTTCCTGCAACACCCTCAGAAAGCGAACCTGCGCGTTCATGGGCAACTCACCGATCTCATCAAGAAACAGCGTGCCGGTATGGGCGCGCTCGAAATGGCCGCGTTTTTGCGCCATTGCCCCGGTAAATGCTCCCTTTTCGTGTCCGAACAGCTGGCTGTCAATGAGGGTATCCGGAATGGCGCCACAATTGATTTTTATGAAGGGGCCTTTTCTACGGGGTGAGCCGTTGTGAACCGCGTTGGCGATGATCTCCTTGCCCACCCCGGTCTCCCCCAACAAGAGGACCGGGCTGTTCAAATGCGCCACCTGATTCACCTTTTCCATCACATCCTTGAGTCCGCCATTTGCGCCAATGATCTCTCCGCCCGAATCTTTGCGTAACTGGCTCTCCAGGTACTGCTTGTCATCCACCAACCTGTCCTTGTATGCCGAGAGCTCCTGGTAGCGGCGGGAGTTTGATAATGCGATGGCAAAGGGGTCACGCAGCAGGGAAAAGAGCCTGAGGTGTTCCTGGTTGAACCTGTCCCTGCCCGACGCCCATAGGGTTACGCCGCCGATCCATTCATTGCTCACGGTCAGGCGGAGCACCATTACCGAAAAGCGCCCCTTCATGACAAAAGGCGCAAGCATCAAACGGGCCAAGGGATGCTCATCCCCACTGTTTAGAATGACGCTTTCGGGAAGTCTGTCCTGAATCGCCACGTGGTGCCATTCCTCGGGCCATTTTGCCTGGGTGTCGTGACGTTTTCCGCCCCTTGCGTCCGCCGAGGCGTCCACGGTGGAAGTGGCTTTTTCAGGATTATAGTGATGAAAAAAGGCCTTTTCCGCGGGGATGTGATCCTTGAGGAACAAGAAGGTGCGCCACAAGGCAATCTCTATCTCCAGGCTTCCGCAAATGCGCAGGGTTGCCTCCCTGAAAAAGGCATTGGCATCCATGTTCAACCTTTCATGAGCAGCATCTCCAAGAAATCTGTCATATTTAGCATCTTCCCGTGAAAGTGTCAAATACGACAGTATGGATATCCCATTGCATTGATTCAGGTGTGGCTCATGTGTCTAAAGCACTTTGTTTTTAATGGGTTATTGCCTGTTTGTTTTGGTAGCTGACATGGCACGGGTGTTGCTCTATCAGGTGCCGTAAGCGAATTCACCACTTGTGACCTGGAAAAGGGGGCTTCTCATCATGGATCGGAAAAACACGGGAAAAGGGCGGCTGTTGAAAATAGACCTGAGCAGCGGGCAAATCTCCCGGCAGTCTCTTGGCGCCGAGACCATGGCCCAATTCATCGGCGGCGGGGGGCTGAACGCCCGCCTGCTTTATGACCTGATCGATCCGAACACGGATCCATTGGGCCCTGACAATCCCCTGATCTTTGGGGCCGGGCCCCTGGTGGGGTCAGGGTTTCCCACCGGGGCCCGGGCCACGGCCACGGCTTTGAGCCCGCTCACTGGAATTTACGGGGATGCCAATGGCGGGGGCGTGTGGGGCGTGATGATGCGTCGTTTGGGCATAGAGCATCTGGTTATTACCGGGGCGCTAAAGAAGCCGGGCTATCTGTTCATCGATACCCAAGGTCGTTGCCGTATGGAGGATGCTTCGGATTTGTGGGGACTGGATACCATTGAAGCGGAAAAGGCCTTAAAGGCAAAGCATCCCAAGACCGTTGCGGCCGTTATCGGTCCGGCCGGCGAGAACCTGGTGCGCTATGCCAACATCATGTTTGAAAAGAATTCTCACAGCTTTGCCCGGGCCGGGATGGGCGCCGTAATGGGGTCAAAGAAACTGAAAGCCGTTCTGTTGGCCCCAGGCCGGGAAAAAATAGAAAAAGACGATCACAAAGCCCTGGAAACCTGGTCCCGGGCTGTGAAGCACTGGGCCGCCAGTCTCGCCTTTCCGCGCCTGTTCACCCGTTACGGCACCATGATGTTTATCCACGTTGTGGAGTCCCTTGGCCTGATGTATGCCGACAACTGGCGGCGCAAGGCCGGTCCCGAAGATATCGACCCTATTGGCGCCGGAGCCTATTACCGGGCCACCAGTTCCAAGGAGACCGGCTGTTTTCGGTGCCCCCTGCGCTGCGGCAAGCAGTGGCGGATTCTTGACGGCGCCTTTGTCGGTGAGGCGGGGCATGGATACGAGGTGGCATACATCATGACCCTCGGGCTCACCTTGGGGTTGCGCCGGGTGGATGAGATCCTGCACATTGCAAACCGGATCAATCGTAAAGGGTTTGATATCAACGAGTTCTCAGGCGCCGTGGGCATGTTGACCGATGCCCATGCCAAAGGCATCCTAACCCCAAGGGACATGGACGGAATCAAGCCCGGCTGGGGTGATGTGGGGGCCGTTGAAGCGTTGGTGGACAAGGTGTCGGCGTCCCAGGGGATCGGTGGGATCTTGGCACAAGGCACCCGCCTGGCTGCGGCTGAGATCGGGAGGGGAAGCGAAGATTGTGCCTTGCACATGAAGGGGATGCACTGGCCCGCCCATTCGGCGCCGCCATTTGTGATGGCCTTTTCCGTTTCCCCCCGGGGAGGAGATTTCCTGAAAGGCGTTCCCCACTTACTCATGCAAACCATCAACAAGCAGACTGCCGGGCTCTTGTTCGGCGCCACCTCACGCACCATGGTGTTCAATTCCCACAGGGACAAGGGGCGCGCCGTATGGTGGCATGAAAACTATAAATTGCTCCTGGACAGCCTGGGAATTTGTTTCTACCTGGGCATGACCCTCTTAACCCACGGCAAGCTGATTCCCGCCCATCTCGCCTCGGTGTTAAGCGCGTCCCGGGGCATCTCAACCGACGGCGTCCGCATACAGATCGCTTCTGAGCGGGGCTATCAGATAGAGCGGGCCATCAATGCCCTCAAAGGCATGGATCGGCGAAACGATACTTTTACCAGACGTCCGGAACCGGATTCATGGGGTCAGGGCATTGACATGAACAAAAAAGGGATGCTGGAGGAGTATTATGCCTATCGGGGCCTGTCAAATGATGGCCTCCCCACTGCCGAACGCTTGAAGGAACTGGGCCTGGATGAAGTGGCTCATCGCCTTGCGTCGGTCAATCGCCTGGGAAGGCTCAAAAGCAAGAGCGACTACCTACCGCTGGAAAAGATTATCAAGAATCCCGACCCAACCGGATTCGGTAGAGGCCTCAAGGCCAGGATCCAGAATCGGGCAAGGACCAAGGTGATGGCCAGGCTGGAAAAGGACGCCGAGAACTTAGAACGGCACTTCTTGAAGATGGGTGACAAGCGCCGACGTAAAAATCTCGTCCCCCCAACCAAGTGTGAAAATCGCTAATCATCTCGTTCAGCCATGATCTGTCTGCAAAACTGCATGCCCACCACTGCATCGGTTGCCCAGTAATCGGCACCAACGAACCCGCAGACCATGGCATTGATGGTGCCGCCGCCGATCAGAACGGGGGTTCTGGCAACGCCTGGGTCATCCAGCTTACGGATCTCCAGGATCGTTTCTTTCATGGAATCGTATGAAATCGTCAACAGTCCTGAAAGGGAAATGATGTCCGGTTGGATCCGCAGGGTCTCTCTGGCAAACTCGACCGGCGGTACGTCCACCCCGAGATCGGTTACCGTAAACCCATGGCAGCGCATCAAGACGCCTACGATGTTTTTGCCGATGTCATGAATGTCTCCCTGAACCGTACCCAACAGGATATTTCCGCTGTCGCCGGCGGTCATTAATCCCGACGGCATGACCGACATGAAAAAGTTCAAGGAACTGGCTGGCGACTGCATGTCCATGATGGGCGACGTGCCCTCATCTCTGCTGGTGTCCGGCACGCCTCAGGATATGGACGCTTACGTTAGGGACCTGATCGAGCTGTTTGAAGGGACCGGCCTGATCGTTTGCCCCGGCTGTGATGCCCCCATCAACGCCAAACCGGAGAACATGAAAGCCTACATCGAAGCGACCCACAAGTACGGTACCTTCTAAGAAAAAAATCGATAAGATCGGACCGAAGAGGGGGCAAATAAACGGGAAGCTTTCTGTTTGTCCCCTTCTTGGTTTCCAGGATATATTGGAGAAACCATGCGTATTATAGGAGAGAAGATCAACGGCACTCTGAAAAAAACCGCAGCGGCAATTGCAGAACGCGATGCGGCCTTTATCCGGGATCTGGCCATACGCCAGGTGGCTGCAGGTGCTGATTACCTGGATGTGAACGCGGGAACCAAGCCGAAACTGGAGCCCCCGGTGATCGCGCTGCTGCTGGATGATGCCGGCATTCCCTCCGATGTGGATCGCCGTTTGAAGATCGGGCGTTACATACTGGAGCATACCCGCCCGCAGCCTCATCAACCAGGCATTTCTGGCGCAGCTCCTTGCGGCCGGGCTGGATGCGGCCATCATTAACCCAATGGAACAAAGCCTGATCAACATGTTGTATGCCACGGAACTGGTTCTGGGAAAGGATCGATTCTGCCGCAATTACACCACTGCGTTTCGATCCGGCAAAATTAAAGTCTCCTGATGAATATTGCACCGACGGACTTTTCACACACCCTGGTGATGGTTTGCGCCACCGTGGTGGAAGAACTCCTGCCCATCCTGCCCCAGGGTATGACCCACCGGGTCTTTGAATTCGGCTTGCATGTCAATCCCGATAGACTGCGGCGAACCTTGCAGGGGGCCATTGACGAACTGAACGGTCAATACCATACCGTGATTCTGGGTTACGGCCTCTGCTCCCTGTCCATTATCGGACTCAAGGCCACCGGCTGCCGTTTGGTGGTTCCCAGGGCGGACGACTGCATCACCCTTTTTCTCGGTTCACGATCGGCATACAAGGCCCAATGCCATCGTGAACCGGGAACCTTCTATCTGACCAAAGGTTGGGTGGAAGCCGGGATCACCCCTTTTGAGGAGATCGATCAGATCGTAGAACACTATGGCGAGGAGCGGGCGAACCGGCTGGTGAAGGCAATGCTGGGCAACTACAAGCGACTGGCCCTGATCAACACCGGAAATTACGCGATCGAACAATACCGGCGATACGCCCGAAAAACCGCCGCACGTTTCGGGTTGCGATACGAAGAGATCCCGGGCGAGGGCTCCCTGATTCGAAAAATGGTGTTCGGTCCATGGGGCGAAGAGTTCGTGGTCATACCGCCGGGAGAGACCTTCCGTTACGAACAGTTCTTTTAGAAAGAGCGCACTCACAAACGCGTTCACATTTTCTCATTTCACTTTCGGGTCATCTTAAGCCGCCGCCTTGGGGATGAACGTTTCCAACATCTATCACTACTTGGGTAGCAAAGAAGGGCTGCTTCGGGCCGTGAGGTGAAAATGGGTTGCACCATCGATATTGACACCATCGGTACCAACACCATCAACCAGCGAAATGGGAGGCTCCTCTCTCGATGTGGGCTGTTTATCTGTAAGGTTCTTTAAGTTTTTGTCAACCATCCATTGTTGTTCTCGAATAGACGGTAATCCCGGCAAAAAAGCCATTTTCGGCTAAAACAACCTTTCCTTTTGTCCAAATTTGTGTATAATCACCAGTAAAAAGAACTCCGGTTTTCGTTGGCTTCGAAACGATATCAGTGAGGTGCAAATGTATCGAAAGGCCCTGCATGACCTGATCGAATGGAAGGATCGCCCCAGCCGGAAACCGCTCATTATCAGGGGCGCTCGACAGGTCGGCAAAACGTGGCTGGTTCGGGAGTTTGCGCGTCAATTCGATAACCTGGTTGAAATTAATCTTGACAAACATCCTGAAAAGGCACAGCTTTTTGCCGGCAAAGATGTCAGCAGATCCCTGCAGCTTCTGCAAATTGACCATGATACGGAAATCACCTCAGGAAAAACCCTTATCTTCTTCGACGAAATTCAGGCTGCACCGAATCTGCTGCCAATGTTGCGCTATTTCTACGAAGAGCGAGCAGACCTCCATGTCATAGCTGCCGGCTCTCTCCTGGAATTTCTGCTTGCAGACCATGATTTTTCCATGCCCGTAGGCCGGGTGGAATATCTGCATCTCGGTCCCATGGACATGGAGGAGTTTCTTTTGGCGCTGGGCCAGGAGAGAATGACAACGTTCTTAAAGGAGTACTCACTGGGTGATACCATTCCGGAGTCTATTCATCTTTCCCTGCTCAACTTCTTAAAGCTTTTCTGGATTGTCGGAGGGATGCCTGCAGCTGTTTCATGGTACGGCAATTCCGGTCAACCGGCTGAGGCGATTCGTGAACATGCGGCCATACTGCAAGCTTACGAAGATGATTTCAGTAAATATCGAAAACGCATTTATCCGGAAAGGTTGCGTAAGGTCTTCAGGCGAATACCGGCCCTAATCGGCCGTAGACTTAAGTATGTACAGCTTGATCCTGAAGAGCGGTCAAGGGAGCTTGGCGAAACCCTGAACATGCTGGAAATGGCGAGGGTCATCTACCGGGTCAGGCACAGTGCCGGTAATGGCGTGCCTTTAGGGGCAGAGGCCAAAGAACGCGATTTCAAACCTCTTTTCCTGGACACAGGTCTGGTTTCGACTTCACTGGGTCTCAGTCTGCCGGGACTGGAAATGGCAGATGATTTACTCATGGTGAACAATGGTGCCCTGGCCGAGCAGTTTGTCGGCCAACACCTTTTATATGCCGGACCAGGCTATGAGAAACCGCAGCTCTTTTATTGGAACCGGGATCATAAGAGTGCCAGCGCTGAAGTGGATTATCTGACCGCACACCAAGATAAGGTCGTGCCGGTTGAGGTAAAGGCAGGCACGACCGGTTCCTTGAAATCGCTGCAGGTGTTTGTGGCGGAAAAAAAATCCCCGGTGGGGCTCAGGTTCAATGCAATGCCACCATCATGTTCCCGACAAAAAACCAGTATCCCAAAGAAGGAAAAAGTCCCCTTTCTGCTTGTTTCGCTCCCGCTTTACCTTGTCGGGCAGGCCAGGCGCTTGATCGCCGACGGCTTTCGGGCCTAAACGGACCTGGAACGATCCTTGATGGTGTTTAAAGATCTGCTCGGTTTCAAAAAGATGCCCACTCCCGATTGCGGGATGGTGCGCATGTTCTGCATCGGAACGGCCGTAATTGGGGTGGAATATATTTTGATTGACAGGGAACTTTTTACCAGTGTATCATCGCCGCAACATCTAAAAAGAATGTACGAAGACATGAATTTGCAGAACACCCCCCAAAACCCAATGATGATGTCCATGATGCCCGCAAGAGGTGCGCCCATGGGTTGATTGACATTGATTCTTAATTTTTCAACGCCGTGGGCCTCAAAAGCCCACGGCGTTTTTTTTGCTATAAAAGCGGTTTTGGACCGCGAAATCCCTTTAATGTTATGAAAATTCTCAGAAGCTTCCAGAAAATCAAAACCCCTCCTTACCGGCTGGATCTTTGCCTATGGATAATGGCCGGGCTCCTTCGGGGGCCGATCCAGATGCGACTGTAATCACATACGCAAGAATCAAAAAATGCGGCGATTATTCCGTTCAGAAATTTCAATGGGTTGGCGAGGTGAAATGAATCAGGTCTGAACCCACCTTGCCGGATGTCCAGGGATTGTGGGGAAGCGCCGTGTATAACGGAGGCAAAATTAATGGCGAGGACCATTCAGGAGATCAACCATAGAATTCGATCCGGAAAGGTGGTGGTATTTACCGCCGAGGAGATCATCGATGTGGTTCGTAAAAAAGGGGTGAAACAGACCGCCAGAGAGGTGGATGTGGTCACCACGGGAACCTTCAGCCCCATGTGCTCTTCCGGGGCCTTTTTGAATATCAAACAACCAAAGGAAAAGATGAAGCTGGGCGGCGGGTTTGCCACATTGAACGGCGTCCCGGCCTATGCGGGATTGGCTGCCGCCGACGTTTATCTGGGCGCCACGGCCCTGGCGGAGGAAGACCCGCGAAACAGTAATGGGGGTCCTGGAAAATTCAGATACGGCGGCGCCCATGTCATTGAGGAACTGGTGTCGGGCAAAAAGGTCTCATTCAAGGCCATGGGCTACGGAACGGATTGCTATCCCAAAAAACACCATGAACAGGACGTGGGGCTTTCGGATATGAATGACGCCTACCTCTTCAATCCGCGCAACTGCTATCAGAATTACAATGTGGCGGTGAACGTTTCAGACAAGCCGATCTACACCTACATGGGCAAACTGAAACCACATGTGGGCAATGCCAACTACTGCAGCGCCGGTCAGCTCTCGCCCCTTTTCAACGACCCTCACTATCGCACCATCGGTATCGGGACGCGGGTGTTTCTGGGCGGCGGTCATGGGTATGTGGCCTGGCCCGGCACCCAGCATAATCCCTTGGCGCCGAGACTTGAAAACGGCACACCGAGGACCCCGGCCGGAACCGTGGCCCTTATGGGGGACCTGCGCCGGATGAGCAACCAATGGCTGCGGGCCGTCTCTTTTACCGGCTACGGAGTCACCCTCAGTCTTGCCGTGGGTGTTCCCATTCCCATTCTGGACGAGGAAATGGTGCGGGCCGTATCGGTTTCCGACGCGCAGTTGAAAGCGCCCATTGTGGACTACAGCCGCTTCTATCCCTATGGGGAGGGGGAAGCAACACTCGGCGAGGTCAGCTATGCTGCGTTGAGATCGGGCAGCATTCAAATCGGCGGAAGAGACGTCCCCACCGGTTCCTTTTCCAGCTACGCCATGGCCCGCAAGGTGGCACGGCACCTCAAAGACCTTGTTCAAAACAAATCCTTTCTGCTGACCCAGGCCCAGGCGCCCCTGCCCGGAGCCGTTGGTGATAAGGAGGTGGGCCCATGAAAAAAATCAAAGTGGTGCTGAAATTTTCGGAAGCCCTGGTGGAGGAACCGGTCACCTACCGTTTGATCACCGGTTACGGCATACAGGTCAATATATTGAGGGCCAGTATCGACCCCGGAAAACAGGGACGGATGGTGGTTGAATTGTCCGGTGAAGAGGCCCGTCTATCCCGGGGATTGAATTATCTGGAAGGGTTGGGGGTGCAGGTGGAATCCCTTGCCGAGGAGATCCGGCGTCTTGAAGACCGGTGCACGAGCTGCACCGCATGCCTGCCCCATTGTCCCACCAGGGCCCTGGATGTGGATCATGGGTCCTGGCGGGTCTCTCTTGATGCGGAAAAATGCGTGATGTGCCTCTCCTGCCTGGACGTATGTATCTACAAGGCCATGTCCGTGACCGAGCGTTTTGTCTGATAACAACCCTTTGAAGCGGAGCCCATTGATGCGGCTCCGCTTTTCCCCGCAAAGATCCTTTTTACAAAACATTTACAAATCCCATAAGGGCATCTGATAATAGATTTACGAACCGGCCATACATTGGAAAGAACGTGAAAGTAGACGAATCATTGAAAACATCGCCGGTAAAGGAAACATGACAATGCAGGACTATTTGAACATGATATCCCACGGACACCGGGAAAAGCTGTTGTCCCTGGCCCGGAAGAAAGACCTGAATCCGGACCAAGCCATGGAGAGCATCGTCCAATATATTAGAAATGAGAGCCTGAATTCCAATGGCCCAAAATGCCTCAAAGGGTTCATAACAGCGTCTCAAATCGAGAGGATGATTGATACCATTGTACTCTGCAATTAGCGATCCCAAAAAAACCTCGCGAGGAACACTGCTACAAATTCCATATTCACGATATCATAGGAACGAGAACTGGCGGAAGGCATGCCGCACCATATTGCATGGCTATTGATGGGATATGCGAATGTTGGCGCCCCTTTCCGCGTGAAATACCGCCTGAACATGGACTTCCGGCGCGGAAATGGTGAGGGTGGCGCCTTCCCTTACAATGACGCCTGACCCGATGGTCATGGACACGGTAGCGACACAGGAGCAATCGGTTCCCGCCATGAAAGTCACATCTTCAAGGGTGACCTGGTCTCCCGAACAGTCGGGGCACTCATGGGCATATGCACAGGTGATGGTGATACTGTCCTCGCCCGAGTTTCCCGCTTCATCCATGGCTGTAACGGTGATGACATTCTCTCCGCTGTAAAGGGTGATGGCGCTTGTGCTCCAATCGTTGGTTCCGGTGGCTTCGCCGTTGCCGCCCCGGTCATTGGCCCAGGTGAGGCCCGTGACGCCCACATTGTCTGAAGCGGTGCCGCCTAGTGTCACTGAAGTTGCCTCAATGCTGTAGGTGTTGTTTGAGGTGGGGGAGGTGATGGTGACCTCCGGCGGTGTTGCATCGGGGTCGGTTTGGAAACTCAGTTCCTCTGAAACCGTGGGTCCGTTATTGGCGGCATCCGTTGAACCGGCCCTTAAATAATACTCCGTTCCCGGCTCAAGACCTGTTATTATGATTTGATGATCGGTCGTCATGTCGGCGTCGGTTTCCTGGAAAGGGTAATCGTTCCAAGTGCCGCTAATGGTCCCGTAACCGAGGATGCTGTTACTTCCCTCATCGGTCGTCCACGAAACCGTTGCGGTTGTGGTCGTTTTGGAATCGATTGTGGGAGCTGAAGTGATGATGGGTGGTGTCGTGTCCGGTTCGGGATCGGTTTGGAAGCTCAGTTCCTCTGAAACCGTTGGGCCGTTGGCGGATGCGTCCGTTGATCCGACCCTTAAGAAATACACTGTTCCCGGTTCGAGTTCCGTGATGATGATTTGATGATCGGTCGTCAAGCCGGCATCCGTCGATTCAAAGGGATAATCGTTCCAAGTGCCGCTAAGTGTACCGTAACGAACGGTGCTGTTGCTTTGTTCATCGGTTGTCCACGAAACCGTTGCGGTGGTGGTCGTTTTGGAATCGATTGTGGGGCCTGAAGTGATGGTGGGTGGTGTGGTGTCGGGCGGCGTATAGGATACCTCATTTGAATAGCCGCTTTCTTCCATGCCGATAACTGCCGTGGCAACGAAATAGGTGGTCTTTGTATCGCTTAATCCGGTGATGGTCAGCGTGACGGAACCGGTGGGAATGGG
Organism: Thermodesulfobacteriota bacterium; assembly: GCA_028278625.1. The sequence continues at coordinate 27,968 of JANQDY010000095.1, forward strand.
ACTCATCCCTTCAGATGCCCCGGTGCCGGCATAGGGCGGACCACTTTCGTCATCATCGTAATAGATCCGGTATTCGTCCACCGGTTCGGCATTGGGGTCCCACGCCAAGGTTACATCAGTGCCGGTGGGCGAACCCGGTGAAGCCGATAGGATTTTTAAATTGGCGGGCGGTTCCGGAGAATCCCGAATGAAGGCCCGATGGGCCGTTGATTGAATCGAAAGGGTTTGGGAAGGGGTTTCCTTGGCAAGGGCGGCGTCAAAACCGTAAAGAAACAGGAGCGTCGCCAGAAGCCACCGTGTGACCCAGCAATTCGAGAGCCAGCTTATCCATCTTCTATCATTGAATTCTGGTGATGCGTCCATTTTGCGGCAACCCGGCTGTCTTTCAAAAGGGAAGATCCGTGGCTTTCCGTCCCCACCTCGCGATGGGTTTGGCCTTTTCTCAAAATGAAGCTCAGAGAAATACTTACAATCCTCCAAGAATTAGGGGCTGGTGTCAAGAGAAAAGAAGGGGTAATTCATCAGGGCGAGGGATGAGCAGGGTGAATCAGAGGGGTGTTGTCATTCGCCCTGTTATTCGCCTATTCCGCACAATCTGAATGCATAGGATTTGGCGGCTTCCAGGTTCGCCAGACGCGTGATCATGATCTTTTGGGCCTGGGGGGATCCCGCGCCGTGGATGGATTCGGTTAGATAGGATACGGAACCGGTACCCAGGGTGATATTCTCGATGAGACGAAGTATCCGAATCCGCTTTTCGGCATCCACGCCTGTTTTCCCGACCAGGTATTTCTTGACATAATCGCCGATCTCCGGGTTGTCCTTGTCCAGTAGGGACGGCATGGTCACCAGGATGCCTCCCGCGATATCCTGGGCCAGCCGGGATATCTCAAAGGGAAAACGGGTGACATTCAGCTTGCACACATTGGCCATGAGGGGATCTACCGCGTAGGCGCCGCTCGGGGTCCGATAGCCCTTGCCGGCGCTCGCTAACGCGCCCGCGTGAAGTGTTTCGTTGAGATGAACCATCTCCGCCAGTTTATCCTTGACGTGTGAACTCCTATGGGTCCCATGGGCTTCCGCAATTGCGGCGGTGGCGCCGATAAGGACGTCTCCGACCCCAACCTTGCACCCGCCGTAGCTGGCCCTGTGGTGTGCCGCAAAGAGCTCCACGAGCCTCCCGGCCATCTGGTACTCCCCTTTCATGAAGATTCTTTCCTCGGGAACAAAAACGTCATCGAAAACAACTACGGCCTCGCATCCGCCGTAATAGAAATTGCCCACATCCAATCGTCTTTCTTCAAGGCGTCTGGTATCCGAGGGCTGTCTTCCGTAAATGAATGTGATCCCTTTTGTATCCGCGGGAATGGCAAAGGCGACGGCATAATCCTTGTCCTGCTCACTCAACGCCCTTGTGGGAACGACCACCAACTCGTGGGAATTGACACCGCCCGTGATGTGCATCTTGGCGCCCCGGACCAGTATACCGCCGTTTCGCTCCTCAACCACGCGCAGGTATTGGTCTTTGTCTTCCTGGGCCGAAGGCGGGAGACTCCTGTCTCCTTTTGCATCGGTCATACAGGCGGCGGGAACCAGGTCGTTTCCCTGGAGGTATTTGATATAATTTTTGAAACGGTCGTGGTAATCGGAGCCCTTTTCACGGTCCAATTCATGGGTGATGGCATAGACCGTGTTTATACAGTCAAGGCCCGCGCAGCGCTGAAAGCAACAGGCCGTCTCCCTTCCCATCTCGCGCAGCATGAGGATCTTGTTGACCAGGTCATCGACACTTTGCTGAATGTGCGTAAAACGGTTGATGGGTTCTCCCGTGAGATGGGATTGGGCCGTAAAGAGATCCGCCCGTTTCGCCGGTTCGGCCTGGTGATAGGTTTCGGCCATGGCCATGGCCGGAGGCGCCGAGATGGGATGATCCACGATACTTTCCACCTGTTCCCCCTGGACAAAGACCCGATGGTCAAACTCCCTCATGCTGCTCAGATACTCGTCTCTGGTCATTAATGGCATGGTTTCCTCCTAATCAAAATCATAGGGCCCCGCGGGCAATGAATGTACGGTTTGAGACGAATTATGGGTTTGTTGGGGTGATAAGACACTATTTTTTCAGCGACGAGCATAGAAAAAATCGGTTCGTGGGTCAAGGAAAAAGGAACCGCCACACGGCTGGTTTTGGTCTTGAATGAGGCACGTGCCGGCCAAAAGAGGGTCTTTGAAACCGGTGCATGGCGCCATTCCCTATTTACCGCGCCCGTAGGAAATCCCCAGCTTGTCCATCCGATGCCTCAGGGTACTGGGATGGAGGCCCAGCAGTTCCGCGGCCCCTTCGGGACCATTGATCCGGCCTCCGGTCTTCCGCAAGACCCCTTCGATGTGCCGCCGCATGGCATCGTCCAGCCGAAGGGGGATTTGATCAGAGAGGACCACCGTTTCAGGCCCTTTCTCCGGCGCCAGGATATATGGGTCCAACGCCAAAAGGCCTCCCTGGTGGCGGATCAGGGCCCGTTCAACCACGTTTTCCAGCTCGCGGACATTTCCCTTCCACTGGCACCCGGTGAGCCGGTCCATGGCGCCCGGTGCCAGCTTTGGCACGGCTCTAAGCTTCTGGTCACGGGATTTCTGTTTCAGGAAATGGTCCACCAATTCCGGGATGTCCCCCTTTCTCTGCCGAAGCGGTGGGATGCGGATGGGGAAGACACTCAGCCGGTACCAAAGATCCTCCCTGAAAGACCCTTTTTCCACCATATTCTCCAGGTTTCGATGGGTCGCGGCAATGATGCGGATGTCAAGGGGAATGGTTTGGGTGCCCCCCACCCGTTCGATCTCCCTTTGCTGAAGCACCCGCAGCAATCGAATCTGGGCCTGGAGCGGCAGTTCCCCGATTTCATCCAAAAAAATGGTGCCCCCTTGGGCCCGCTCAAAACGACCCCGTTTTCTTGAAATGGCGCCGGTAAAGGCCCCCTTTTCATGGCCGAACAGTTCGCTGTCAATTAGGGTTTCCGGAATGGCGCCACAGTTCACCTTGATAAAAGGGCCGTTTTTTCGTTGGGACGAAAAATGGATGGCGTTGGCAATAACCTCTTTGCCCACCCCGGTTTCCCCTATGAGCAATACCGGCGTTTCACGGGGGGCCGCCTGCCTTACCATCTCCATCACGTCTTTTAATCCGAATTCCGCGCCGATAATGGTATCGCCCGCAAGCCGCCGCAATTCCTTCTTGAGATAACGGTTGTCGTCGTTCAAAAGATCTTTCAGCCTCAGGACCTCCTCATGTTCGTGGGTGTTGGCGGCGGCAACGGCAAAGGGATCATGGAGCATCTCCAGCAATCGGGCATGGTCCTGGGTATACCGGTCGAATCCATGGGCTCGAACCACCACGCCTCCCAGCGGTACCCCCTCAATGTTCAAATGGAGGACCAGCACCGACGAACGGGTCATATCCAGGGCGTCCCAGACCAGACGTCGGACCGGCTCCCGGTCCGGGCGATTGATGATCACCAGCCGCTGGGCCCCCTCATTCCGGTTTACCATGTAATCTTTCAGATGCTGGGGCAGGGGGATGATTCGGTTCATTTTCCGAGCATCGTCACGGGTCACCCGGGCCACACAGCGAACGGCGAAAAGCGCCGGATCATAGCGGTTCATGGTCATCTCATCCATGGGGATGAAACCCTTCAGGTACTCGAAACACTTCATCATGGCCTGTTCGATCTTGAGGCTTCCGCAAATGCGCAGTGTTGCCCGGTGGAAGAATTCTCTTTCATCAAAAGACAATGGTACTCCTTTCCATTTGTGGCGGCTATCTCGTCTTATCCTTTCAAATCAGATAACCACATTTGGTAGACCCGTTCCCAAAAATCCATATATGGAAGCGCATTTACCATATATGGATTTCCACGTCAATGTGATTCACTTATCTCTCTGATTTTTTGATAAAAATTGTTTTGGCACGGTTAAAGCATCTCCTGCGTGGAAAATGCAAGAACGCAACCGTGAAAAAGGAAAAGGATCATGAGATGGCTTGAAATTATCCATTTTCGAACGACCCGTTCCCATCTTGAAAGGCTTTTGGAGGACCTGTCAGGGTCTATCGAGGCTGCTGAACAGGACAGAACCCTTACGGCACTCAGGGTTTACCGTCATCCCCGATTGGATGCGGAAGTGGTGATTCATATGCACTGGAAGGGACAAAAGCCTCAAACCCTGGAAAGCACCCTCGGGCTGCGGCTGGCGCGCTTAAACGATGAATACGGATCCCCAAACCATTCCGTCTGGGTCGCTTTGCCGGAAAGCAAAAAGGGGCGGGGCGAGCCTTCTGGCCCATGGCCCGATGTCTCGGGATGATCGAGATGAAAGGGATCAAGGATATGCATCGGCATCTGTTGAAATGGAGCGCAATCCTCATGCTCAGTCTGCTCTTGGGCGTAAATGATTCCCACGGGCGGACAGACCGCGGGCATTTGGAGGATGCCGCGATTTTAACGGCGGCGATGGGGGAGGGGACTCTTTTGTCAGGCCGAAACCGGGTGCCGCAGATGGATCCCCCTGTCCATGGAGGAGCGCTGTCCGTCCTTTTCGGAAATGACTATTTTGCCGGCAATGACAACCGATACACCAGCGGGCTGGGTTTGTTATGGACCTCACCGGACCTAAATGCCTTTAGCCCGAACCATTTCTGCGGAAAGATCGGAAATCTTCTTTCCTTTATTCCAACAGTCGGAACGTCCGATTACAGGACATACCTGCAATCCTCCCTGGGGATGGAAATATACACGGCCAAAGATATCACCGTGGCGGACCCCCCGCCGGAGGACCATCCCTACGCGGGCATTCTCTATTGGGACAATTCAATGGTATCCATCGGGAGCCGTTCGAGCCATCAGTTCAGCCTTCGGCTGGGACTGGTAGGCCCGGCAACCGGCGCCGAGTACATTCAGACCCGTTTTCACGAAATCATCGACTCCCCGGCGCCCCGGGGGTGGGACACACAGCTTGGAAACGAACCCATTGTCAACCTTTTCTACCAATATGGGCGCCGACTGATGCGAAAGGACCTTTCGGATGACTTCGCCATGGACCTGACGGCAGGTACGGGCGGGGGAATCGGCAACTACTACGTTGGGGGCAATATGGGTTTGACGGCGAGGATCGGCCGCAACCTCCCCGATACCTACGGATCCATGCCGATTATTGGAGAGACGGCGCCCATTGCCGGGCTGTCTCCCGCCGGAAACAGGATGGTTTGCTATCTCTTTGTGGAGCCGCAGTTTATCGGCGCCTTAAGATGGCTCCCCACGGATGGAAATACCTTTTCGGACAGCCGGAGCGGCGAGAGGGACCGCTGGTTCGCCAATCTGTCCATGGGTTTCATGGTGGGCTACGGCAAAGTGGCCCTTTCCTTCACATATCACAATATTGTGGGGACAACCTGCTTTAACAGCGCCCTTTCCGGCAATGAGGACAGCTACGGCACCGTTATTCTGACGGTCTTTTTGGGTTAGGGGGTGCAAAGCAATAGGACATGAGTATTCGCGCACGAATTTTGGTCGGCCCGATTGCGCGAAACCGCAAGCGTGGCAGGACCGTGGTTGCCATATCCGGAAGACCGCATGGAACATCTCCATATACGGATACTCAAGTTATCGTATTTGGAAATCCGAATTCCGATAAATATGCTATCTATATGATATATAACGACAAAAATGATTGGCACGATTTAAGCAAAGAACTACCCCCAAAGAGAAGCAGAATGGCGCAATTGTTTTCGCCGAGGCCCTAAAACCAAGACGATCCACATGCACGTTTGGAGAAAAGCAAATGAAAAACCTGAAAAACAGCATCGTTGATTTTTCCATCAACCATTACAAACTGGCAACCCTTTTCATGGTCCTGCTGACCGTTTTGGCGGGCGCGTTCTTTCCGTGGGCGGTAATCGACACCGATCCGGAGAACATGCTCCCCATGGATGAACCGCACCGGGTGTTCCACAATCAGGCCAAGAAGACGTTTTCCTTAAGTGAAATCGTGGTGGTGGGCATCATCAACGAACATGATCCGGACGGTGTCTACAATCCCAAAACCCTTTCCAGGATATATGAACTGACGCAGTTCGCCAAGACGCTTCGGTGGCCCGATGAAAAGAACCCCGAGGGTTTCACGGGGGTCATCGAGGCGGACATGACGGCGCCGTCTCTAACGGATCACATGAGCCAGGGAGGCCCCGGCGTGATCCGGTTCGAATGGCTCATGAGCAAACCACCGAAGACCAGGGCAGAGGCCCTGGCCATACGGGACAAGGCCTTTAGCAATCCTCTGCTCAAAGGGCGCATGTTCTCAAAAGACGGCAAGGCCATGTGCATCTATCTCCCCCTCACCGACAAACACCTGAGTTACAGGATCTACAACGAACTGCGGCAAAAGGTCGCGGAACTGGGGGGCGAGGAAGCGTATCACATCGCCGGTCTGCCGGTGGCGGAGGTGGCCATCGGTGTGGAGATGTTCTCCCAGATGTCGGTGGGAAGCCCCTTGGCCATGGTAGTCATCTTTGTCCTTCTGTGGCTGTTTTTCAGAAAACTGCGCATGATTATCCTCCCCATGATCATTGCCATGTTTTCGGTGATCACCACCATGGGGCTTTTGATCGCTTCCGGTTGCGAGGTGCACATTTTAAGCTCCATGATACCGATCTTCCTCATGTGTATCGCCATCGTGGATTCCATCCATGTGTTGTCAGAGTTCTTTGATGTCTACACCGCCCAAAAGGGCCGCAAAGAGACCATTCGGGAAGTGATGCACACCCTCTTTGCGCCGATTCTATATACATCACTCACCACGGCTGCCGGTTTCTTTTCCCTCACCTTTACATCCATTCCGCCGGCCAGGATCTTCGGAGCGTTTTTGAGCATCGGCGTCATGATCGCATGGCTCTATACGGTCATATTCGTCCCCGCCTATATCATGATGATTCCGGAGAGAAAGCTAAGAAACTTCGGAATGTCCGCCGGGGGAGAAGTAAAGGAAACCTGGCTCACGAAAATACTGAACGCCACCGGAGGTCTCACCTACCGCCGCGCAAAGCCCATCCTGTTGCTGGTGTTGCTTTTAATGGGTGTTGCCGTCTGGGGCATTACCCAAATCCGGGTCAACGACAATTACGCCAAGCGGTTTACGGGAAGCCACCCCATCCGTCAAGCGGATGTGGCCTTCAACAAACACCTGGACGGAACCTATGCCGCCTATCTGGTACTGGAAGGGGAAAGGCCACAAGGTACAACGGCTCGTGACATCGAAACATTAGGAGAACGGTTGACGTCATTTGCCCTTGAAATCAAGGAGGACTTCACCCGTGCGCCGGATCTTGCCGAAAGCATCCGGAATGATTTAGAGCGGTTGAACGAAGTCGGCATGTCCTATGAGGAATATCTGGACGCTCTCATAAGGCATTTGGACGCACTGGCCGAAACGGCACCGGACGACGACTATGATGCCCTTCAGGAACTTCGCGCCTTTGTCGGTGTTGAAAAAGAGAGTCTCAAGGTGTTTAAACGACCGGAAGTGCTGGCGTTCATGGCGGACCTTCAAAAACACCTGCAAGATTCCGGGCTGGTGGGAAAAACCACTTCCATCGCGGATGTGGTCTGCAAGGTCAACCAGGAACTCATTGACGGGAAGCCCGAAAACTATCGCATACCCGATCATATGAAAGGTGTCGCGGAGTGCTTTCTCCAATTCCAGCAGGGACACCGGCCCCAGGATCTGTGGCATATGACGACACCGGACTACCGCCAGGCCAATATCTGGGTGCAGATGAGCACCGGCAACAGCATCGACATGAGAGCGGTGGTGAACGAAGTGGATGCCTACATGCAATCCCATGAACCGCCCGTCGAACTGATCTATCGCTGGGCGGGACTCCACTATATCAACCACGTGATGGAGGACATCCTCATCTCCGGCATGCTCAAGTCCCTTCTGGGCAGCTTCCTCATCGTCTTCATCATGATGGCCGTTCTGTTCAGATCCGCGCTGTGGGGGCTTCTGTGCATGGTGCCGCTCACCATTACCATTGTGGCCATTTACGGCCTCGTGGGCCTCACCGGAAAGGATTACGAACTGCCCATTGCGGTGCTGGGGGTTCTGGCGCTGGGCATGGCCGTTGATTTCGCCATCCATTTCCTCCAGCGTTCACGGATCAAATACGGGGAAACAGGAAGCTGGAAAGGGGCCGTCTTCCCCATGTTCGGAGAACCGGCCCGTGCCATCAGCCGGAACGTGATGGTCATTGCCATCGGGTTTCTGCCGCTCATGGTGGCGCCCTTGATCCCCTACAAAACCATGGGCGTCATGCTCTTTACCATCATGAGCCTTTCGGGCGTTATCACCCTGCTGGTCCTGCCGTCCATACTGACCGTGTTCGAAAAAAGGTTCTTCAAGAAATACAACCGTCAAAACATAGGTTCAGATGAATCGCAAACTTCATAAAACAAACCAGTGAAAGTGAGGGAAAAAATGAAAAGAATCAATAGCCTTTTATTCATGACGGCGGTCCTGTTGCTTGCCCTGGCCCCTTTGGCTTTGGCGGATGAAAACACTGAATCCCTTAACGCCGATGAGATCGTTCGAAAAGCCAACCATGCGGCCCTTTATATGGGCCTGGACAGCAAGGGCAAGGTGAAAATGGTGATTCAGGACAAACAGGGACGAAAACGGGAAAGAGAGCTGAACATGCTTCGAAAAGACGTGGGGGACGGGGACGGAGACCAGAAATATTTCGTCTACTTCCAGGCGCCGGCGGACGTTCGAAAGATGATTTTCATGGTGCACAAGCATGCGGAACCGGGCAAAGAAGATGATCGCTGGCTCTACATGCCCAGCCTGGATCTGGTGAAACGGATTGCGGGGGGGGACAAACGCACCAGCTTTGCGGGTTCCGATTTTCTGTATGAGGACATATCCGGCCGCAATGCGCAGGCGGACGTCCATGAACTGATTGAGACAACGGACCGGTATTATGTGGTCAGGAACACGCCCAAAAACCCCGATGACGTGGAATTCGGACACTACGATGCCTATGTGGACAAGACCACTTTCCTTCCCATGAAAATGGAATACTTCAGGAAGGACGGCCGCCCCTATCGCGTCATCAAAAGCACCAAAGTCAAAGCGATCGAAGCAGAGGAAGACGGAAAAAAAGTGGTCTACCCGACGGTTACCGAGTCCGTTGCCGAGGATATGGAAAGCGGTTCCAAAACCGTCATGACCTTCTCCAAGATCCGGTACAACATCGGCATAAAGGACGCCTTCTTCTCCGAACGCTATCTGCGAAGACCGCCCAGAGCGGCCATGCGATAAGAACATGAAGATTTTTCAAAGACTTTTCCTGGCTGTTTTAATGTGGGTTTTGATGCCGTTTCCATTGTCTAACGCCGGGGACGGAGAGGAAGGAGGGGCTTTTTGGGACCATTTCGCACCCGTTGAATTCAACGGCTTTCTTGAACTGCGAGGGGGCATGCGCACCCAATACGACGCTTATGAAAAGGATATTTCCGTAATGGAGGCCCGGGCCCAGGTGGAGCTCTTCACCTACACCGATTGGGCGGAGTTCAAGTACAAGGGGGACGGCTGGGCCGACGGGGTCCTTGAACGGTTCGAGTACGATACCCGGGAAGCCTTTGTTTTTTCAAGGCCCAACGATTTTCTGGACGTGAAAATCGGCCGTCAAATCCTCACCTGGGGAACGGGGGACCTGGTCTTTCTAAACGATCTGTTCCCCAAGGACTGGCAGTCTTTCTTTATCGGTCGGGACGCCGAATATTTGAAGGCCCCTTCGGACGCGGCCAAATTCAGTCTTTTTTCGGAAAAGATCGCCTGCATGGACCTGGTGTACACCCCCAAGTTCGACCCGGACCGCTTCGTGAACGGCGAATATCTCTCCTATTGGAGCGGCGCCTTGAACCGGATCGTGGGCCGGGATGCCATCGTGGTCACGGATACGCCGGACGAATGGTTCAAGGACGATGAAATCGCCGTTCGCATATACCGAAACATGAACGGGTTTGAATATGCCCTCTACGGCTATTGGGGATTCTGGAAAAACCCCGCCGGACAGACCCCCGAGGGCTTAGCACTTTTTCCGGGGCTCAACGTTTACGGCGCCAGCGTCCGGGGCAATGTGGGGCCGGGAATCGGAAATATCGAAGTGGCCTACTATGATTCCACGGATGACGCGGACGGCGACGATCCGCTCATCCGAAATTCCGAAATCCGGTATCTTGCGGGGTATGCCCAGGAGATCGGAAGGGATTTCAACGCATCTTTGCAATACTATGTGGAACAGATGCTCGATTACGACGATTACAAAAAGGGCGTCCAGGGAAGTACCGCCAAGGATCATATACGGCATGTCATCACGCTGCAACTGACAAAACTGCTGATGAACCAGAACCTGGAAATGACACTAAATGCCTACTACTCGCCCAGCGACCAGGATGCCTACCTGATGCCCAGGATCCATTACAAATACACGGACCAGATCGGAATGGAGATCGGGGGAAATTTCTTTTTCGGCAGCGACGAACATACTTTTTTTTCCCAGTTCCAAAACAACAGCAATGTATACGCGGCCATCCGGTACAGTTTTTAGTAAACCTGTCAAAAAAACCCTGTGGAGCATGATATTCATTCTTATGGGAAGCTTTTTCACCAGTTCAGACGTCGCGGGGCAGGAACTTTTCGCTCTCGGAGGTTTGGTGAGTTCATCGGGGAACAATGCCATAGACTGGCAAATCTCCTATGAAGAAAGCATTTCCGAGCATTTTGCCTACAGCGTTTCGTGGCTCAACGAAGGGCATTTGACCCATCATCACCGCGACGGCCCCATATGTCAACTCTGGGGACGGACAAGCCTGCTGGATGATAGCCTGACACTTTCCGCGGGCGTGGGACCGTATCTTTTTTTCGATACCCAAAAAAGCGCGGGCACTCAATACAAAGGCATCCATCGAAGTTGGGGGGGCATTGGGAGTCTGGCAGGCACTTGGCGCATTGAAGGTGGATGGCTGGTTCAATTGCGCGGCAATTACGTACTCGCCGAAAGCAATATCAATACGGCCTCGATCCTGTTTGGAATTGGATATGAGTTCCAGACATCGGCGCCAAGGCGTTCAAATAACAGCGCGATAGCGGATTCGATCGATGACGTCTATCAGGAAATCGCGATCTTGTTGGGCGGCACGACGATCAATGCCAGCAAGGAATCACAAACGTCCATGGCGGCAAGTTTTGATTACCGGCGCGGAATTTTCTCTTTTCTCGATTGGACGGTGGGTTGGCTCCACGAAGGCGACATGGAATTCCTCCGCCGGAGCGGCCTGACGACCCAATTGTGGCCCACAAAATCGCTTCTTAACGGCCGCCTAAGGATAGGCTTGGGACTGGGCGCTTATGTGCCCATAAATTCCAGATGCCTATCCGAAACCGGTGAAGAGGAATACGAAAGGCTATTGGGCCTTATAACCCCAACAATCAGCTATCGATTCACGGGAGACTGGGTCGCCCGGTTCTCGTGGAATCGCACGGTTTCAAGCTGCAATCGCGACTCGGACGTTCTTCTAGGGGGAATCGGATACCGGTTTTAATGCAGCTTTTAATGCAACGGAATGGGTCTGTATCCGGCCCCGAAGAGGCCGTTGCCGCCAAGACAAATGAAGAGGAGACGACACCATGCTCAGTCTGGGATTGGATATCGGATATTCATCCATCAAATTAGCGTTGATCGACAGGGAAAACAGGATCCTTTATCACGCCTATAAATTGCACAGGGGCAACATCAGGGAGACCCTGGACGCCGCCATCAAAGATCTTTTGAGACACCCTGAAGCCGGAAAGATACGGCGGGGGGCCGTCACCGGCAGCGGCGGAAGAGGCCTCTCCAAAAAATGCGATATCACGTTTGTGAACGAGGCCACGGCCGTTGTGGAAGGCGCTATTGCTCTGAACAACACCTGCAAATCCATTATCGAAATCGGAGGGCAGAGCGCAAAATATATTACCGGATTCAGTACGGGAGATCCATCCGGCATCAGAGTTTCCATGAACGCCAACTGTTCGGCCGGCACCGGATCATTTTTGGAAGAACAGGTTTCCCGATTGAAACTGAAGCTTGAAGACTACGCATCCCATGCAGAGAAAGCCGCCACCATCCCCCGAATCGCCGGCAGATGCAGCGTATTTGCCAAAACGGACATCACCCATCACCAGCAGGAAGGGGTTCCGGTGGAGGATATTCTGCGGGGACTGGCCCATGCCATGGTCAGAAACTACCGGGGGTCGGTCATGCGAAAACTCCCCCTCACAAAGCCCATTCTCTTTGTGGGCGGGGTGGCCCATAATGGGGCCATTGTCAACACCTTTAAAGAACTCCTCGATCTTAAGGAAGACGAATTCATCAGGCCTCTTCATTTTGCCGTTATGGGCGCCCTGGGGGCCGCGGTCATGGCCAATATGGAAGACTGTCCGCTGAATACGGACCTATTGCTGAAGGCACTGGAACAACGTGATGGCTTGTTCCGGGAGCCCCCCCCAAAGGTTTTGTTGCCGAACCTTTTGCCCTTTGGCGACGATGACGCTTCGGGCAAGCATGATTTTTCGCCCGTCGGTTCCGGACCTGACCGCCGCCAATGCTGGTTGGGGATTGATGTGGGGTCCACCAGCACCAATCTGGTTTTAACGGATGAAAACAATCGCATGGTTTCGTTCCAATACCTGAGAACCCTGGGCAATCCCCTCGCGGCGGTGCAAAGAGGCCTCACGGCCATCCAAGAAGAATTCGGGAACGGGATTATGATTGCCGGTGTGGGCACCACCGGCTCCGGGAGGCTGATGATCGGAAAGATGGTGGGTGCCGACGTCATCAAGGATGAAATCACCTGCCAGGCCAGGGCCGCGGTTCACATCGACCCCGCCGTGGATACCATATTTGAAATCGGGGGCCAGGATTCAAAATACATCGGTCTTAAAGACGGAGTTGTAACGGATTTTCAAATGAACAAAATCTGTGCCGCCGGAACCGGCTCCTTCATCGAAGAACAGGCCGTTAAGTTTGGCCTTCCCATTCAGGATCTAGGCAAAATGGCCCTTAAGGGGACCCACCCCATTTCATTGGGAGAACGGTGTACGGTCTTCATGGAAACGAGCATCGCGGCCCATCTGGCAAGGGGCGCCCATATGGAGGAGATCGCCTCCGGGCTCTGCTATTCCATTGTGAAGAACTATCTCAACCGGGTCGTGGGCCAGAAGAGAATCGGGGAGAAGATATTCCTGCAGGGGGGCATCGCCTATCATCAGGGTGTTGTAAACGCCTTCAGGGCGCTCACTAAAAAGACCATTGTCGTGCCGCCCTTTTTCAGCGTTACCGGGGCCTACGGGGTTGCCATGCTGGCACGGGAAGAGATGGGTTGCGGTAAAACCCGCTTCAAGGGGTTTGATATGGAAGTGAAGGCTCCCCCTCATGATGAAGATAAGGGTGGCCGAGAAAACAGGGAGAGCGCTCAAGTCTTTGATAAAGCGATTTCGGATCTCATCTTCGCCGGATACAAGGACGTCCCCGAGCCCGAAAAAAAGACCGTGGGCATTCCGAGAGCCCTTTTCACCTTCGGCATGTTCCCCATGTTCAATGCCTTTTTCAGGGAGTTGGGGTTCAATGTCCTGTTGTCCGACCCCACCCATGAAAAGACCATTCAGTGGGCCCAGGAATACGCGCTGGATGAAACCTGCTACCCCGTCAAATTGATCAACGGTCATGTGGCGGAACTGGTTCGAAAAAAGGTCGATTATATCTTTTTTCCGGATCTTTTCACGGTGGAGCATCCGGGATCCTACACAAGGCAGAATTATGGATGCGCCTATATGCAGTTGGCCTTCAAAATCGTCAATCAGGCCATGGAATTAGGAACAAAAGGGATAACGCTTCTGGCCCCCACCATCGCCTTCGGATTCGGCAGGGAATTTATGATGAAGAGCTTCATGGGGCTGGGAGGGCAGCTTGGGAAAACCCCCGAGCAAACAGGCATGGCCCTTCAAAAGGGGATGCAGTCTTTTCATGCCTATGAAAAAAGAGTCGGGGAAACGGGAAGAGAAGTGATCGACGGCATCGGGGCCGAGGAAAAAGTCTTTGTCCTTATTTCCAAAATCTACGGCATCGCGGACGGTGTTCTGAACATGAATATACCCGGCAAACTCATGGAAATGGGATACCGGGTATTGCCCTTCTACTATCTGCCGGAAGGCGATATTTCCCCAAGGCACCCCAATATGTACTGGCCTTTCGGTCAGCATATTCTCAATTCCGCGCTGTTCATAAAAGAGCACCCCAATCTCTACGGAATTCTCCTGACCCATCACGGTTGCGGCCCGGATTCGGTCCTGAGCCATTTCTTCAGGGAAATCATGGGCGCCAAACCGTACCTGAATATAGAAGTGGATGAGCATTCCTCCCATGTGGGCGTCATCACCCGGGTGGAAGCGTTTGTGAACAGCCTGTGCAAAACCCGCGTCAAAAAAGCCCATGGCATAACGTCCTATTTAAGAAATATTGTTCAGGAAAAAGTGAACATCGAGACATCCCCGGCCGGACTGGAAGACAAAGCCGTGCTCCTTTTGCCCAACCTCTACCCTTATTCATTTATTTTCGGAAAGATGCTGGCCAACAAGGGCATCGCCGCCGGCGTGCTCCCCTTTACGGACGGCGCCTCCATTGACGAAGGCCGGAAATACGCGCTCACCAATGAATACTTCTCTCTCACGTCTCTTCTGGGGGACGTCCTCACGGCACTTAAGGGCCGGCATGGGGATACCACCGTTTTTGTCCCTCAAACGGAAGGCGCGGAAGTTCACGGCCAATACCATCGATATCTGAGAACCAAACTGGACGAAAACGGATATGAAAAGGTAAAAATCATAGCCCCCTTTTTGGAAGACGCCCTTTTCGTTGACCCTGACCAGATGCGATCCATCCGACTGGGCTTGCTGGCGGGAGACGTGATTCGAACAGCCCCCCCAAAAAGCAGAGACGGATACCTCCAACAACTGCTGGAACTTTTGGACAATGAAGAACTGGAAATCGGACACCTGGAAAGAATGGCCAGGAAGATCCGCGGTGAACTGCAATCCATGGCAAACCCCAAAAAAATACTAGCCGCGGGAGAGCCTTTTCTTCTTTACAATGACCATTTGAACAACGATTCGTTCAGGGACCTGGAGAACAATGGATACCGGGTCGTCTACAGCCCCTTAAGCGAGTGCATGTGGCTGACATGGCACGACCATGTGGCGCAAAACCAGGGAAATGGAGCCCTGGAAGCAAGAGAGCGGCTGGAAAAATTCAGGGAGGAGATCGAAAGCGTATCCCGTTGTCTGGGAGACGAAAGCCCCTTTGAGGAGGATTTGGATACCCTCATCGACCTTGCCGATAAACACGTCGGTTTCTACGCCGGGGCCCAGGGACGATACCGGGAGGCCAAGATGCTCTGCGATCTCCCGAATATTCTGGGGATTATCAACGCCATGGCCATGTATGAAAACACCGGCATCGCATTGGGCATTCTCCACAGGGGTTTTGAGAGCAAAAA
This sequence comes from Thermodesulfobacteriota bacterium, assembly GCA_028278625.1. The sequence continues at coordinate 43,609 of JANQDY010000095.1, forward strand.
GCCGGTTCTCAATCTGACCTTTGACGGAAACAAAAACGAAAACGACCAAACCAAAATAGACGCTTTTCTATGCTACTTGTAACCTGATCCCCGGAAAAGGAGAAATCATATGAACACATGGCATCACGACCCCATCACCCTGAGGCCGGTGGGGTTTGTGCAAAACGAAATTCATGAACCGTTTCTCAAGGCCGGAGAAGCGGGTCTTGAAAGCGAGAAGCGGATTGAAGCCGTAAAGGCCCAGGTTCGCAAAATCCGGGAAATGAAATCGGAAATCATCATCGACCCTGATTTAGGCGGGATTCTGGATGGACTTGAAGAATACTCCCACCTGGTGATCCTCTACTGGGGACACCGGGTTCCCGAGAAAAGCCGGTCCATCACCCGGGTGCATCCCATGGGAAGAAAAGACATTCCCCTCACGGGCATCTTTTCCACATGCAGCCCGGTCCGCCCCAATTCAGTCCTCACCACCGTGGTGCAACTGGTCAAAAGGAATGGAAACATTCTGGAAGTGGTCGGCATCGACGCCATCAACGGAAGTCCCGTGATCGATGTCAAGCCGTATGTGAGACAATGGTACCCTCAGGAAGGGATTCGGATTTCCCAATGGATGCGGCGGCTCTTGGCGGAGATCGAAGAGGACGGCTTGTCGGCATGACAAGGCCGATGGAACAACAGCATTAGCTTAAAACAAGAGGATCATTATGGAAACGACCGAAAATACAAAAGACAAAGCGCCGGACGGTTCACAAGCCTTTGAGGCAAAGAGGATCGAACAACTCAAACAAGACCCCAGAAGAGACTTCATCCAGGCCATACGCCATAAGGATGCGGCCCGCTGTCTGGTGAAAACGGCCGAAATCCACGGACACTTCTGTCCCGGGAGCGCACTGGGGGTCATGGCCTCCCTTGGCGGCCTCCGACTGTTAGGGAGAGACGATTCCATTTTGTCCGACGGATTTGAGGATCTGATGGCCATCGTGGAGATCAATGCCTGCTTCGCGGACGGCGTGCAAGCGGTTTCCGGATGCACCTTTGGTAATAATGCACTGGTCTATCGGGATCTGGGCCGCCATGCGGTAGCCTTTGCCGTCCGTGGAAATGGGACAGGTGTGCGTGTTCGGGTCCGGCCCGATTTCAGATCCCATGTCGCGCGTGCGGTGCCAAGCTTTTATCCGCTGATGGAGAGAGTCATTAGAAACAGGGAGGGAACCTCTGAAGAAGAAATGACCTTCAAGGTGAAGGCCCGAGAGGCGGCCTTTGCCGTGATCCAAATGCCATTTGAACGACTTCTGACGGCCGAGCGAGTCCGCCCCTTGCTGCCGGCATACGCCCCCATCACCGAGAGCGTGGTCTGCCCGGGTTGCGGGGAAGATGTCATGGCCACCAAAATGGTCAGCAACGGGGAAAAACCGTGCCTTTGTTATGCGTGTGCCGGAGGTCCATACCAACAGGTGGAAGGAAGGGGGATTGTCACCGCCTCCCATGGAGAATCGTGAGAAATTACAGATTCATATGGAGGAATTGCCATGAAAGAAGAAAATGAGATTTGGATCATCGGAACAGATCCCCCTTGCCCAAGGTGCCATTACTTGAACAATATGGTGCATGAATTGGCCAATGAATTGGCCCTGACCATCAAGATCAAGCATCTGAGCTATACGGATAAAGAGGTGGCGGCATTTGCCGACGCCGTGGGACTCGTGCCGGGAACCGCCAAGGATGTGGCCAGAAAGGGAGAGATAGAGATTGATTGGCAGCGTATCCATCAACTTTCCGACGCCCCGGCCCATGTTTCGGAGGAGAAAGGGGAAGCGGTCTGTTGCCCCACGGTGGCTGAATGGACCCCTGAATTGGATGAAATACTAAGGCCTTGCCAGGAACGGGCTCTGAGTCTTCGTATCATGATGACACCGGTACTGGTTATTTCGGGCCGCATCCATCATCAGGGAAGTGTTCCCTCCAGAGAGCAAACCAAATTCTGGATGGCGCAAGCTTTTGAAGAAGCGGACAAAAGCATCGACGGGCAAATGGTCGTCGAAGTGCTCGGTCCCGGCTGTACCAACTGTGAAACCGTTTACCAAAACACATTTAAAGCCGCGGAACGGCTCGGTCTCGGCAATCAAGTGAGAATCGTCAAGGTAACCGATATCCAAAAATTTGCTGAAAAGGGGGTCCATATAACCCCCGGACTGATCATCGACGGCAAGGTTGTTTCCAAAGGCAAAGTGTTGGAAGTCGATCGGATCATGCAGTTGATGGCGGAAGTTCCGTCAACCGCATAAACCCCATGTCAAAGAGCGGTTCCCGAAAGGGATGCATCTAATAATGGAACAAATGGGCGACACGAAAGAAAGTGCGCAAAAAACAGCAAGAAAAGGAGTTTGAAACGGTGAACAATACATCGTGTAACCACCACCATGAAGGCAGCGGCAAATTGAAACGGGGCCCCAGCAGTTTCTGGATGCATGATCCCGAAGCGGTCTTTAATGAGCTCTCACTCAAACCCGGGGATCATTTCCTTGATCTGGGGTGCGGGCCGGGTGAGTATTCCATTTACGCCGCCGGGTTGGTTGGAGATTCCGGTGTGGTCTACGCGCTGGAGAAGTGGGCCTACATGATCGACGGCCTGAAGGAAGAGGCGGACGACCGGGGCATCGGGAACATCAAACCCATGACCGCCGATATTACCGAACCATTGCCCATTCATGATCAATCCATGGACGTCTGTCTCCTGTCAACCGTGCTCCATATCTTCAGGCTGCCAGACATTGAAAAACCCCTGTTTCCCGAAATCCGCCGCATCCTGAAGCCCGGCGGACGGGTTGCCGTGATCGAGTGTAAAAGGGAGGACCAACCCTTCGGCCCGCCCAAACATATGCGCCTATCGCCCGAAATGGTAGAGCGTGCCGTTTCAAAATACGGATTCACGAAGCTCGGTTTAAAAGACCTCGGATACAACTATATGATCCAATTTAAAGTTCATCATCCTTAATCCGGGGACGTGGCCCTGAACACTGCCACCATCGGCAGCCTGTTGGATATCATGGCCGGGACCGGGGGCTGTGATTTAACTTTATCTTTAGGAAATTGACCATGAAGAAAATCGGATTGTCTGAAAAA
>JANQDY010000096.1 GCA_028278625.1 Thermodesulfobacteriota bacterium
CTCAACCGCGGTTTCAAACAGCTTTACGGGCAAACCGCATTCGATCTCCTACGCAACGCCAGGCTCAAAAAAGGCCTGACACTTCTTCAACAGACCGACTTGAGCCTGTCCGAGGTGGCGCTTTCGGTTGGATACAACAATCAAGCCAATTTCACCAAAGCCTTTCGCGCCCATTTCGGACAGACCCCTAACACCGCTCGCCGACAGGGAATGGGGGCCGACATGGCTCTGGGGAAAATTGAACCGAGACCTTGCCGTTCTTTCTGTTCAAATGGGTAGCGTCTCTCGTTGCGCCTATCGTGTTCGGACCCTCCTATCGGTAATGCATTTCAAATAAAACAAAGTGCATCGCGGAAAAGACAATCCTTTCATCCTTTTGCTAAACAACCCCCATTGGACATGCAGTTGCGCCCCTTTCGGGGTGTTAAGGGAAGACGGTGAAAATCCGTCGCGGACCCGCCGCTGTAACCGGGGACAAACGCCGTAACCATGCCACTGCCCGAAAAGGCGGGAAGGCGCGGCCACTAGGAAGATCCGGAAGCCAGAAGACCTGACTGCAACAAGAAGTCATCGCCCCATTCTCCCGTGGATTGGTGAGGGCCGCGATCTCAAAAGAGGGTTATAAACGGAATCCCCGACTCGAATTGTCAGAGCCGGGGATTTTTTTTGTGAGGGCTTTCTATCGGTCGGATCCCGCACCCTGAAGACGGTATGGGGAACCGAGGATCCGGATATCCCTCGAAAATAGACGGACGTCATAGGAGCTAAGGAGAAAAATGCCCCCCGACAACAGCGAAAGGTTTCAAAACGGAAGGCGGCGAATCCCATTGAAACTGACCTTGCTGACATCCATGTACATCTGCCAGACCATTCCCGTGGGGTTCATCATCACCTGCCTTCCCGTGATTCTGCGCCACCAGGGAACAAGCCTTCGAACCATCGGTTTCCTTTTCCTGCTCCAGGCGCCCTGGGCCTTGAAATTCCTCTATGCCGCCTGGATCGACCGCTTCTACATCAAGAAACTGGGCAGACGAAAAAGCTGGATCTTTCCCCTTCAGTGGGTGGGCGCGGGTCTGTTCTGCGCCCTCTCATGGGTGCCGCCGGATCGTTCTTTCGGGCTCATGTTCCTCATTTTGTTCTGCTTTAATGCGGTCATGGCAACCAACGACATCGCCGTGGACGGCTATGCCACCGATATGCTGTTGCCCGAAGAAAGGCCTTGGGGAAATACCATCCAGTCCGGTGCAAGGCCCGTGGGCATGCTTCTGGGCGGGGGGCTGGGACTCGTCCTGGTGGGGTCCTTGGGATGGCAAGCCGTCTGCATGCTTCTGGCCGGGACGATTCTGGTCCTGAGCCTGCCGGTGGTGTTGCATCGGGAGATGGCGCCCATTTACGAAAACGGGAATGCGCAACCTGGAAACAATGGGCAAAAATTCGGTCTCCGGGCTTTTTTAAAACGGCCCGAAACCCTTTGGCATATTCTTTTTCTGCTATCGCCCACCCTCTTTTTTTTCAGCGGTTTCCAGATGCGGATGCCGCTTTTGACCGACCTGGGAATGAACCCGGCCGCCATGGGAAAGGCCCTCATCCGGTTCGGGTACCCCGCCGCATTTCTAGGGACCCTCTTCTGGGGATGGTTCTATGGCAGGGTGGGTCCCAAGGTCTTTCTTCGAACCTTCGGCCTTCTATCCCTGGCACTCACCGGCTTTACCGTTTACGTGGCCCGTGCGGGGGTGATTTCGCCATTTCAGAGCGCCCTGATTCTGTCCGCCGACAACGTCATTCTGGGAGGAATATTCGTTTGGGGGTTCACGCTCATGATGAAGGCCAGTGCCGGACTGTACTCCGGAACCGGATTTGCCGTCTTGAGCAGTGTTTTCATATTGCCGCCCCTCCTCTTGGGCCCCCTGTTCGGGGCCCTGGGCGATGGTTGGGGGACGCTTGCGCTCTATGGGTGCATCGGCGCCCTGATGATGCTGGGGCTCTTGGGCGCAGAGTTGATAATGCACTATCGATTGAAGGATTTCGTTGACAAAACCGATAGGGCCTCACCGAAGGCGAAAACGGTCCTCTCGTCGTTATAAAACTGTTTTCGGGATAAAAAAAAGTAAAGGGAGAGAAGATCAATGAAAAAGCACTTTTGTAAAGCAGTTGCTCTGTTGGCGATCGCGATGTTGACGGATTCCACGGCATACGGCGAATCCGTTGAAGACCATGAAATACAGGACATCATGCAGTTGGGGAGTATGACGGTCACGGCCCAGAAAAAGGAAGAAAACGTTCAGAAGGTCCCCATCAGCATAGACGTTTTTTCGGAGACGGAGATGGAAGACGCCAGGATTCTGGATACGTCCGATTTGGTGCGGTTTTCGCCCAATGTCTCCATGCTGCAACAGGCTTTCGAGCATATGGTCGTCATCAGGGGCATCTCATCCTTCAGGGGAAACATCTATTCACCGGCGGGATTCTATGTGGATGACGTGAACTACCCGCTTCATTATTGCCAGAACATAGACTTTTTCGATCTTGAGCGGGTGGAAATTCTTAAGGGTCCCCAAGGCACATTGTATGGAAGAAACACCGAAAGCGGGGTCGTCAACATCATTACCCGCCAGCCGGGAAATCAACTTAGGGCCAAGGTACTGGCCGAATACGGAAACTACAATTCCTTCCGATCAATCGCCAATGTCAGCGGACCCGTTGTGGACGATCGGTTGTATCTGGGAGGGGCGTTTTTTTACCGGTCTTCGGACGGATACATGGAAAACGTATCCAACGGCAATGACCGGGCCGCCGATCTGAGCCATCTGGCCGGACGCTTCACCTTGAGATGGACCCCGTCGGATTTGTGGGACATATCCCTGATGGCGGACATCATGAATGCCGACGATCACGGGGCCGAAAGCCGATTCCTGAGCGGCCCCTATAAGACGGATCCCCACAAGGTTAGAAAAGATACGGATGCCTATTTAAAACAGAACTGGAACAGTCAAACGTTGCGTGTAAAATACGACGGGGACGCCTTCCAGATTCTTTCCGTTTCCGGTCTGTTGTACCAGGATCTCGACAAGGTCAATGACATTGATATGTGGGATAACCCCAAAAACAAAATGATCAATCCCACCTATATGGAGGTGCGTCAATACAGCCAGGAGTTTCGGATATCCTCGGAAGCGGGGCCCGTTGAATGGCTTGCGGGGTTGTACGGGTTCATTGAAGAGTCCCACTTCAACTATAAAAACGAAATTATTTCCAAAAATATGATCTATATGAACCCCATTACCGATATCGACTCCAAGGGCTGCGCCGCTTTCGGCCAGGGGACCTATACCTTTTTCGATAGATTCCACCTGACGGCGGGACTCCGATTGGATCATGAGGAAAAGGAGGGTGAACTCAATGATCCCGTTAAAAAGAAGGCCTACAGCAAAGATCTCAGCTTCAACGAGGTCCTGCCGAAATTCTCCTTTTCCTATGATGTCTCAAGGGACGTCATGGCCTATGCATCGGCATCCAAAGGTTATCTCACGGGCGGGTACAATTGGGGCATGACCGGCACACGTGAAACGTTTTCATATGATCCGGAATACACATGGAATTATGAAACGGGCATCAAATCCACCTGGCTGAATAATAAACTGACGGCCAACCTGTCGGTTTTTTATATTTCCATTGACGACAAGCAGGTTTCGGAATTGCACCCAACCATGGCAACCGTTACCATCACCAATGCGGCAAAGGCCCATTCCCAGGGCTTTGAGCTGGAATTGCAGGCAAGGCCGTTCATGGGCCTGGATCTCTCCGCGGGATTCGGTTTCAACGAATCCAAATTCGACCAGTTCATGGCGAACGTATGGAATGACGCGGGCACCGGGTTGACCCAAAAAAATTATGAAGGCAACTATCTCCCCTATGCCCCCAAATATACCTACAACATAAGCGCCCAATACCTACACCCGAGTGGGGTTTTCGCCCGGGCCGACCTTTTGGGGAAGGGCCCTTTTTACGGGGATGCGGCGAACAAGGCCGAACAGAAAGCGTACGAGATCGTGAATCTGCAACTCGGATACGAATGGAAGTGCTTGGATCTGGTCCTCTGGAGCGAAAATGTTTTCGACCAACAATATTGCACCTTTCTGAGCCCCTATCGGCAGTCCATTGTGGCCGTCGACGGTCCTCCGAGAACCTTCGGCGTCACCTTGACCTGGCGGTATTGATTGGGATCATATGAACCCGAATTACGGATCATTCATGTCGCGGTTGCCATATCCGGAAGAGCACATGGAATACTTCCATATGCGGATATTGATTTTATCGTATTTGAAGGTTTGGATTTTTCGGAATATCCTATCTATTTTAAATCTCATCATAAAGCCGATTGGCACGATTTAGGCAAAGAATTTCCCGAGAGACAAGCAGGACTGTGTCATTTTCTCTTGCCGAGACCATAGCGCCGAGACGATTCACATGAGCTTATGGATCCTGGGGGGCGTCTTAATCCAAGCACCCTTTTCAGGGCATATGGTCGGAGGCAGTTCGCAAAGACCCTCACGCGGCCCCATAGAAAGGAGAAGCATGCTAAAGAAAACAACGTCCCTTACCCTCACCTTTTCCGGCCTGGTACTGTTGATTACCAGTATCGTCCTTTACATAGGCCCTCCCGGCCATGTGGGCCATTTCTCTCCATGGCGACTTTTGGGGCTCTCCAAACACTATTGGGGTATCTTGCATCTGAACAGCGGCATCCTCTTCTGCCTGGCCATGATCATCCATGTCTATTTAAATTGGAAACCGCTGATGTCATATTTGAAGAAGCGGGCCAGGGAGAAGATTCCCTTTCTTCCCCTGATCGCCTCCCTGGCCTTGACGGGATATGTCTGTGTGGGAGCCTGCTATGAGGTTTCTCCCATGGGGCCGATCATGGATTTTGCACGGAAGCTGAAAATGGCCGCAGTGAGACAATACGGGTCACCACCCTATGGCACATCCATCTCATATCCCATCGGGACCATTGCCGGTTACATGGGTTGGCATGTGGAAACCGCCCTAAAGCGCCTGGCCGAACACAACATTATAATCGGGTCGCCGGGTGAGTCCCTTAGGGACGTGGCCCGAAACAACGGCACCAGCATCGGCAGCCTGTTGGATATCATGGCCGGGACCGGGGGCTGTGATTTAACTTTATCTTTAGGAAATTGACCATGAAGAAAATCGGATTGTCTGAAAAA
>JANQDY010000121.1 GCA_028278625.1 Thermodesulfobacteriota bacterium
CGGGACTGAGCCCGCCAAAGGGCTCATCCAGGAGTAGTAACTCCGGCTCCGTTGGGTCCCACCAGGCTTACCAGTTCACCGCTGTCCACCCCCATGCTGATGTCATTCAGCAGCATGGCCCGGTCATAACAAATCGAGATGCCGGCAATTTCAAGCAGCAATTTTGCCTCCTTCACCCAGATAGGCGTTGATCACTTCCGGCTGCTCCACCACCTCCCGGGGCGTCCCGTCGGCAATAATGGTACCGAAATTCAAAACAATGATGCGATCAACGATCTTCATGAGCTGTTGCAGCTTGTGCTCAACGATGATGAGGGCGGGACCTTCACTGTGAAGCCTGCCGAAACGTCCCCCCTTGTGGAGCCTGTGAATGGATTTGGCCATGAGATCCGTCTCTGCGGGACTGAGCCCGCCAAAGGGCTCATCCAGGAGTAGTAACTCCGGCTCCGTTGCCACGGCCCGGGCCACCTCCAGCCGTTTGAGATCTCCTTGTGAAAGGGTGGCGGCCTTTTCAAGGGCCATATCTGAAATGCCCGCGAATTCCAGCGCATCCATGGCTTTTGCTTCGACCCGCTTCACCCACTCCCCCCTTTTCATGGCCCTGGGGGAGAGGCATGAAACCATGACATTGGCAATAATGGGGAGCCGACGAAAGGGCCGCATATTCTGAAATGTGCAGGCAATGCCCAGGTTGACGATATCCCAGGTTTTAAGCCCCACAAGCTCTTTTCCTCTGAAACGCAGAACGCCGGTATCCGGTTTCAAAATGGACATGATGAGCCGCAACAGGGTCGACTTCCCCGCGCCGTTGGGGCCGATGAGGCCCAGGACTTCATTCTGTTCCATATGAAAAGAGACTTCGTTGACGGCCCGCAACCCACCGAAACTTTTGTTTAGGCCTTCTATTTTGAGGAAGGGTTCAGCCATGCTATTGTCCCTCCGCCTCTTCCCGCAACTCCCGTCTGGACACCTTGCCCACATCCGTTTTGGGCAATTCTCCCCGGAACTCGACAATTTTGGGAACTTTGTAGTGGGCCAGGTTTTCCCGGCAGAAGGCGATGATTTCCTCTTCAGAAATCTTTCCCCGGGCATCGCTTTCAAGGACCACATACGCTTTGATCAAATGACCCAGCTTTGGATCCGGGACTCCCACAACACCCGCGGCTTTGATCTTGGGGTGCTTGTAAAGCACCTCCTCCACGTGTCTGGCAAAAACCGAATACCCTTTAAATTTGATCAAATCCCGTTTGCGGTCAAAGAAGTGAAAATATCCTTCCTCATCCATTCGTACCAGATCACCGGTTCTGAGCCACTGTTTTCCGTCCATCTCCATCATGGCCTCCCTGGTGCCCTCGGAACGGCGCCAGTATCCCTGCATGATATTGGGGCCTGAGAGGATCAACTCGCCGTCCTCGCCCACCGGCATGCACTTATCGCCGTCCACCTCTACGATGGCCGCTTCCACGCCGGGAAGAGGGACCCCGAAGGAGCCGGATTTGGGTCGGTGGTACGGGGTGGAGTGGCTGACCGCGGTGGTTTCGGTCATGCCGTAGCCCTCCATGATGGGTGCCCCCATCCTCCGCTCCCATGCTTTAATGGTGGACTCGTGAAGGGTATCAGCGCCGCATGCGATCATTTTAAGGCGTTTCCAGTTGACCCGGTCCGCTTTTTCATATTCCTTCAGGTACTCGTACAGGGTGGGGACCCCAAAAAAGGAAGATGCCTGATACCGATCCATGGCCGAGAGAATCTCATCAATGTCCGGCGTCGTGAAAAGCACCACGGTCCAACCCTGGACCAGGCTGTTAAACATGATGACCACCTGGCCGTAAATGTGAAAGAAGGGCAAAAAACCCATGGTCACCTCATTCCCTTGTTCAAACATGGGCCAGAAAGCGCTCACCTGCTGCTGCAGAGCAATCATATTGTAGTGGGTGATCATGGCGGCCTTGGGCAAGCCGGTGGTTCCACCCGTGTAGGGAAGGGCCGCGAGATCCTCTTTGGGATGAATATCCACCAAAGGCGGGGGCCCCGGATGTTTCTTCAGGAGATCCTGAAATCGAAGAAGGCCGGCCTTTTCCACATGTTCCTGGCTGGGCGCGGCCATGCCGCTATAGGCTTTGCTCAAGGCGTTCTTACCGAAGAGCTTCTTAAGGGGTGGCAGATACAGGGCGATATCCGTCAAAATTACGTGGTCAAGGGGTACGCCGGTCCGTTCAATGTTGTCATAGAGGATTTCTTCACAGACGATGGCCTTGGCTTCGCTGTCCTTCAGCTGATGCTTGACCTCCTTGCTGGTATAGACCGGGCTGATGGGGGTGATCTTGGCACCCACTTTCAGTGCCCCAAAATAGGCGATGACATATTGAGGACAATTGAGCAGATAGAGCGCCACCGTGTCCCCTTTGCGAATACCCAAGTTCCAGAGTGCCGCCGCAAAAGCATCGGCCTGTTCCTTCAGCTTTCCATAGGTGATCTTTTTGCCATAGAAGATCAGTGCATTCTTGTTGGCATATTGCTCCGCCATTTTATCAAAGGCCTGGGGCACGCTGATGTCGGGAATCTGCACGTTTTCGGACACCCCATGGGGATAATGGGCAACCCAGGGTTTTGCGGCATACACTTCTCTGGCGTTCATTGAAATATCCTCTCAGATTAATTCGCTTAATCCAGGTCCGCGGTGCAGATGCGGCATGTCTTTCTAGTGGCAATGTTTCGGATCTTGCACCTGGGACACTCTTTTTCGATTTTTTCGCGGATCCAGGGTATCAGCCCCTCCGGCATGTATAACAGTGTCATCAACACGATAAAGGCAAAGGCCAGCATGCGCATCTTGGGCATGAAACGCAGAAATTCCAATAAGGGGAAAAGGATGAAGACGCCTGCCACCGGCCCGTAGATGGATACCATTCCACCGAAGACCGCCCAGATCACAATCTGAAATGAAAGGGCGACCTCCAGGGTGGACGGACCGGCCGTCCGCATGATGTGCGCATAAAGTCCTCCGGCAATGCCCGCAAAGAAACCGCTCAAACAAAAGGCCATCAGCTTGTATCGGGTGGTATTGATACCTGCGGCCCTCACTGCCAGTTCGTCTTCTCTTATGGCATGAAAAATGATGCCTTTTTTTGAGTCCGTGATCTTCCACATGGCAAAGCAGAGGATCACCATCAGAACGGTGGTGACATAATAGTCTCCCACCCGGGATGTCGTGAGCCGGTCGATGCCGGAGATGCCCAGTTCGCCCCCCGTGACATCGGGCATGGCAAAAACCAGTCCCATAAGGATGATGGGAAAGGCGAGGGTGGTCAGGGCCAGATAGGTGCCCCGGAGCCGAAGACAGGGGATTCCCACCACCAGCCCAGCCAGGACCGCTCCCAGAGCCCCCAGGGGAATGCTGATCCAGGGAGGAAAATCGAGGCGAAGGTTTAAGATTCCGGTGCAATATGCGGCGACGCCAAAGAACAGGGCATGCCCGAAATTCATCTGTCCCGTAAACCCGGAAAGAAGATCCCAACTGGCGGCCAGGATGGCAAAAATGTTGGTCAATATGAGAATACGGAGGAGATAAGGATCCCCCGTGAAAAAGGGGAGCGCCAGAAGACCCACAATGAAGACCAGAACCGCTGTTCGGCTGGGCAGGACCAGAACGCCGCTTCTAAAAAGCGTGTACACCTTTCGAAAATAGAAGCCAACGAGACCCATGTTATCTCTCTTCTTCAAAGATGATGCCAAATAGGCCTTCCGGCCTGATGAGGAGCACCAAAATCATGATGGACAATGCCACCGACCCTTTCAGGAAAGCCCCCATGGGAACGAGAAAGACCACCAGCACTTCCGCGAAGGCCAGGATGTAGGCGCCAATAAAACTCCCTTTGATGCTTCCCAAACCGCCCAATACCACAATGGCCAGCATCATGATTAAAGGATGCATCCACATGTGCGGATCCACCACGAATAAGGGGACCACAATGGCGCCGGCCAAAGCGGCCAGCATCACTGAGATTCCCACGGTCATCATTGCCACACGCGCTTCATTCATCCCCATGAGGTTGGCCACTTCACGGTCCTGGGCAGTGGCCCGTAACGCCAACCCCAACCGGGTCTTCATGAGCAATGCCCAGGCCCCTAACAGAGCCGCAAGGGCCACCGCCAGGGCCAACAAGTGTTGATAGGTGACTTTCACCCCAAGAATGGTGGCGTATCCGGAGATCAGGGGTGGTACACCCAGATAATGGCCCCCGAAACCGATGAGAAGGGCCTCCTGAATCATCATGGCCAGAGCAATGGTGGCAATGAGCACGGCCGCTTCATGTTCGCGAATTGGATTGATGAAGAGTTTGTAGCACAGAACCCCCAGAATACCCACGGCGATAATGGCAAGGGGCATGGCCAAGTAGGGTGACATTTTCAGATGGTGAAACCCCACATAGATGAAATAGGCCGCCAGCATATAAAAGGCCGTATGGGCGATATTGACGATGCGGGCCACGCCAAATACCAGGGAAAAACCGATGGCCAAAAGGGCATAGATACTGCCGTTGATGAGGCCGTTAATGATGATGTTCTGGATCATACGGGCTCCATGGTGTCAGGCTGTGGGGCCGGGGTTGTGAATGTGTTGAGGCGCAATTCACAACCCGAAAACGCCCATGCTATTTTTTGTAATGCTCAAGAACCCAAGGGGGCAATTGATAGGGAACGGCCCCTTCGTAGGTAATTCCTTCCCAATGGTACGGCCACACACAAACATTTTTGCCCTTTTGCCACTGGGTGCCCACGGCCGTGATATATCCGGGTCCCCAGACAACATCGTGGGTTTCATCAAACACGAAATGCCCCGAGCCCTGTATGCGATCGGTTTTTTCTATCACCGGCACAAGTTTGTCCGGATCCAGCGATCCCGCCTTGGTGATGGCTTCGGCAAGAATGTACACGGCGTCGTACGTGCCGGCCGTGTAGTTCGGCGCCTCTTTGAAACGTTTTTTGTAGTTATCGAAAAAATCTATGGTCACATCCGTGATTTTGACCCTGGCGTAGGTGTTGATGGTCAGCGTATAATCGCCCTTTCCGCCGGTGGCCGCCCAAAACCCATCCTTTTGGGCCTCAACATTGATACCCACCGCGGCGGCAGGGACTTTCAGTTCCCCCCATTGTTTGGCGAATGTGATGCCCACTGAAGATGAAAAACTGGTGAAGATGATGTGGGCCCCGGAACGCTGAATGGCGGAAAGCTCCGCCGTTACATCCGTCGCCACGGGAGATGGCCGCCATACCCCTGCGATCTCCATGCCCATTTTGGGCAGGGTTTTCTTGGCGATGCCCACTATGGGGTCGCACCAAACAGCCTTTTCCGCCACTATGGCTACTTTCAGCTTGGGGATGTTCAGCTGTTTGGCCATGATCTTGGCCACCATACCCAAAAGAATGAAATCCACCTTGACGAGATAACGGGAATTGATGGGGGTGATCCTGAACCAGTATTTGTACCGATCGTAGTTCTCCTTTACCTTGCCGCAAAGCTTGGGGTGGGCCGCGCCGCACCCCAAAAAGATGGTTTTGTTGTCCATGGCGATGTCCTGCATGACCAGAACCGCCTCTGTCCGGAAGCCGCCCACCAGAAAGTTCACCTTGTGCCGCGACGTGGCCAATTCGACGGCGTTTGTGGCATCGGGGAGGCTGATGAATTCATTGGAGTCCACCTTGACCAGTTCAATGGGAAGCTTCTTATCCCCCACCTGAACGCCACCCTTGGCGTTGATCTCTTCAGCGGCCATGGTGGCGCCGTTCCAGTGCCCTTCACCTTGGGTGAACTGCATGGGTCCGATAACGCCGATTTTGATGACGTCCGACCCCCAGGCCGGAAAACCAATGGCCACCAACAGGCAAACCGCTGCCAAAACACACCATACAACACGTCTTTTCTTCATGGTTCCAATCTCCTCTAATAAAGGTTTAGGGTTGAAATGCCTAAAACCAACAAGACGAAAAGACCAATAAAAGAAATAACGGACGGTTAGAATGGGTCGTCCGACGTCTATTTAATCCATGGCGGATTGAAAACGTTCCGTGGTATCCCGCAGCAGTTTTCGATAGAGATGATAGAAGAATAGGCTCATGAGTTCCCTTCCTCGAACCACCCTCTCAAGGTTCTGCTCAGGGGTGAACTTGTCCAAATCGGTTTTGAGGTAACTGGTATGGGCCATGATGACGATATCCCGAAAAAGATCCACATAACGTTTGATGTTCTCGGGATCAAAACCGTCCTTGGGTCCGAAACCGGCGCTGTCCAGAGCCACCAGCAACTTTCCGATGATCACGTCATCCTGTGAATAGACCTTTTTTCCGTCACGTTTCCGATAGGTGATGATCTGCCACTCCTCAAATTTGTTCAGCCATTTTGATGCCAGGCCGGTGGTTTCCTCAAAGGCTTTTTCGCCAACCGTCTCTTTTTCAAGCAATTGATCCACGGGGCTGTGAAAGTCGCTACGTAATTCGAGGAGGCTTTTGAGCTCAGGGGAATGAGAGAGTTGTTTTACGATCTTCTTGATGAGAGACAGGGGGAGATAGAAATTGTCCTGAATCTGTTTGATGAGAAGAATCTGTTCCACATGCACGTCGGTATAGTTTGCCACGTTTTTGCCCGATTTTCTCGGCCGCGGAATCAGTCCTTCCCGTACGTAGTAGTGGATGGTTTCCTTGGGAACGTTGGTGATATTGACAAGTTCGCTGATTTTCATTCTTCACCCGGCAAAAACCTTTCCTGTTCGCCAATTTCCCAAGACATAATATGAGAAGCAGCATATTGGGCTTGATTCGATTTGTCAACCAAAAAATGCATTTATATTGTTCGGTTATACGTGTAATGTGTATTAACGCTATATGCTGAAATGCCACAAGAAATCAATGTTTATGCCAATGAAACCTTTAGCAGTTTGGGGTAGGCTGAATGTTGCGAAATCGGATGACTGAAAATCACCTTATCAGAATCGAAAAACGTCTTGGTATCATTTTATTCTTATGCTATACGAAGTAACCAAATGTTTCTCAATAAGCCCCTGCTTTGTGCGTTTAATAGAGGGAATCCCGTTGAATACTTGATGCAAAATCCCATGGACAAAGGCTATGGCGACCCTGTCGAAAAAGCGTAAAATGAAGTCCCACTAGATCCCTGAACGTTGAATCCGCTCCCTCTCTATCTTTTCCATCAAAACAGTTTGTATTCCATGGACCTTTTACGATGAAGTCATTTCAGTATTGGAGGTAAGTTTGATGAGCCAAAACGGTTCTGTACTGATTGTTGAAGACGATGCAAAAAACATTGATGTCCTGTTGAAGCTTTTGGATGGCTATGATGTGCTGGTGGCAACAGACGGTTTTCAGGCACTTGAAACGTTAGAGCAGGAGCCGGTCGACCTTGTTCTGCTGGATATCTTGATGCCGGGAATGGACGGCTTTCAAGTTTGCGAAAGGATTAAGGCACAAGATGGCTTGAGACATATCCCCATCATCTTTCTGACATCGAAAACGGAAACAGCCGATATCGTCAAGGGTTTTGATGTTGGAGGTGTTGACTATGTGACCAAGCCGTTTAAGATTCCCGAACTGCTGGCCCGCATCAGGACCCACATTGGACTCAAGAAAGCTCGGGAAGAGGTAAAATTGCTAAGGGGGATTCTCCCCATTTGCGCATCCTGTAAAAAGATCCGTGATGACAAGGGTTACTGGAATCAAATTGAGGCCTATATCAGTGAGCACTCGGAAGCGGATTTCAGCCACGGCATCTGCCCCGAATGTGCGAAAAAGCTGTATCCCGAATTGGATTTGTGAAACTGAAAAGGGATTGCTATTGCTTTGTTCCGCCCACGATGTTTGGTAATAAGCAGATGGGGTCAGCAAAGATTCACAAAATCGGATATGCTTAGGTGCTTTGCGGTGAAGATTGGGTGTAAAATCAAAAAACGACCGATGATTCTGGGATGTCTCATCGGGGCCCTGCTGGTGGCTAACACAGTATTATCCTCTGTTTCCGTCCATGCCAACAAAGAGGTATCAGCAAAGCCCGAGAGCATTCGCAAAAATGTTTTCATACTGATTGCGGAAGATTACGGGCTGCCCTGGTATTCAATGATTACCAATGCCATTTACAGAACCTTCAAGTCGGATTCAAGTATTAAAACGGATCTCTACACCGAATTCACCGGGCTTTCTCGTATTTTTAACAAGGCCTATATGCTTAAACTTCGTGATCTGTATGTTCAGAAATATGCCCAAAATATGGATTTGATCATCGCCATAGACAACCCTGCCACTGATTTTATTATTGAATATGGCGATGCGCTGTTTCCAGGCACACCGATTCTCACTTTTTCTGAGACAGAGTACATCGAAAAAGTGAACATGAATCCCAATATGACGGGCCTTTTTGGCACAATGAGAATGAAAGATACTCTGGACATAGCGCTCAAATTACATCCTGACACCCGGCATATTGCCGTTATCTCAGGTACTTCCATATATGATCGGTACTATGAGGAGGAGGCACGGAAAGCCTTTCAGGATTACGAAAAGCGCTTCAAGTTCACTTATCTGACCGGTCTTACCATAGCGGATCTTCTTGCCGGGGTAGCGAAACTTCCCCGGCATACAATCGTGCTCTATCTCCTTATGCGTGAAGATGGTGCGCGAAAGGAATTCATTCCCAAGGAAATACTGACCCACATTTCACATGCCTCGAACGCACCGGTATATGGTCTGTATGATTCTTTTCTCGGCAGTGGGATTGTAGGAGGGTATCTGTCCAGTGTGGACGTTGCCGGAACCAAGGTCGCTCAAATCGGACTGCGCATCCTTCGAGGAGAAGAACCGAATGATATTCCTGTTTCCCAAGGATACTTTTCTTACATGTTCGATTGGCGCCAATTGGAGCGTTGGAATATCGACGAAGATGATTTGCCCCAAGAGGCGATTATCATCAATAAACCTCCGGATATGTTGGAGGCGTATAAATGGTATCTTATCACCATCGGTGCTGTGATTATTATTTTGTTTTCTTTGTCGTTTTCTCTCATCTGGGCACTCAGGCTTCGGAATACCGCCATGAAAGAACTGTTTAAAGAACGCGGCAGTCTGGAGAAGAAAGTAGATGAACGAACTCAAGAATTATCAGTGGCAAAAAATGAAGCTGAGATTGCCAATCAGGCCAAGAGCCGGTTTTTAGCAAACATGAGCCACGAAATCAGAACGCCCTTAAACGGCATCATCGCCATGACCTATCTGGCACTCCAAGGCCGCCTGGAATCCAAAGAGAGAAGATTTGTTAAAAACATCGAATCAGCCTCTTCTGATTTGCTTGAAATCGTCAATGATATTCTCGATTTTTCCAAGATCGAATCCGGTAAAATGAGCATCGAGATAACCGATTTCAATCTTCAGGATGTCATCGAAAAAGTCCTGAACATCATCGAATTGAAGGCACGTGAGAAGGGCCTTAAGTTCATTGTGTCGCGGGATCCGGCCATGAACATGCATCTTCGGGGGGATCCGCTTAGAATCGGCCAGATTCTGAACAATCTTCTGAACAACGCCGTCAAGTTTACCGAGGCAGGTGAGGTCCGTCTGTTGATTACAGAGCGTGAACAGCGCCGATATCGATTCGAGGTTCACGACACCGGAATCGGCCTCAGTAACGAGGAAATCGAACGGCTTTTTCGTTCTTTTTCACAGGCGGACAGCAGCGTTACGCGGAAATACGGTGGCACGGGTCTGGGTCTTGCCGTTTCAAAAAGCCTTGTTGAATTAATGGGCGGCTGGATCGATGTCAGAAGTGAGCCTGGTAAAGGAAGCACTTTTACCTTTGAAATTCAACTCCAGCAGCAGGAGCGTCCGGCCAAGGCTAAAGAAGCACTCACCTCAAGATCCGCTCCCACAGGGGATGATATTGAATCCGGCATGGCGGCATTGGCGGGGGCGCATATTCTTCTCGTAGAAGACAATGTCTTGAACCGAGAGATTATTCATTCGCTTCTGGAAGAAACGGATGTGGTCATTGATGATGCGGTGGATGGCGTTGAGGCCGTGGATCTTTTTACGGCAAATCCGGACCGATATGATCTGATCCTTATGGACATTCAGATGCCCAAGATGGATGGCTATACGGCAGCCGATCAAATAAGGGAGATTGATTCGCGGATACCGATCATCGCATTGACCGCTCACGCTTTGCGCAAAGACGAGAAAAAGACCGCTGAATCCGGTATGAACGGTCATATCAGCAAGCCCATAAACCCGGGGGGTCTCTACAGAACCCTGCTCCAGTTTATCAAGCCCGGATCCGGTACGCCAAAGAAGACCCCCCGCAATAGACAAAATGGACCATTGCCGGAAATGGTGCATGTGGATGTCCGTGAGGGTCTTGCCAACTTGAATGAAGATATGGACCTCTATGCCGGCACGCTGAATTACTTCATGTCCAATTACACAAACGCCCTTCTGAAGATCTCATCCCTTTTGAATTCGGGGGACATAGAAGATGCCAGGCGTTTCCTGCATACCATGAAGGGCCACGCCGCAATGATCGGTGCCGGGCGTCTTCATGAAACGCTTAAGGTCGTTGAAAAGGACCTATCTTATAAAAACCTCTCTAAGCTGAAAGATCCATTGGGCGCGGTGATTCAGGAGATTAGGTCCGTCGATTTTATGCCGTTCCGATCCGGTGCTCTCGGTTCGGGGAGTGCGTCCGAGGATTCATCCCGGTTGACACCGCTCTACATTGAACTCAAAAGGGCACTGAAGAGGCGGCGCCCCGCTCTTTGCAAAACGTGCATTGATAAAATCGAGAAAATTGCGCTCTCTGAGGAAGAACAGCGCTTTTATGGTTCCCTGAAAAAACTGATCCAAGAATATCAATACAACGATGCCCTGCAATTGCTGGAAATGCGGCCATTGGTGTAACATCCGTTGCTGTCTCAATCTCTCGGTTGAACGACCTTCGGACGGCACGCAAAGGGTACTGTTTCCCATGTGGAGATGGATGAAGTGGCGATAAGATCGAAGCAACCGTTCCAATATTATTGATCTTTATCAAAGTATGCGAATACTTGATGACATTAATTTAGGAAAACCTGCCTTGCGAAGTTTGTTCATACAAACGTCATGATCAGCGCTATTCTTCTTTTTTTGGAACAGCTTACTGAAAAGTCCCGGCAAACAGGGGTGATGTTTTTAAGATCCGATTTTTCAACAAGGTCAATCAGCGCATTTCGATGAAATTGAAATGTGTCAACAGCATCCGGAAAAGGGTTTGTGGATAGCCTGGTGATTGGTTCAGGAGGAATTTTCCTTCACCAAATTGTATCTTTCCTTCCGTTTGCATCTGTTCCAGGTGCTTTTGCACCATGCACCTTTCGAAAAAGGAATAGATGATTTCGAGACCGGGAGTGACTTCCAGGGTACACGGAGAAGAGCGAACGCAAAATTCACGTTGCACGTCTATTGGCAAGTCGGTAAACCTGTTTCGCTGTACCATAGAAGATTTTCTCACGCTCTTCGGCGGACAACCCAGAAAAGAGGGCCTCAAAGGCAGGCCACACCTCCGCCTACGTTGCTTGCAGAACAAACCCGAACTTCCAATCGCTATTTCTACTGAGACAATTGACTTTCAAATCCGATCGTTTCTTCCACGTTCAAAACAAAAGCGATTCCCGTTCCCGGTTCACTGAATTGGCCAGCTTCTTTAATGGCGGAAAGAACGGGTGCAACCATTTTGCTTCGAACCAAGAAAATGATGACGTCCGTGCGAATATCCAGGCTGAGGCCGAAAAAGGTCTTGGCCTCGTGGGCGCCCGTACCGGAGGCCGGTATGATGGTTGCGCCGGTGGCCCCCACATGTTTTGCCGAATCCACTACACTGTCGGTCAGATTCGGCTTAACCATTGCAACTATGGATTTGTATGCCATTTTATCCCTCCTAGTATCGCTGAAACCTCGCAGACGTGCGGTTTCTCATTTCTTAAGGCGCTTTCGTTTTGTTATCCACTGCGCCAATTGGGCGTAGCCCAAAACACTGATGATGGGAAATACGCTGGCAAACGCAATGAGTCCAAAGCCATCCTGCACTGGACTGCGGCCAGGCACATTGGCAGCCAACCCCAAACCGAGGGCTGCAACCAGAGGCACTGTAACGGTTGAGGTCGTCACGCCGCCCGAATCGTATGCCAAAGGGATAATCATGCGGGGCGCAAATGCGGTCTGAACAATTACGACGGCATATCCGGCCATAATGTAAAAGTAAAGCGGGGTTCCGGTAATAATGCGAAAAGTCCCCAATGTGATGCCAACCGCGACGCCGATGGCCACGGCGACGCGAAGTCCCCAGGATGAAATTGCATGACGGGAGGCTTCCTGGGCTTTGTGGGCTACGGCAATGAGGGCCGGTTCCGCGACGGTGGTGGAAAAACCGATGAGAAATGCGAAAAGGTAAATCCATCCATAACCGGTCCAATCTATTCGCCCGCCCTCCTGTGCCGCTTCCGCCAGTTGAAGGGCCATGGTTCTGCCCAGCGGAAAAAGAGCCATGTCCAGGCCGCCCAGAAAGCACGTCATGCCCACCAGAACAGCCCCAAAGCCAAACAGAATTCTTCCCGGCCGCGGGATGGGTCGTTTCAGCACCATGGTCTGGAAAAATAACAACAACCCCAGCACCGGCAGAATGTCCTTGGTGGTGTCAAACAGCAGCATTGCGGGATCAAAAAGAAGCTCCATAGGGTCCCTACCTAAAGATCATTCCGAAAAGCATCACAAAAATCATGGGGGTGAGTGACGCTAACGCAATAAGCCCGAAACCGTCCGTCAGCGGGTCCCGCCCCCGTATGGTGCGGGCGAGCCCCACCCCCAATGCCGTCACCAACGGTACTGTGACCGTCGAGGTGGTGACGCCTCCTGAATCATAAGCCATTCCAACAATTTCCTTGGGCGCAAAAAGCGTCATAATCATGACCAGAACATACCCCCCAATGATCAGTATCGACAGCGGCCATCCCCGCAGAATCCGCAACACGCCAACCACCAAGGCAACTCCAACGGAGAGCGCCACGGTCATTCGAATCCCCAAAGCGTAACGATCCTCAGCGGCTGGCGTATCTTCAATGAGTCCTGCATCCGCTAAGGCTTCTGCTCCTTCCTGGGTTACGGCGATAAGGGCCGGCTCCGCGACGGTGGTGCCCGCTCCCAGAGCAAATGCAAAAAGCAAAAGCCAGAAAAGACTCCCTTTTAGCGCAAATTCCTCAGCCAGTGTTTCACCCAGGGGAAAGAGGCCAACATCCAATCCGACCACAAAAAGGGCAAGGCCTATCACGACCAGCGCCAGGCCCGCCAGGACCTTGAAAAGCTCCGGAAAGGGCTGACGCAACACCAGAAGCTGAAACAATGCGATTACAAGGATGATGGGTGCAAGATCCCTGGATGAACCAAGGAGAGCCCGGCCCAGAGCGGCGCCGAATGTGCCTAGGTTCGAAGAAGACATGTATGTTCCTTGAGTTGCATTTCTTTATTTCGGTAATGAGATCGCATCAATCAGCAATGATAGCTGAATCGGGTATTCAGGGGTAACGCCTTTCAAGTTCGTTCTTAACCGCGTCCTTTTTATAATACAAAGACGATGCTAAGGTCATCAACATTTACAGAATCGTCATCCTGAAAGCCGAACGTAATCCATTCACTAAGCTCTATCCCGAGTATTGTCAAAGAAAAAGAGAAACAATTTCGATCGTTCCTTATTGATCGGTCCCAAACATTGCTTGTATTGTTGTTTGTGCTGATTATCCTCTGGATAGCACCATAAGGGATATATTAGGGCTTTTCAAAGAAAAGCAACTCAATTTTATTGATTTATTTTCTTGACTTATACATATACTATGTATTAACGCTATACGCTAAACGATTGCAAATTTTCATGGAGATCCAAGCGCCATAAAAAGCGTTGTGGTGTAGGACCCTAAACCGCGGTGAAATCAAACAAGGAGTGCGAAACCATGACAAGGGAATATCGTACCATTCGGGTCAGCGTTCAGGACCGTGTGGCGCTCTTGACCATTGACAACCCGCCGGTAAATCAGATGTCGGCACAAATGGGAAAAGATTTTCGAGAGGCCCTGACGGAAGCATTTTCCCATGACGCGACAAAGGCCATTATCTTGACGGGCACCGGAAAGAATTTTATCGCCGGCGCCGACATCACGCAACTTCAGGCCGTGAAAAACAGGGATGAAGTCTTTGAAATCGCTCTTGGGGCTGCGCGATTCCTGAACACCCTTGAAATGGCCCCTAAACCGGTGATTGCCGCCATCAACGGAAACTGCTTGGGGGGTGGGCTTGAGACAGCCATGGCGTGCCATTATCGTGTTGCGGCAAAAGGCGTAACCCTTGGCCAGCCCGAGGTGAAGATCGGCCTCATTCCGGGGGCCGGGGGAACTCAGCGGCTCCCAAGGCTTATGGGTCTTCCCAATGCCCTTGAAATGATCACAACCGGTCAACCGATCAAGGCGGAAACGGCCCTCATGCGCGGTCTTGTGGACCAAGTGACAAATATGGACCAACTTCTTGAGAAAGCCTTTAAAGCCGCACATCGGTTTATATCCGGCAAGATCAACATAGAGTTTCGCAGAACGCGCAACATTATTGACCGACTGCCGGGCGCCGCCGAAAAGAGTTCGCTCTTGAACCATGCCAGATCCACGGCTCAGAAGAAAGCAAAGGGATATATTGCCCCTTTCAAGGCCATAGAGGCCTGTGAGCGGGGCCTGGGTTTTGACATGGAAGCCGATATTGAAACGGAAGTGGCGCTTTTTGCGGATTGCGCCGTATCGGAGGTGGCCAAAAATCTGATCGCCATCTTCTTAAACACCCGTGCCGCGGGCAAACTCCCAAGGATCAAAGGGCTGAAACCGGGGAAAATGAAAGCGGTTGCCATGCTGGGAGGGGGTGTCATGGGGTCGGGCATCGTCAACCTGCTGCTCACATCCGGTTTTCGGACGGTGCTCTGGGACATCAGCGGCGACGCCCTTAAAAAAGGGGTGGCGGCCATGAGAAGAACCTTTGATTACCCTATCAAGAAAAAGAAAATGACCCGGAAAGATCTTGACAGGATGATCGACGCCCGGTTGACCGTGACCACGGAACTGGAAGACTTAAAAGACGTGGATCTGGTGGTGGAAGCCGTATTGGAAGACATGGAGATCAAGCAGGGTATCTGGAAAAAGCTGGAGGGGATCTGTAGGCCGGATGTGGTGTTCGCCACCAACACATCCGCCCTTCCCATTACGGAAATGGCTGAGATTCTAAAGGATCCCGGAAGAATGATCGGGCTTCACTTCTTTAACCCCGCCCACCGAATGCAGCTTCTGGAGATCATTTGTGCACAAAAAACATCGGACCAGACCCTTGCCACCAGCGTTATGTTTGCCAGATTCATCAAAAAAATACCCATTGTGGCAAATGACGGTCCGGGCTTTTATGTGTCCAGGCAACTGGGCGGGCTGTTCGGCGGGGCCGTCTTCTTGATGTCGGACGGTGTGGGGGTGCGCCTGCTGGAAGAGGCCATGACGGAATTTGGCATGCCCATGGGTCATGCCACCCTGGCGGATTTGACGGGCATCGATATCGGTTACCGGGTCAACAGGAATTTTGAAAAAAGGTTGGGGGAACGCTACCGGGTTCATCCCTTAACAAAAGTCATATACCGGACGGGCTGTTACGGTCGAAAGACCGGTTCAGGGTATTATGATTACAGTGGGGATGAACCGGTTCCCAATCCCATAATGGAGAAGGCCATATCGGCATACCTTCAGGAAAACAGCATTGGGCCAAGGGAGATGTCCAAAGAGGAGATCGTTGATGTCATGCTGGCGCTGGCCATCAACGAAGCGGCATTAATGATGGAAGAGGGGATCTGCGACCGTCCGCAGGATATGGATCTGGCAATGGTCTACGGCACCGGTTTTCCCCCCTACAGGGGAGGCATTTTGAGATATGCCGATCACTGGGGAGTCAAAAAGGTGACCGTAAAGCTCGAGGCCCTGGAAAAACAATACGGCATGCGGTTTAAGCCGGCCCGATTGATCAAGGAAATGGCCGGATCGGGAAAGACCTTTTATCCGGCCGAACCGTAATCGCTGCCGGTTGGATCGATTCGGACCCGAAGAAGAGAATTTATAAGGAGGGTTACCCATGAAAGAAGTCGTCATCGCAGGATACCTTAGAACCGCCCAATCCCGCTCGAGACCCAAGGATCCGGCCAGAGACTGGTTCTGCAAAATGAGAGGGGATGAACTTTTGGCCAAGTTGCTGCCCGAACTGATCAAAAGGGCAGGCATCGATGCCAAAGAGATTGATGATTTTCTGGTGGGATGTGCAACCGCGGTGGGGGAGCAGTGGGCCTACGGCGGCCGGTTTCCCATTTTTCTGGCCAATTTGCCCGAGACCATTTCCGCAAAATTCGTAGACCAACAATGCGGTTCCGCCATGGCGGCCATCCAGATCGGGTTCATGGAGATTGCACAGGATTTCGCGGATGTGGTGATGGTTGGCGGCTATGAGCACATGACCCGAATCCCCATGGGCGGGTATACCACGGAGAGGGGGATGATTAAGCCGAACATGACGCTTTTCCTGGATCCTCAATACCGGCACTGGGATATGATGAATGCCATGAAAATGGGGATAACGGCGGAAAAACTTTTTTCCCAAACGGATCTAAGCAAAGAGGACCTGGACAAATGGGCCGTCCGTTCCCATCGGCTGGCAACCGAATCTCGAAAGATGGGCTTTTTCGAAGGGGAAATCATGCCCGTCGAGGCGCCTCAGGACGATGGGACCGTGATGACGGTCAAAACAGACCAGGCCGTTCGGGAAGATACCACCCTTGAAGGGATTGAAGGGCTTAAGCCGGCTTTCAAGCAAGACGGAGTGATCACCGCGGGAAATTCCTCTCCCCTCAATGCCGGTGCTTCCGCCATGTTGCTCATGAGCAAGGAAATTGCCAGGAAAAAGGGGATCAAACCCCTCGCCACCGTAAGGTCCATCGGTTTCGCGGGCGTGGATCCAACCATCATGGGAGCCGGACCCGTGCCGGCCAGCCGGAAGGCCCTTGAAAAAGCCGGTCTTACGGCCTACGATATGGACTACTGGGAAATCAACGAGGCCTTCACTGTGGTGGCCCTCAACTGTATCCGTGAACTGGGCCTGGATCCGGAAAGGGTGAATGTGAAGGGCGGCGGTATTGCCATCGGCCATGCACTGGGATCAACGGGGATTCGTCTGGTGGGAACCCTCGCCAGGATTCTCAATGAAAAACAGGCCCGCTACGGTTGCGCCAACGCATGTGTCGGCGGGGGCCAGGGGGTGGCCACCATCATCGAACGGGAAACATACGACTGGTAAATGGAGGAAGAAAATGGGGGTCAACTATTTCAACCGAGACTTGAGAGACCTGAAATTTGTCCTTTTCGAATATCTGGATATGGACAGCCTGCTGACCTACGAGGCTTTCCGGGATTTTGACAGGGAAGATTTCAGTATGATCATCGACGAAGGGCTCAAGCTCTGCCGGGAAGTCCTGGGCCCCGCCATGCAGGATGGGGACAGGGAAGGGTGCGCCTATGAGGAAGGCCGGGTAACGGTGCCGGCATCCTTCCATGAATGCTGGCGGGTTATGAAGGAAAACGGCTGGATTGGGACGGCCAGGAATCCGGCATTCGGGGGACAGGGATTGCCCGTTACGGTCAGCGGCATTTTAAGCGAGCTTTTTACCGGGGCCAACTTTGCTTTTATGACATATCCCGGGTTGGCCGTTGGAAACGGCCACCTGATTGAGAATTTCGGGACGGACGAAGACCGGCGCTTGTTCGTTCAAAATATGTACACCGGAAAGTGGGGCGGGACAATGTGCCTTACCGAACCGGATGCTGGTTCGGATGTGGGGTGGCTGCGCACAAAGGCCACACCTGATCCCATGTCCAACGACCCCCGCGTGTATCGCATCGAGGGGAGCAAACGGTTTATCACCTGTGGTGAACATGATTTGACGGAAAACATCATTCACCTGGTATTGGCCCGCATCGTCGGCGCCCCTCCCGGAACAAAGGGGATCAGCCTCTTCATCGTCCCAAAAATACGGGTGAATCCGGATGGCTCACTGGGGGAAATGAACGACGTTTTCTGCGCCGGCATCGAGCACAAGATGGGGATACACGGTTCGTCCACCTGCACCCTCAATTTCGGTGAAAACGGAGACTGCCGCGGGATTCTTCTGGGAGAACCCAACAGCGGAATGGCCAAGATGTTTCAGATGATGAATGAAGCCAGGATCGGCTGCGGGGTTCAGGCCCTGGGACTTACGGCAAGCGCTTACGACATGGCACAAAAATACGCAAAAGAAAGGGTTCAGGGACCCCTTTTCACCAACCGCGAGGGTGTTAGGGTGCCGATTGTTCAACATGAGGACGTGCGGCGCATGCTCATGAACCTTAAGGCCGGTACCGAAGCACTGCGCGCCATGATCGGGAAGTTGATGTACTATGTGGATGTGGCCCATAACGACCCGGACGAGGCCAAACGGAAGGAGACCGCGCTTCGGACCGAACTCCTGACACCCTTGGTGAAGGCCTACGGATCCGATTTCGGCTATATGCTGATCCGTGATGCCATCCAGATCATGGGCGGGGCCGGCTTTTGCAGCGAATTCCCCGTGGAGCAGTATGCCCGGGACATCAAGATCGTTTCCATATGGGAAGGAACATCCTACATACAGTCACTGGACCTGGTGGGAAGGAAACTGCCCATGGAAGGCGGGAGCATTTTCCGCAATTGGCTACAGGAGATTATGGCCTTTACCAAAACGCACCGCGAGGACAAGGATTTCGGTGGTGACGCGAAAATCCTCTTTAAGGCAACCGAGGCAACGGGAGATTTCACCCTGAAGTTTATGGAATATTTTAAGCAGGGGAAACTCGCCCTTATTCCTCTCATCTCCACCAGGTTTTTGGAATGCTTTGCCGAAACGGCCATGGCGCATTATATGCTGGAACAGGGCATTCTGGCCCGGAAGAAGCTTGAAAAGGCGGCGCCGGGATCAGCGGACAGTTTGTTTTATCGGGGTAAAATTGAAACCGTGCATTACTTCTGCCGCAACATTCTTCCCAACGTGTTTTCACGGCATGCCGTCCTCCTTCAGGAAGACATGTCGGCCCTTGAAATTCCGGAAGAAGCGTTTTGATTGGGAGGCAATAATGACGAAGGATATCTATCACGAGCTTCGAAAACAGTTGGACACGTATTCCCTTGGTTTTCCGGCCACGGCGTCCGGTATTGAATTGAAGATCCTCAAAAAGCTTTTCAGTATAGATGATGCTGAGCTGTTTTTGAAGATGACCCAAAGGCTCGAGACAGCGGAAGAGGTGGCCAAAAATGCGGATGAACCGGTTGAGGAAATTGCAGCCAGGCTTGAAGACATGACGGAAAAGGGGCTGCTCTTCAGACTGAAGCGCAAAGACAAGACAACCTATGCCGCCATCCCCTTTGTCCACGGGCTCTATGAATTCCAGGTAAAAAGCCTGGATCGGGAACTGGCCGAGATGGTGGAACAATATCACAAGGATGGATTCGCTAATAATTTTCATGATATTGGCGGCATGTTTCTTCGAACGATACCCATACAAAAGTCGATTGAATTGACACATCATGTGGCCATGTACGATGACGCGGTTGAGATTCTCAAATCCAAGGATAAAATTGTTGTCACTGACTGCATATGCAGAAAGAAAAAGAAAGTGTTAGGCACCGGTTGCGACAAAAGAATGGAGGCTTGTTTCATGTTCGGCTCCATGGGACAGCTATATGTTGATCGGGGGATGGGCCGTCAGATTGATCTGGATGAAGCCATATCCATCCTAAGAGAAGCACAGGAAAGCGGTCTTGTTACCCAGCCCGCAACCAATCAGAATCCCGCGGGAATGTGCACTTGCTGCGGAGACTGCTGTGGCGTGCTGACCTCCATTAAGGACCATCCCAGACCGGGTGAATTGGTGTGTTCAAACTATCTTGCCAAAGAAAATAAAGAATTGTGCATCGGTTGTGAGACCTGTATGGAGCGCTGCCAGATGGACGCCATTGAAATAGATCAGGACAACATGGCAATGGTTAAGAAAGAAAGATGTATCGGATGCGGCTTGTGCGTCATTACCTGCCCCGTGGAGGCCATGCGATTGATGCCGAAGCCGGAAGAAAAGCAGGTGACGCCGCCTGTGTCCGCTCGGGAACAGATGATGATCATGGCCCGAAACAGGGGTCTTTATTGATCGCCGTCCGACCAAGGCTCCCCGTAGCGGGACTCCCCTTTTTTCGTTTCCGACCCCGATGGTACGGGTTTTATTCGCTCATCTATTTTGGCATTGATTTTTTTCCGTATTTTGTTTCCCTGTCCCCGATTCGTTGAAAAATAGCGAAAGGGAAGTCATATTGTTATGAAAAGTCATCGAAAGGAATTGTGGTTCTCCATGGGTTCATTAAAAAAAATATGGCAACGCTATGGATTAGCGCCGAGAGAAAGAGAATTTGCGACAGTGAAAGAGCTGATTACTCGATAAGGGAGATTTCAAGATGGAACGTTTTTGATACCTGAAGTATGTTGGAGGAATCTGCAGTCTGATGCCATCCAAAAAAACGGCCGGTGCTATGCATCTCTCATCCCCAGTTACGCCACCCTCCCAGGCAGGATATCACAACCATTTGGCTGCTAGAATTCGGTTGTGATACCATTCTGCCGGGATCGTGGAATTCGCCTCTGGAGAAATGCGAAGCACTTTAACATGAAAATCAACGTTTTATCCGGTGCAGTTTCTGGTTGGAATTAAGTATCATGTCCCCGGAATTCCGCGGAATTCCGCCTGACATCCTGTGATAGGCGGAATTTGCGAAGACTATCTTGCCAGACGTATCTACTTCTTGAACACCTTGAGGGAGTGTTTCAATAATAAGTCGATACTTCTCTTCCCGTTCCTCTTCTCCGAAGAGAACCCTTTTCTCTAGGGCTTCAATTCTTTGCTCCAAATCCTCATAGGTGGGTTTTTTATCCATCAGAAAAACCTCTAATTCTCAAGAAAAGTGTCCAAAGCATTTCTTCGGGAAAGAACAACCTGCATGATACTTTTATCCCTATCCTAGCAATCGATTGTATAAAGCAATGATTTCAGATTTATTCATTACTCAAGATGTTGTGGTGAGATTTTTCGTTGCCCACGTGTGATAAATCGAGAATATAGCCGTGGCTCCAATCTCCAAATACGCTGGATTTCTCATCATCCATCTAACACTGCCCTGACAGCCCTGGCCAACTTGCCCATATCCAAAGGCTTCATGGCAAATCCCTTGATTCCGATCTGCTTAGCTCTTTTTTCATCAACAGTGTCGCTGTGTCCCGTACAGAGAAGAATTGGGATATCCTTTCTCACCTTGATCAGTTCTGATGCCAAAGCATCTCCGGACATCTTGGGCATAGCCATATCAGTAATCACCAGGTCAAAATCGTCAGGCGTGGAATTGAATTGTTCAAGTGCTTGTGTGCTTTCTGTCATACTCGAAACGGCATAGCCCAACCTTTCCAGCATCTGACGGATCATGTTGACGATGGATGGATCGTCATCAACCAGCAGAACTCTTTCGTTGCCGGTGGGCAATTTGGCCTGTTCTGCTTCTTTAACAGGCACCTCTTCTTCGACTTTTGGAAACAGCACCTCAACAACGGTTCCTTCACCTACGGTACTCTCAATTTTAATGACCCCCTTACATTTTTTGACGATCCCGTAGACAACCGCAAGTCCCATTCCGCTGCCTGCACCGAACTTTTTTGTAGTAAAATAGGGTTCAAAAACCTTGTCCAAAATATCCGGTGAAATGCCTTCCCCGCCGTCTCTGACAGTAAGTTTTACAAAATCACCCGCCGAGAGATCTTCATAACGAGATGCAGTTTTTTTATCCAGAGCCAGCTCAGTAATGCCTACTTCAAGTGTGCCACCTGATGCTTTCATGGCATGTGCGGCATTCGTGCAAAGATTAATGACGATTTGATGAATCTCGGTCGGATCACCCATTATCATCTTTGGCTCAGGGGATATTTTTGTTTGGATATCAACCATTGTCGGTATGGAAGCCCGCATGAGCTTGAGCGATTCTTTGACAATCGTGTTGATCTCCAGAAGCTTCAACGCCGTCATGGTTTTACGGGCGAAGCTTAAAGTCTGTCGGACCACATTTTTGGCCCTGAAAGAGGCATTGCGGATCTCCTTCAGCGATTCTTTTGCGGGGTTCCAATCGGGGACATCATCCATTGCAAGCTCGGCGTTACCCACTATGATGCCGAGGACATTGTTGAATTCATGGGCGATTCCACCAGCCAAGTTACCAATCGCCTCCATTTTGTGGGCCTGGCGCAGTTCCTCTTCGAGCTGTTTGCGTTCAGTAATGTCGTTTATGTAGGCTTGCACGGCTGGCTTACCTTCCCACTGCATGATGACGGAGTTGGTCTCGATCCATCTGATATCACCGGATTTGGTCAAGATGCGCATCTGGATAGGAATCCGGCTTGGGGTGTTATGTACAAGACGTTCTTGGATGCGCTTGATTGCAAGTTCTTTGTCTTCGGGGTGCAAAAAAGTCAGGAAATCTCGGCTATCGAACTCTTCTTCTGACAATCCCAACATTTCATAAACCTTGGGATTGGTGTATACTAACTTGTCATCCTGAATCAGCAATATGCCAACACCTGTATTTTCCATTATAGATCTAAGTCTCTTTTCAGATTCCAGCAGCGCGTCCACTGCGTTTTTCCGATCTGTAACATCAATGGCAAACCCGGCAATTCCAGTAATTTCTTTTTGGGCGTTTTGAAGCGGAAATTTTACGGTTTCGAAATGGCGTGGTTGACCGTTGACCATGACGGTTTCAGACAATGTCATTGACCTTCCCGCATCAATTACAGAGCGGTCATTCGCCTGCATCTGTTTCGCGGTTTCCGGCGATGTGGAGTAGAGTTCATAGTCCGTTTTGCCGACGATTTCTCCGGGAGACAGAGAAAAAAGCCTTTCAAAAGATCCGTTAACAAACGTAATTTTGCTTTGGAGATCTTTCATAAATGCAACGGCCGGAGAGTTGTCCATCCATAGATTTAAAAGATAATTGGTATACCGCAGTTCATCTTCTGTTTGCTTACGCTCAGTGATATCGATAGAAATTCCATCCCAAACAGTGTCGCCATTTTCGTGCTTTTTTGGTGTAGATTTCAAGTGAAACCATTTGGTCTTACCAGTAGGTTCAATGATTCTATGCTCTAACGAGAGCATCGATAATCTTTCTGAGGACTTTTTTATCTCATTTGTTACATATTCCAAATCATCAGGGTGTATTGGCTTGAATATTAGTGTGGGATCGCTAGTGATTTCCTGCGGCGTGTATCCAGAATATTCGTGAACGTGGTTACTGACGAATGGCACGGAAAAGGAACCGTCTGGATGGAGGATGTATTGAAATACCATTCCTGGTATATTTTCAGTGAGTTGGCGATATTTCTCTTCGTTTTTCCGTAATTCATTTTCTGCCAGCTTTCTTTCTGTGATATCTTGTACAATCCCAAACATATGGGTCGGGTTTCCGTCTTTGTCGGTCCTGAGATTTCCTTTGGAATAGATCCAGCATGTTTCTCCATCGTGTCTGTTTATGGGATATTCGAAAACGGCGGATCCCGCATCCATTAACCGTTTGACCTGCCGGTCGTGATAACCGTGGTATCCCGGGTCTAAACGCGCCATCAGCCTCTTGATTGTCAGGGGTTCTTCATCGTGCGTAATCCCGTATATCTCATAAACTTCATCCGACAATGATATTTTGTCGGCATTAATGTCAAATTCCCACCAACCCAATTTCGCATACTTCTGTGCAACGAGCAGCTTGTCATTCGCTAATCTTAGCTGGTCTTTACAGTTTCGGACCTTTTCCTCTAGTTCCTCATAGGTTGGTCTGCGGGACATGATAATTTCCTCCGATTTTGGGATGGTTCTGAAACATGATCGCCTGCATCCGGAAGCATTGTCTCTCTAAAACGCCGTTCTCCTCAAGGATTTCCCTGATCCTGTGCCCCAGATTATTTATGGAGATGGGCTTTTCAATGAAATTGATACCGTCATCAAGAACGCCCTGACTGGAAATGACGTTCGCCGTGTAGCCGGACATAAATAGGATCCGCATGAAAACGTTTCAAGCACAATATTCAATTTATGGGGGTGCCGCAATCAACGGTTTGGGTTGTGATAGAGATCATTAAATTATGATATCATAAACTTGGCCGTAATCCACATCCCAGTAGGCATGTACCAGACGATTCCTGAATCCGGCCATGGTTCTGAACCGTTTTGCCAGTGACGGCTCGATGATGCCTGCCTTTCCCAAAGCCAGAAAACACTCGGCATATCCCTTTGGGACCTGTTTCAATTTTTTTGCCGATATGATTGAGCCATTAGAGCCGCTGTAACTTCCTGAAGTACGGAACCCTGACTGACGGTTTTAAATCTTTCAAGTGCATTTTTGGCCTTTTCCCCTGGAAGCCTGCCCAGGGCCCAGGCAATCATCCCTGTCACCCGGTCGTCATGGTTGTCTTCAAAGGCTTTTGCGAGATCGTCCGTATATCTGGGATCGTTGGTGTTGCCCATGGTTCTGGCCACGTTCATTTTCCAGCGCCACATATCCTTATGAGACATGTAAAACATGTGGGGCCAAATCTTGTCTTTAAAATACGGGGTATCCATATGCAAAAGAGAGGAGAGATTAAAATGTTCGGCCTTTTTTAGGACTTTTTGGTTCATGGGCAGTTCCTTTGCCAGCCATGGCAGGTTTCTGGGACACACATTCTGGCACCGGTCACAGCCATACACATAGAGACCCATGGGTTCGCGCATTTCAACGGGGGTTATGCCCTTCCCAAAATAGGACAGGTAGGAGATGCATTTTCGAGGATCGATCCTGGCGTTACCCTTCAGCGCTTTTGTGGGGCAGGCGGCGATGCAAGCGTTTCTGCACCAGTCCGGACATCCCATTTTGACGCTTGGTGCATCCGGTTCGAATGTCCGGTCAACCACAAATGCAATGGGAAGCACCCATGACCCCTTCCGTGCTGCTTTGTTGGCGTAAAAAAGGCAGTTTTTGCCAAAAGTCCCCATGCCGGCACGGGCAGCCGCAACCCTGTGGGGCAGATTAAAGGGAATTTTGGAATTGATACCGTTCGATAGGAGATAGTTTCTAAAGGATCGTATTCTTTGGGCGAGACCATCCTTGGTGACCCGGTCGTCATCCAGGTAGCATCTGCCAAAATGACCCTCCATCCATTTTGGATAAGATTCACGAAAATAGAGTTCCATGACAACGATAATGGCTCTGGCTTCCGGGAGAATGCTCTTTGGATCGGTACCGTCCAACAGACCGAGCCCTGCATTTTCAACCCATGCGTATTCTTCCCATCTTTCTTCAAGCGCTTTCCTGTGATCGTCAAACGGATCAGCGGTCGTAAAACCCGTATCCTCAAAACCGCATTTTTCCGCTTCCCGGATAATGTCCTGTTTTGTGATCATCGTCTTCGTCCTTTAGCGCAGATCGTGATTTCACGGTTGTTTGAATGTCCTATTTTCCAACAAACACCGGCTTTCTTTTCTCCAGAAAGGCGTTAAATCCTTCCAGGCGGTCTTTGGTATCCCGTACCCGCAGACTTCCCTCTGCTTCCACCGAAAGCCCCCTTTCAAGACCCTCATATTCTCCGGCGGCCATGGCCCTGAGCACACAGCTTACGGCAATGGGCGGCCTCTTTGCAAGCCTTTCCCCGAAAGCAAAAGCATCATCCAATAGGTTCCCCGGGGGAGAAATTTGATCAATCAGGCCGATTTCCAACGCTTCCTTGGCATCCACGGTTTTACTGAAAAGAATCATATCCAGGGCTTTTGCGCGTCCCACCAGCCGCGGCAGCCGCTGCGTGCCGCCCCAACCCGGAATGATGCCCAGGTTCAATTCCGTGAGCCCCACCTTTGCCTTGGGAGAGGCCGCCATTATTCTGAAATGACAAGCCATGGCCAATTCGAGACCTCCGCCCATGGCATGGCCGTTAATGGCGGCGATAACCGGTTTTTCAAACCGGTCGATCCGCTCCCACAAAGACCTGGCAAGGGGGCTGATCTTTGATGCGTTTGCCGCGTCTTTTACATCATATCCCGCTGAGAAACATTTTTCCCCGGCACCGGTCAGAATGAGCACCCGTATGCGCATATCTTGGTCCACCGCATCAATTGCCTTTTCAAATCCTTCCAAGGCCGCCAGGTTCCAGGTGTTGGCCGGAGGATGGTCGAAGGTGATTAAAGCGAGGTGATTCTTCATTTCCAAATGGATATTTTCAAACGTCATCGGACTTCTCCGCTACTATAAGGATAATAACTCTGGGCCACGTCCAAACGGGCCAGGTGGCTTCCGCCCAACCACAACTGGATAATCTTGCTGTCCCGCAGGTATTTCTCCACGTGATATTCACGAACATAGCCGTATGAACCCATAAGATCCATGGCCCTGTTGCAGACCATTTCCGTCACGTCACAGGCGTGCACCTTGGCTGCACTGGCCCTGGCCAAAAGATAATCCTCACCGGGATTGCCGAATTTTTTCCGGTTATTGAACATGGCCGCCACAGAGAGATAAAACAAACGGGCCGATTCTATGCCAATGGCCATATCGGCAATTATCGCCGCCTGCAGCGAATGGTTTCGTACCGGTTTTCCCCGGTAAGATCTGGTTCCGGTGTATTCCGTGACAATTTCCAGCACGGCCTGGGCATTCCCCAAGGTCATGGGCGCGCTCGTCAGCCTGCCCCAACTGATGTTACTTCTGAACAGCTTCCAGTCAACTCCCGGTCCCGAGGCCCTGTATTCTTTGGGTACCCTGACATTGTCAAAATAAATGGCAGCGTTTACATCCGTGACCTTCATACCCATTTTGTCTTCCGGTTTGCCAAAGGAAAGGCCGGGCGTATCCTTTGGAACGTAGATAAGGGCAAGGCCCTCTTCTTTCAGATCTGGATCGGTCGTGCAGATAACACAGTAGAGGTCGGCAACGCTGGCGCCGCTGGGCCACATCTTTTCACCGTTAATGACCCATTCATCGCCTTCCAATCTGGCCCTGGTTCGGATCGTGAGGCCATGTTCCGCCCCATCCTCAATATTGCAGCCCCCGGCAGGCTCGGTAATGGCCAGACAGCCGCAGCGGGGCGTGTCATCACAGAACAGGGGGATAAATTTGTCCATGACTACCTTGTTCCGTCCCCCCATTGCCGCGGCCAAGCACCACGGTATAATCAGGGCATGAAGCGAAAGCCCGCTGTCCCCCCTGGCGATCTCCTCGGATATGGCACAGATCGTGGTTGCCGACCGTATTTCCAGACCACCATATCTTTTGGAAAACCCCCGCTTCTGAATGCCGAGCTTGACAAGCCCCTCATATGCCTTCTCAAACGCGGCGTGATCCTCATCCATCCGCATCCGTATCGGCATAACCTCTTTATCAATGTATTTTCGAATCGTGGTCAATAGAAGCTGGTCTTCCTCGGACGTGATGAAGTCACCGTACCTTTTCATATGAACCTCCTTTTCTTATTGCGTTTTTATTCTCATTTTGCCGCGTGATATTATCCCTCAAACACAACGTCTGCCCACGTCCCCGAACGACCTCAATGAACACCCTTCGTACGCCAGGGCCACATAAGGAGGACCGGAAGGACAAGGAGTAGGAGCCAAGCCGCCACCGTTGATACGGTCCCTGGATTGGATCCCGTAGCGCCAATAATACCCCCACCGACGATGCACAGACCAAGACGGAGAGCAATCTTATCAGGCGGGCCGCGACGGGCCAATTTAGTTGCGACGAGAGTAAGAGCAGCCATGACGAAACCCACCACGATGGAGATTGAGACCATCAATGCGCCAGCGGCACCAGCCATATCGCCTGCCGGGCCTTCCTGCCTTGCTGTATCCGAAAAAGTGGTCATACCGATGAGCACGCCGAACGCCATTAGCCCGCTCACAAAAAACGGGAGAAACCAGACAAGCCATGAACGCATTTTAGAGCTCAATATTCTTCCCTCTCACCCGCGGAACAAGGTTTATGAAACCTGCATTTTTAAATCCCCGCATCAGCGGCACGGTGGCAACGCCCTGTCGGACGGCCTGCGATTGTTGTATGGTGCTCGCTTAGGCGCCTCTCTATTTACCGGTAAAAACGGGGGCTCTTTTTTCCAGGAATGCCCGCGAACCCTCGACACAGTCCTCAGAATTTTGTGTCAGGGCGAACTGGTCCATGTCAGCATGGGATGAGGTGGCATTGAGCGCGTTGGTGTGTGCATTAATCGCCGATTTGCACAGGCGAACCCCGTTTGGAGGCAGTGAGGCAGCGCGACGTGCCATCACCAAGGCGGCCTCCACCGCCGTGCCGTTGGCCACCACTTCGTCGGCCAAACCCCAGTCCACTGCACGGTTGGCGTCAAGCTTCTCAGCCAGCACCACGATGCGTTTGGCTTTGGCCGGGCCTACCAGATTGGTGATCCTCGGCACCGAGCCCCAACTCATGTTGAACCCACGCTCCACTTCAGGTACATAAAAGTACCCACCCTCCCCGATGACACGTAAATCACACGACACAGCCAGAGCCGTCCCACCCCCAACGCACCAACCCTCAATGGCGACGATGGTTAATGGGTCCAACTCCTCCCACGCCCGGCACATACGAGGCCCGGTCTTGAGCATGACGCGACGATCAGCGAGTCCCGCAGTTGCACTTTTGGCCACCTCCTCGTCCTTGAGATCCATGCCCAGGCAAAAGTTGTCCGCCCTCCCAGTCAGCACTACGGCACACAGGTCAGGGTCGTCTGCCAAAGCGTGGGCAGCCTCGGTGAGCTCTCGCATGATTGCAAATGACAGGGCGTTGGCATTGTTATTCCGATCAAAACGGACGATAGCGATGCGGTCGGCTTTCTCAAGGGAAACTTGGTCGGTCATCATTTCAATCATCTTTCCTCGTACAAAGAATGTGCTATTATATGTTTGGCGCGGAGCCAAGTTGGTTGTGACGGTTTTTCCGATGTCATTTCGGATACGGCCGTCCTGTTACCGCTTGATAGACTTTAAGGGTAGTTACATCAAAAAGCCTTTGATATTCAACCCCTGTGCGATTCCCGAGTGGAAAATTCACACTCCCCTCTGAATGAGGATATCACAGCCATTCGGCTGCGAGCAATCGTTTGAGATATCATCCTGCCCAAATAGTGAAATTTAACTCCAGTGAGGCACTTTCGCCTTTTGGAGATGACTCTCGCCAAGAAGACCCTGCATAATTTCGTTGAGCATGTGATCCGGTTTTGTGAGCAAGGGCCTGGGAACCTTGTGGTTCCGCCCGGCTTGGGGAGTACGTACAGCGGTGGGCAAAATGGACGTGCTCAGGATTACCCTCCAATAAGGCC
This sequence comes from Thermodesulfobacteriota bacterium, assembly GCA_028278625.1. The sequence goes on from JANQDY010000121.1 coordinate 29,585, forward strand.
AGCGCATATAAGTCACTAACGCGGCATAGCCGCAGGTTCTTGGCACTGGGCTCTGGGTCCTGGGTGCCAGTGCCCAATGTCTAGCGCCCAGCCCATTTGAAGGCTGACGGTTCTACGTTTGCTCGATGAAGGATGCAAATCTACTCGCACTCATTATTTCACCGTCATGGGTCTGGATTCAGTTGGGGTCAGGGCACCTGCACCCCCGCGCCCACTTATAGTGCGAATAATTCATTGAGTACTCCATGCAATAGAACGCAGGGGCCATTATCCCACCCCCTCCCGGTCTGCACGGAGGATATGACTTGCGATCCAAAAGGTATCGTGTGGTCCAGACGGCTAAACCGATGACAGCGATTATCTCCGCCGTGCACAGGGCTTTCGCTGTGTGGCCGGTTACGGGGCTATTGGGGCAGCACGCTCCTGACTGTCCTTTCTTCTGGTTGGGCGGGCATGATGCAGCATGGGATCCTAACGATTCATGATCTCCTAGGACGTGATCTCCTGCGCCTCTGTATATGACGAACGATGATTCACGCGTTCCTGTGTTCGCATTTGTCTCAAACAAAGTGTGATGGCCTGAGAGTGCTGCCGCACCGATGACGCCACCACCTGCTCTAATAACTCCAGCCGGAATTGTAATAGCTTCCACATCTCCGTTTTTTTGGACATCCAAGTACTGTTCTTCACCCAAATCGTCTGCGTAAAAGGCCGCAATGTGGGAACCCCCTTCTCCACCGACCCACCGGACAACCACTTCTTCACCGGGTACGATCGTCTGGTCGGATTCCGGTTCCACCAGTTCGATCGGCATCGGGATTTGGGCGGATGGCGGGCGGTATATCAACGTACCATCTGACCGCTTTGCGACCAAAGTCAATGAATCTCCACCCCTTAGATCATGCAGTTCTAGATAAAAGTACGGTATGCTGTCTTCATCCGCAGCCTCTTCACCTGAAGAGACAAGCTCAAACGGTCTATCATTAATTGTAAGAACGGCGTCATAAACAAAGTTCTGGTCTACGTCCCGGACCCATGCCGTGGCAACAGGGCCTTCATCATCAAAAGACACCGTTGCCAATACCACACGCTGTGAGACCGTATGATTGTCATTGCCCGAACACGCGGGCAGAGAAATGGTCGACAAGGTGAAAAGAACCATAATAAGAAGAGATAACGCTTTTGATCGCCTGGTTTTGTTTGTCATAACAGCTCCATTGACACTCATGTTCATGCCCGCCTATAGAGGGTTTCGACAGTGAATCCTAAATCCCGAGCATTCCGTCCCTGTCTCAAGATGGGGTTGGTTTTTCGTAGAGATTTACGCTCCCAACAGACAAACGGTGCCCGTTAGGAGCAAGGCATATACATTTCGAGTTGCATTTTTATTTGGGGACCTCCTGAAGAGTGGTTGAAGGCCAGATGAGAATATCTTGGTTAATGTAATGCGTAACACAGCGTTAGGTCAAGAAGAACTCCGCTGCCTTTCCCGTGCGGCACGATTTTGGCTGCATCTGATGATAGCGGGTGTATGTGGCTATATGGCATCATTTGGGATTCCTGACGTATGTTGGATATATCTTGGGATTCTTATAAAATTCAATCACCCCAACATGTTGTATGGCCTCATAAAAAAAGAGAGCCGAAAAAACGCCTGTGTCAGTTGTATATACCTGCGGCATTCTTGAAATATTTAGAGCAGTCCAGATTCAAGAATAGGCCAATAATCATGGCTGCTTTGATCTGTGTGGATAAAGATCCGGATACAGTTTCTTCGCACACTCCGGGCAAATGCCGTGGCTAAATTCAGCATGTGAATGTTTCTGGATATAAGCCTCAATTTGATTCCAATAACCCTTGTCATCACGTATCTTTTTACATGAAGAGCAAATGGGAAGCATCCCACTCAATGTTCTTACTTGTTTTAGAGCTTTTTCAAGCTTGTCTCTCTCTCGCTGTAGTGCTTCCTCCGCCTGTTTGCGTTTGGTAATGTCTTCAATTATCCCTTTATAATGAGTAACATAACCTTCCTCATCTCTTATAATATAGGTCCAGTCGCTTACGATTTTTATATCTCCGTATTTCGTGACTATACGGTAGTGTATGTGATTATATTCCATAGTGCTCTTTTGGTTGCTGAAAGTTATTACTTCATCTGCAACCCTTTTAAGATCATCTTTATGCACACAATCCTCGTAGGACACCTTGCCGGAAAAAAACTCTTCTGCGGTATGGCCAAAAAGCCTTTCAACATTCTCAGTAACAAATTCAACCGGCCAACCTTCTTGGTTCTTCCATGTAAAAGCAACGACAGGACTTCTATTAAGGATTGTGTTCGCCTCTTTCAATGCATCCTCGACTCTTTTGCGCTCAATTACATGGCTAAGCGTTTGGCCAAAAAAACGAAGCAGGGATTTGTCGTCGTCGTTCCATGTCCGGCGCTCACGGATTGAGTCGAAACCAAGAAATCCTAATATTTTTTCTTTCGTTTCCATTGGCACTACAAAAAGCGATCGAATATTTTGAGCCTCGAAGTGTTCTCGTTCCAGCCATCCTTCAGGCGGCAATGCCGTCACATCGGGTACGTGGAATACATCGCGCCTTCTAATGCATTCCTCAAACCAAGGCAGTTCTTCGTCTATCGAGATATTCTTGAGATTTTCTATCTGCGGTTCGATTCCTTCAGCACACCACTCATGGGTGTTTTTCATCCTCCTACTGCCTTCCTTAAATTGGAATATGTAGGCACGGTCAGCCTTGGTGAAAGCACCAATTGATGATAAGGCACGGTCTATCACTTGATCGATGCTTCCACTGTCTATCCTGGCAAATTCTGACGAGATCTCAGACACGAGACGCTCGAACTTATGTCGACGCTGCAATTCCAAATAGATTTGCCTGCGTTTATATTCAGACTTCTTCAATTCTTGAATTCTTTTTTCTAGTTCTTCATGGGTAAGTTTTTCAGGCATAGATATTACCTTTGGCCATGGAATCGGAATAAGTGACACATTCATGATTCTCGAATCCTGCCGCAATTGAACACACCATTTGCATGTCTAACTGCAGACTGTCAGATATCTGGCAAGAGTGTTGGAGGCCGGATATCCACATATTGTGTGCAGCTTTTCAGCCGTCAAAATGAAATAAACTGAGAATACCACGTGAGATCCAATTCTCCAAATGCGTTGAAGATCTGGGTTTATATTTTTTTGCCAGCTGGAACATCACTAGGGCTTGCTATTCACTGCCTTGGTAAAGATTGGATGAACTTACCCACCAGATTAATGACCGCCCGTTCGTGCTTCCATGCATGGTCATCATGTTGCTTCCAAAAGGGAGCCGCTGTCGTGACAAGAATCATATCGAGTTCATCCAGCAAAACAATCAACTGCCCACCATGTCCCCATGCTAAGTTAAAATGATGGTCACCTACACTGGCGGACCACCACTGATAGCCGTACCCGATGTTGCTGAAATAACGTCCCACTTTGCCGGATATAATCCCCGCAGAGGTGATATCTTCCGAGTATCTTCGCAGTGATTCCCTGACCCAGCTCTCTGAAATCACCTGTTTTCCCCCGTATTCACCTTTGTTTAGATATAATAAGCCAAACTTCGCCGCATCACGCGCCGTAAAGTGGAGATCTCCGCAGCCGTTGTTGTGGCCGTCCCTGTCAGTCCCCCAAACGCCTACTTCCGTGCCGATTTGGGGAAAAAGATGCTTCTCAGCGTATGACTTTAGATTTGTATCGCAGGCCCGGGCCAGGATTATTCCCAGCCAATTGGACGTCAGATTGCTGTAATGGAACTCCGTTCCAGGATTTGCGATGAGAGGAATTTCAGCGACGAGGGGCAGATAGTCGCCCGACAAAAGCGCCTTCCAAAGAGCAGGATCGGTCTCCTCCCAGGGATATCCCGCGCGCATTTGCAGCAAGTGTCTGATCGCGATCTGCATTTTCCTTGGATCTTTTGTTTTTCCGGCAACCTCCGGAAAGAAGTCCATCATCTTCTGATCCACGTTTAAGAGACGGCCCTGATCCAGCGCAATCCCGACCAATGCCGAAGTATAGCTTTTCGTTACCGATTGAAGCCGGGCCTTCTGCTCCATTGACCCTTCATTGAAGTATCCTTCAGCTATCAGATGGCCATTCTTAATAACCAGCAGTCCATAGAGGGTCTCTAATTGAGCCGCATCGAGATATAGCTCTGCTACAAGCTTCGGATTCAGTCCCTGCTCTTCGGGAGTTGACACCTTCCAGTTATCCCCACACAGCGGTGCGTAAACAACCACTTCGAGATCCTTAGCCTGAGGTCGCAGCATCTCCGCAATCCTGGGACGGATATTTTTCATCCGCCCGTAGTCCAGTTTCAATCCCAGGGACCCAAGGTTCGCTCCGAGTTGATCGTAGAGCCCTATGTCTTCATCAAAAGGGGCTGAAACGATATCCAATGCAGTAGACCCGCTATTATTCCTCAAATACTTGTTAGCACCTTTGTCCAGGAGAGCCTTGACAATCTCTGTTCGGCAAAAAAGAGCGGCCAGGTGAAGGGGTGTTGAACCATGCCTGTCTCCTATTGTCATATCAGCCCCGGCCTCAATTAAGGTCTTGGCCGCTTCAGAATTGCCAAATGTGGTTGCAATAAGCAGGGGAGTGGACCCATACGCATCCTTTTCATTCAGGTCCGAACCGGCCTTAACGTGTCGCCTAATGACTCCAATATTTCCCTGGAGGGCCGCCAAGTGGAGGCTTACACTCGGAAATGAGTTCTCTTGTTCTCCGCAAACCGATAACGGTATAGGGAGCGTGGCCAATAGAAGGGTTGTCGTTACTGCTTTCATCGCAACTTCATTTCATAGGAGATTCCAAACTGCGGATCGGAAAATAGATGCCTTGTTAATACCCCTAATTGGGAGATCAAACAGACAATTTCTACCATCTATTAGATGTGTTGGCAAACTCTTAAAACATTAGACAGGATTACAGATGCGTTCAGAACAAACCATACGAATCGTCCGTGTCAAAATCTTGGCCCCCGCAAAAAGCATCTTAAGCTAAAAATTGTGCAATATCGAATGGATATAAAACTTGGTCACTTCACAAAGAGCCCTGACATCCATGGCAGATAGTGCCGGTCACCAGAGCAAATCATCGCCCCGAATCATTCCAATATTTTGTGGTGCCTCTCACGTCTATGTTTGGTATGGGCGACCTATGGAAGAGGGCTGGACTCATGAGTAGGAAAATTATCCCCGCGTTTAGGTTTTCGCTTCATCCAATACTTCTCGAACTTTTTGAGAAAGCTCAGAGAGATTAAAAGGCTTTTGAATAAACCCGTTGCAGCCCCTTTGCATGATTTTTGTAGCCTGACCATTGACGGAGTAGCCGCTGGAAAGCATCACCGGTATCTCTGGCTTTATTTCACGGATGCGATTAAATGTTTCGCCGCCGTCCATCCCCGGCATGATCAGATCAAGGATAACAAGATCAATTTCGTTGCCAATATTCGCTACTTTTTTGACGGCATCCAGACCGTCCCTAGACACAACCACACGATAGCCCAACTTCTCCAGCATAGCTTGTCCGACATCAATAATCATGTCCTCATCATCAACGAAAAGAATTGTTTCCGAACCTCTGACCATCTCCCATTCCGTGGCTACCTCTTGATGCATTTCTTCTTCAGATATTTGCAAATAGACGTTGAAAGTGGCTCCTTGGCCCCTTTCGCTGTAAACGGTAATTATGCCTCCGTGGTTTTTAATCATACCATAGGCTGAAGCCAGTCCTAATCCTGTACCCCGGCTTTTTTCCTTGGTCGTGAAAAAAGGGTCAAAAATCCTTTGACGGGTGACATCATCCATGCCGATACCGGTATCCGTGACTGCTACCTTGGCATAACGACCCGGTTTTACGTGGTAAGGTTTGCAGAATTCATCGTCCAGCAGAACGGTTTTTGTTTCTAAGTAAAGTTCCCCGCCATCAGGCATCGCTTGCCATGCGTTGACGTACAAGTTCAAGAGGACTTGTTCGATTTGCTTCCGATCAACTGCAACGATGGGCTGCGGTTTTTGCAATTTGGTGTGGATCCGAATCTCTTTTTTCGTCCGGCCAAACATCGCAACACTGCGGCTAACCAGATCGTTGATGTCGATGGGTTTAACTTCGTATTTACCGCCACGGGCGAGACCTAACAGTTGTTTTGTCAGATCCGTTGCGCTTTGAATGTATTCTTCAATGGCATTTAGATGCTCCAAATACGGATGAGAGGGGGACAGTTCTGTTGACATAAGAGATACTCGACCCTGTATGCCCATCAGGATATTATTAAAATCATGAGTGACACCTCCTGCGAGGGTTCCAATCGCCTCCATTTTTTGCGCTTGCTGCAATTGACGCTCAAGACGGTTCCTTTCAGTTATATCTTCATATATGACAAGTTGTTGTTTTGACTCCAGAGTCACCGGCCTAAAGTGGATGAGTTTTTCTGTATTGTCTTTGCAAATCGTAAAGAAAGTTCTGGGACGGGCTTCTCCAATTTCTGATGATTCTTGATCATTGACCCATGTTGATATGACCTCTTTTCTGTACTCGCTACCTGGAAAGGCTTTTTGAAACCATTCTTTTCCTGACGGAATGTCCTTCAATTCGTATCCGAACATTTCAATAAACTTCGGATTAAGATAGAGGTAACGTCCGTTTTCTCCAATCATAGAAACCCCAAAAGGCGATTTTTCAGTTAGAATACGGAATCTTTCTTTTTCTGCTTCCAATGTTCTCTCAGTGATTTTGTGCTCATCGATCTCCTGACGCAATCTTTCACTCAGTAGCTTTAGTTCACGATTTTGTTTATGGCTTTGTTCTTCAACTATCACCCTTGCAACCGCACTACCAACTTGAGAAGCTATTGTCTCCAAATGCTCCCGAGTACGTAAAGATATATCACTTATAGAATGAGAAGCGACATTCAGTGCACCAATTGCATTACCGTGATGAAAAATAGGGATAATTGCAATAGCACGTATTTTTTCTTGCTGTTTCACCTGATCTCTTGATATCTCCAATTGTGAATAGTCTGCAAAAATAGCTTTGCCACTGGTTATCATTTTTGCTTGGTCTGAGTCTTTTCCATAATGTGAAATTTTCTTAATAAATTGAGGTGAGAGCCCTTTTGAATATACAAGGTTTAAAGCTTTTGAATCTCTATTGACTAAATAAACTCCACCACAATCCATACCCGGTATATTGCAGGCTGAATTGACGATCAGAGTTAGCGCTTCCTGAAGGTTAGTTGCTCCGCTAAGTGCAATTCCAAGCTCATGTTGTAATTGAAATACACCCCTATCTTGTATTTTTCGGGTAACGTCAGTATGAATGCCGACAAGGCCAATTACATCACCATTGCCATCCTTAATAGGGTAGGCACGCAAAAAAATGTTCAGAAGGTTTCCATTCCTGCCTTTCATCATGACATCGCCAGTCCATTCTTCCCCAGCCATAATCGTTTCAAAGACATTGTTTCCTACATGTTCATCAACATAGACCGATGATGGCGGATCCAGTCCGATATCCCCAAACAAATTGTCAAAGGCTTTGTTCTGATACCAATGTTTACCATTATGAGTTGACATGCCTACGGCATCAGACGCCGAGTCTAAGGCGCCCTTGAAGTATCCTAATAGTTCTTCAACTGTTTGTTTCATAGCATTATAAACTTCTAGTTTTTTGAACCTCGTCACAAAGGAGGTGGAGAAAAGAGAGCATTTTTTGCGTCAATCATGAATCCCGGAATCCTCTATGATTCTGAAGGTACATTTCGTTTCCGAATAGCTCCGTAAACGGCACCTTGTTCGAACTTGGTCACCTTTCCAGATTACCAAAAACCCTTTTAAGATCACAAGCGACGGTTTTCACCCAAAAGGAAAACAGCGGATAGTAGAGTCGAGGAAGGACGCGGTAGCCTATGCCCCGTTTCCCGTCCCCGCTCATCAAACCGTGCATGCGGATTTCCCGCACACGGCTTTCCAACTGGATTCACATCAAGGCACGCGTCGGGCGGCTGTGTTTATCGGTCTTGGCAAAAGAACACCAAGCTCGCCGAATACCTTCTCTGACGGAAACCGATGGATGCCTTGCGAACGCACCTTGTGCCGGTGGACCAGAAAGAGCCTGGCGCGATTTTTTACATGACGTTCCACTGCACGGTACGCGATCTGTATCGTCCCATAACAAAAGTAGGAGCAACAGCCCCACAGAAGCGCATTTTGCCGTGTACACACATCCTGCCATGCTCCCTTTTCACTGGGTCTGAGAATTCCACTTACTTTCCGCTTTAGTGTAGATTGTCGAGGTTTTATCCCGAAGAATTGTCATGGTTTTTTACCTTCTTAGGTTGAGTTGAAGCCCGGCGATAATGAACCGCCAGGCTTCGAG
>JANQDY010000142.1 GCA_028278625.1 Thermodesulfobacteriota bacterium
ACGAAGGGAACCGAATGAGTGAAAAAAGCTGGGCCTCGCTGGCCCCGCTCCTGGACAGCCGACGGTATGTGGAGTCCGTGGTTGCGGGCATCAAAATCAAGGCCCATCCGGAATTTCGGCTTTGTACCACCATGAATGACGACGCCAGCACTTTCGAACTGCCGGAATACATCCATTCCCGGCTCCAGCCACAGATCCGTATCGATTTTCCGGAAGAGGATGAAGAAAAGCTCATTCTCAAAGCCAATCTCCCCTTTGCCGATGATGAGATCCTTCATTACGTGGTGACGTTTCTTCAGGCGGCACATCAGGCCGATGAGCGGTATTCGGTGAGAGACGGCATCAATCTGGCCAGATATGCCCTGAAGCGACTTTCAGGGGAAAAAAGCCCGCACCCCCAGGATGTGGAAGGGACCGTTGGCAACTACCTGAAGGAGGCCGCTTTGCTGGTTCTGGACAGGAATGCCGCCGACTTCTTTGCCCAACTGGTGGACCGTCTTGAACAGGATCGCTGACATCGGATGGGGCAGCATCCGAATCGTTCCCATTCTCCATAACCGGCTGGAGTTCGCCCTCGCCGTAAACCGCCTGTTCAAGACCTTTGGCCCTGACCATGTTGCCGTAGAGTACCCTAACACACTGAAGCGCCGGATCATTCAGGGGATCAAACGGCTTCCCCTTTTGTCGGTGGTGCATTACGAGGGCCATGACGGCACATTTGTCTATCTTCCCCTGGAGCCCTGTGACGGGCTGGTGGAGGCGGTGCGCCTGGCACTTGAAAAGGATATTCCCGTTCACTTCATTGATCGGGACACGGAAGGGTATCCCCTTGATCACGAACCCATGCCGGACGCCTACGCCGTTACCCGCATTGGTCATGACGCCTACTGCCGTGCCCACATGGAAATCAATCGTCAGGTCAAACCCGCAACCGAGGACACCCTTCGGGAAAAAACCATGGCGTGGCATTTGCAGGAACTGGAACGATCAGGGGAAAAAATTCTCTTTGTCTGCGGCTTAAGCCATGTAAACGGAATTCTCAATATGCTCGACCGCCCCCAGGCGCCCGTCATCGGCCGGCGGGTCCGTGAAAAGGTGGGGCTGGCCCATCTCCATCGGGATTCGAGCCGTGAGATCATGACCGAGATGCCGTATTTACAGGGGATCTGGGAAAACCACCGCACGCGGAATGAGATGCCCGACCGGCTGAAGATCCATATGGATCTTCTTAAAGGGGCGGAGAAAAAATACTGGAAAAACAGCAAGGAAAAGATCACACGGACACAAATCCGGATTCTCAACCGATTCGCCAGAAACTACGCTTTTCTGACCGGGAAACTGGTCCCTGATTTCTACCAGCTCATCGTGGCCTCCAGAGGGGCCGTGGATGACAATTTTGCCTTTGAGGTGTGGGATCTGGGAAGCGATTATCCATGGCAAAGGGAGAACCCGGAACTTCCGGTCTTAAGGCTGAAAGGAGAAGATCTTTTTCTGGATCAGAAACGGATCCGGTTCCACCGCCAATTCAAGCAGATGCGCCGGCGCCTCATTCCGGTACCGGTCAAGGAAAAACGGAAAAGGCGGGATCCTGAAAAGTGGAAGAAGGAGTTCAAAGCCGACGCCATCTGCTCTTACCCGCCGGAGGATGTGGTCGTTGAAGGGTATGGCCACTACTTAAAGAACAAGGCCCTGGAGATAAAGCGGGAGGAAAACCTTTCGATTGAACCGTTTACCTGCTCCATGGAAGACGGTATCGACATTCGGGAGACCCTGCGGGAGTGGCAAAGCGGAAAGCTCTATGTGAGGTCTGAAAGGCCCTTAAGGGGAAAGGTGGGCTCGGTGGTGGTTGTTTTTGATGCTGATCTACAGAAGAACGGTAAAGAGAATTTTCCCTGGTGCGTCACCTGGCTGGGGGAGCACAGCCAGGAATCGGACATGGCCTTTTACAGCACGCCGGCAGGCCAAGTAATGGACGGTCCGGGAATCTCCAGGTGCCAGTATGGGGGTTTCATGCTCAGCTACCCGCCCCTTCGCGTCTATGATATCTGGCGGGATTCATTTTTCGACGTGGCCCGGAACAAGCCCGAAAGGCTGCTCATGGCCGCCATCGATTACAGCCTTGAAAAACACGTGGTTTACCTGGCACCCGATGCGCCGTCCGGCTGGTGTCAAAGCATGGCCGCGCGATTGGGAAAGAAGATCATCTATCTCCCCTTGGGAACCGTATCGCCAGTAACACTTAAGAGGATTCGGCAATTTCACGTCCTTGACGGCCACGGTGTGCGACGCTACGCCAGGTATTATCTATAAAGAAGGGAAATCTTGGAATGACCGGAAAAAGCGTCCCGAAAAACTTGGAACCTTCCGTGACAATCCGGCTTCCGGATGTTGGAACCTCCTTTGGCGTGGCCGGTATTGCGCTTCTCATCTATTTGTCATTTACCGCCATGATGCTTGTTGAGACAAACGGTAATTTGTATGGGCTCTTCGGTTTTCCCCAAAGGATCCCCCTTTCAGCACCCGAGGATGTACCCTGGAAGGATTACCGGCATCCCGGTTCCGGCTACGACGGCCAGTTCTATTTCAGGTTGGCCCTCGATCCCTTCACCCACAAGAAAACCGATTTCGGAATTGTTCTGGACGCCCCGCTGTTCCGCCAACAGCGGGTGCTCCTGCCGTTTCTGACATGGGCCGTGGCCCGGGGGGATCCGGAAGTGACGCCCTTTGTAATGATGGCCATCAATCTTCTGGCGGTGGCGGGGTGTGCCTTTGCGGGCGGCTTGCTGATGGCAGGCTTCGGCGTATCAGCGTGGTATGGTCTTCTCTTTTCCCTATATCCCGGATTTGCCGTTTCCGTGGGAAGGTTTCTGACGGAGCCCCTTGCGCTATGTATGATGCTCTTAAGCCTGCTGTTTCTGGTGAGCCGCAAGAACCTCTTGTCAGCCATTGCGCTCTCCTTGGCCCTGTTGTCACGGGAAACCGCGGCCCTCTTTGTTGCCGCAGGCTTCTTCGTTTGGCTGTGGGATAAAATCTTCCATAACCACAGATTGCGGGCTTTTCAGCCCAATTTCCTCTTTTGGCTGTTGCCCACGCTCACCTTTTTCTCTTGGCAATTCTGGCTCTCACATAACTGGTCCATGGTGTTGATGAACAAGGAAAACGTCTCCAAACTGGGATTGCCTTTCGCCGGTTTTATAAAGGCCATGGCCGCAAACGCCATAAACATAAGCCCGGAGACCGGCTTCTATCTCCTCATGGCCTCCGCCGTTCTTCTCTTCCAGGCGTTCCTCTTACGCTCGGTACCGAAATTCCCCCTTTTCCTGCTGATTTCCTGGGTGGGTTACTTCATGCTCGATTTCTGTACAAAAACGGCCGTATGGAGCAACAGTACAAGTTTTCTCAGGGTCTCGGCGGAGCTCAATCTCGTGGGTTTGCTGGCATACCTGATCATCCGGAAAATACCGGACAAGCGGTTAATCTTGGGCTGGCTCCTTGCCTGGATATTGACCGCCGGCGCCGAATGGTATCATTTACATTCCGTTAGGGAGAGTTTTCCTGGCGGATAGGGGAGATCTCGGGAATTTAATGCCCGTTGCTTTTGAGCCAGAGTATCAGATTCATCATCGTCCACAGGGCGTGGGCGTTGTTCTTCTTTTTTGTCACGTGATCGTCGAGCATCTTTTGAACCGCCCGGGTGTTGAAAAAGCCCATTGATGCTAAATTCTCCTTTTGCAGAGAATCATGGAGAACTTCCTTCCAGCCACTTTCCTTGAACCATTTTTGATACGGCATGTTGAGGCCCTTTTTGGGCCTTTGACGAATCCGGTCGGGGATCAACCCTTTCACCGCATCCCTTAACGGTATCTTGTTGGACAATAGACCGATTTTTCGGCTTGATGACAATGAAAATGCAAATTCCACCAGATCCACATCCAGATAGGGAACCCGCAATTCCATGGTGTGGGCCATGCTCATGCGATCGGCCCTCAACAGCAGGTCATCCACCAAATGCATGCGGCAGTCGGTGGCCATAATCTTGTTCAGCGCATCGTTCCCCTTCATGGCACCGTACATCTCTTCATAGAGAACGGCTGTTTTTGACCGGGGCAGTCCATCCAGGAAATCCCTTCTCAGCACATCATACTTTTCATCATCATTCATGCTGCAACGGTACCAGAAATGGGCCTTGGGGGGCGGAAAATCGACGCCCGCGGTAAACCGCTTGAGCTTTAAATCCAAACTCACTTTCTTATCGGAAACCGGCATCCTGTTGACGGCGAAGGTGAAAAGCCGATGAAACCAGGGGGGAAGCATTTTGTAGTACCTGGAGAAATGGAGTGCCGTGTACGGTTCATACCCGCAGAATATTTCATCAGCCCCCTCTCCCGAAAGAATGACCGTTACACGGTCTTTTGCGCAATCGCAGATATGATAGATGGGAAAGGCCGAGCCTTCGCTAAAGGGTTCCTCAAGATGATCCGCAATCTTTTCAATGGAGCCCAGGATTTTCCTGGAATCCAAGACCACTTCGTGATGGTTTGTCCCCAATTCATGGGCCATCAGCCGTGAAAAGGGGCTCTCGTCAAAGGTCTCTTCTTTGAAAACGATGGAAAAGGTATCGATCCGGCGACCCGTCAATTCATTGGTTATGGCGGCAACCACGCTGGAATCAAGCCCCCCGCTCAGAAGGACGCCCACCGGAACATCCGCCATCAGCCTTCTCTTTACGGATCTTTTGAGCAGATTTAAGGTCTCCTCCGCAATCTCCTTTCGGCTCATGTGTTGGCGCGTGGGCCCAGGTTCAATGTGCCAGTAGTTATGAACGGTCGCCTTTCCATTCTTCATGACCAGAAAAGATGCCGGCGGAAGGCTGTACAGCCCCTTGTAGATGGTCTGCGGTTTCGGAATGAACTGTAATGACAAAAAATCCGCCACGGATTGAAGGTTCAGTTCTTCATTGAACGACGGGTGTGACCGAATGCTCCTCATTTCCGAGCCGAAAAGAAAATGATCCCCATTCTCATAATAGAAAAGGGGTTTTATCCCCATATGGTCCCGGGCCAGAATGAGGGTTTTATGGGAAAGGTCATAGATGGCGACGGCGAACATCCCCCTCAATCTGTTCCAAACCCCATTTCCCATTTCCTGATAGAGATGGAGTATGCATTCCAGGTCTCCGTTTGTGCTGAACCGATGCCCCTTTTTTTGCAGATCTCCGCGCAACTCCCCGAAATTATAAATCTCGCCGTTACCGATCAGTACCAGGTCCTTGTTTTCACTGAAAATGGGCTGGGGGGAGTTTTCCAGATCAACAATTGGCAGCCGTCTGGAGCCAAAAGCCACGCTGCCGTTGGTCCAGACAGCGTCCACGGTACCCCGATGCCTGATGGAAGCCAGCATTTCCCCAACGTGGCCCTCTTGAGGCCCTGCCGATCCCAAACTGTATACACCCGTGATGCCGCACATGATCTTCCCTTTCTGAACTATGGCCTTTTACATGATTCAGATTGCTTAATCAAGAATGATGTTTACATCCAAAGAAATCCTGTGCTAGTTTCGGTCAATTTGACGATTTCCACGCGCATTCCGTATGTTTTTCAAATTGCCGGGGGGAAAATACTTGTATCTCCAGAGAAATGAAAATGCCAAGAGAAAAACCGTATATCTTTGCGGCGCAGGGGGCAAAGGGAATATCGGCGCCGAAGCCATCATGCTTTCCATCATCAAGATGTTTCAGGATCGCTATGAAGATGTTCATTTCATCATCAACTGCTGGAACCTTGATCGAATCGGCGAGCTGTTAAATGCACTCGGCGATGACCGTGAGTGTTTCACCCTTCATAAGGAACGGATCCTGGCCAACCCTTCCCTCATCGCAAAAGCGGACTTCTTCATCATCTGCGGAGATGTATCCATCAGCGAGACGGTGGTCTCTTTTCTTCCCATCTACTACGCCATAAGGACCATACTCCCCAGACTTTTGGGCAAGCGGGTTATTTTTTTGGGAATAGAGGCTGAAAGAGTCGAAAAAAGGATGAATGTCCTGGCACTCAGATATTTGATACCCTGGACCACCGATTATCATCTGTTAAGAAATGAAATGTCTTTAAAAAACCTGAAACGTTTCCCGTTCAATCGAACATCGCTGCTTCAGGGTTGCGAACCCAGCCTAATGCTTTCCAGTAAACACTTAAACGGATTTGAATACCATGACGGCAGGATTAAAAACGCAAAACCGGTCATCGGTTTCGGGATCAGGGATTTTTTTAAAACCTCCTTCAAGCTGGATTTCAGGCGGATGAAACTCAAAAGGCGTGATGTACCCACGGGCGCCATCACCGATGATATGCGACGGATTGTTCGCTTCACCGCCTCAATTGCGGATTACCTCGTTAGTGAATACGATGCGCAGCCCGTATTCATCCCGCACCATTTTTTGCCCGAGAATGAAAGGGTGATACTTCCGGACAGTGAGATTGCCCAAATGATCATAGACGAGATGAAAGAACCGAGTGATGCCGTTATCCTTGAAAGCAATCTCCATCCCTATACGGTTATCAATCTCTACAACCGTTTCGATCTCGTTTTCTCAATGCGTCATCATACAAACGCTTTTGCCTATTTGAATGCCGTTCCAACCTTCGGATACGGTATTTCCGAAAAAATATTCAATTTCTTTGATGAAATCGGCCAAAAAGAGATGCTGGTCGATCCCTACAACACAAAGATCGATGAAATGAAACCGCGTATCGATAACGCCCTTCGCAACAAAGAGAAAATCGCTCAAAGGCTCAAAGCCGAAATCATGGAATCGAGAAAACGCATGATCAAGGCATTCGATGCGGCGCTTCAAGGGATGTAAAAACCGATTTCAAGGTCAAGAAGCCCCACACTAAAAAAGGAGCCTTTCAGGCGTGAAGGCCCGTCATGATGCCATGACAACGGCAGGCAGTGGAGAGAAGGATGGGTCCGCCGGTCCTTTCAATTTGTCCCGCCAGATCAAACAGGGTTTTCGGGCGATACCCGCCGATACCCGGGCCCAGCTGGCGGCTGCGGATTGAAAGGGGATTCCACGGGGGAAAGTCTATCTTTTCAAGCACTTCAAACATGTTTTCTTTTCGTGGGTCCCCGGTGTATGTGCAGAGATGGCGGGGTTCGGCGCAATCATCGGGACAGAGAAAGTCGGCGTGACTCACGTAGATGTTGCCATCCGGCACACGCACGGGATGGGGGAGCAGCGGGTCTATCTCTTCGGGGATTTCACCCCGTTTCAGTTTTTCCCTCCCCATTTTCAGCAGGCACCACTCCGCGGCCAGATGGATGGGGAGCGCCGGAACAATCCAATCCGGGTGGCCAACTCCCGAATCGGAGAGGTTTTCATAAAGGTAACGGGCGCCGTCCGCCCGTATGAGGGTCCTTTCAGGCCCTTTGGCTTCATGAAGATTCTCTTTTTCAAGGTCAACCATGACCAGATGTAAATGGCTTATGGTGGCCGCCAGACGGTCGGCGGCCAGACGGCCGAAAAACCCGGCCCCGATGATCCAGATGGTTTTCATGTTTCAATTGGTCCTTTTTCCTTCAACAGGCGAATCTCCAGGGGACCGCCGCTGGTATCCAGATGGGCATCTCGCTGGGCAAAGGGGATTTCAATGCCCGCCTCCTGAAACACCTTGTTGATCCGGTGCCGGATCTGGTTTTGCACCTTGACGGCGTCTGAGAGGGCCACATAAACCCGCAGCATGAAATCAAGGGAATCGGCGCCAAAGCCGGCAAAGTAGACGCTGGGTCCCGGATTATCCAGGACCAGATCATTTTCCTTGGCGATTTTGAGCAGCAGCTCTTCCGCCTTTTTGGCGTCAGAGCCATAGCCGATGCCGATGTTGATCACAACACGCCTGACCTGGTCGGAAAGGGACCAGTTGGTAATGGTGTCCGATAGAAACCGCTGGTTGGGCACGATCAGTTCCCGCCGGTCCCAGTCTGTGATGGTGGTTGAACGGATACGGATTTTGGAGACCTTGCCGCTGTTTCCGGCCACCGTGACCGTGTCGCCGACGCGAATGGGCCGCTCAAACAAAATGATGATTCCCGATACGAAATTGGCAAAGATATCCTTGAGGCCGAAACTCAAGCCCACTGTCATGGCCGCGGCCAGCCATTGGAATTGCTTCCAACCGATCCCCAGGGCATTCATTCCGGCAAAGAGTCCCACCATGAAAATGGCGTATTTGGCAATGAGGCCGAAAGACTGCCGGGTTCCCGCATCCAGCCGGGAACTCTTGGCCATGAGGATTTCCAGAAGAGCGGTCCCGGATTTAACGCCGATGAAAGTGGCTGCAAAAATGATGATGCTGACAATGAGGTTCAACAGGGTAATGGGCCTTAAAATCGGCTTTCCGGCTTTGTCCACGCCGATTTCCTGCATCCAGAGATGAACGTTTTCAAGGAACCGAAAGGCGGGAAACACATCCGCCCAGATGAACCACAGGCCCACCAGACCGAAAATGAGAACCACCGACCGAATGAGCATGGACGTCTGTTCGTTGATTTCCTGAAGATTCAGGGACGGCGCTGAAATCACCGGCGTTGACTGAATATCTTCTTCCGGGTCGTGCTGGGTCTCCGCGGCTTTTCGCGCCGCCGCTTCCTGCTCCCTGATGGCCTCTTGAAGGGCCAGCCTGGCCTGGGCCGCCCTCAATCCCCGCAGCATGAGGCCGTTTGCGACCACCAGTCCCAGAATCAGCCAGGCCATTTCCATCAGGCTCCCCGTGAGCTGATAGGCCGTGAAGTAATAGCCCAGAACAGACAACACCATGAGCGCCACGGGACAGAGGAGCACCAGGGCCGACCAGAGGGGAAGGTACTTGCTGATCTTGCTGCCCGGACGCCCCTGGCGAATGGCCGTTGCCAGTGGGCTGGACTTCCCGATGGACCGCCAGAAGACCAGCAGAACGGGGATCATGGAGAGGAGAAAGAGGAGGCGGCCCAAAGACCCTCTGAACCCCAGTGCCTGGGGACCATTCTGGATCATGACCACAAAAAAGAGGATCGGCACGAAGATGTAGAGCAGTGATCGGGCGGATCGGGCCACGGACCGGCAGACCGCCTCATTCCACAGGAAATGGGTTCTCCCCGGGCCTCCCTTCTTGCAGATCAGCACCATCAGTCTCAAGAAAATGACCGCCTTAAGGGTAAAGGCCAGGCTGGAACAGAGGCTCCTGGTAAAGTAGTCGCCCGTGGGAAGGGACATAAGATGAATGGCCGCCAGGTATAAAATGATGGGAATACCGGCGGTCCGAACGCCGATCCACAACATGTAGCCAAGGGTTCCTCCCATGCCCTCGGTGGCGGCTTTTTCCCGGTGGCTGATGATTTTGCGGCGGATCCACGGCTTTGAAAAAAGGAGGATCAGGAACCCCAACAGCAGAAGCCCCCAGATGGCGGGTCGAATTTCCACGGAACGCCGCAGATCCTCTTGAAACTCCCGCCAGTTGGCCGGTTTGAACATCCATGTGAGCACCTTCTGGGAGAGCGCGATATCCGACGAAGAGACCAGTTCGGCGCTTTGGGTCCACAAAAGACGTTCGTTGATGAAATCCCGGTAATCTTTTGAAAGGAGATCGATCTTCTTCTGGGTCGCTTCCTGCAGATTGAGCTGTTTGAGATAGTTGACATAAGATTTTCCCGTTTCCTCGTACAGCTTTCGCCGACTATCCAGCAGCAGGTACGCCTGCATGGTGAGGGCTTCGTTCTGCGCAGGTGTCAGCGAACCTTCAAGGGTGTCCAGTTGGTTGTAGATTCTGTTTTTGAGTACCAGGTAGTCCTGGCGTTCCTGGACCAGTTCATCATTGGCCAGGTTGGTCTTCAGGATTTCGTTGCGGCGCCCTATAGCCACTTTCGGATTGGCCCGGCTCTTCCTAAGGGTTTCGCGCCGGGACTGAAGCCACTGACCGGCCTTTCGGGTCAATCCCATCATCGTCACCCGCCGCTGGGTGAGTTTAAAATCCTCCTCCGTCTGCTTGAGACGTGTTTCCAGCAGCTTGGTAGTCTTTTGTGCGTCCTGCTCCTTTCTGTCCACTTCGATGAGGTTTTGAGCCAGTTTCAGATTCCCATCCCCTAGGATTTTCAAAAAATCGCCGGCCTTGGGCCAGTTTTCGGAAGCCATCTCACGGATCGATTCCTTGGCCTGGCGCAATTCCATAAAGCCAACATCTCCCTGCCGGTGCTCCCGCACCGATTCCCACGTCTTAATCAGGGTTTCCAGCCGGTAAACCTTCCGGCTAAATAGGGCCTGCCGGTTTCGCGTGACAGCCATCTCACGTTTGGAAAGGGCCACCTCGCCTTCCGCCGCCTTGAGCTGAGCCTTCAGTGCCGCCTGCTGAGCCCGAAGGCTGGTTCTTCGGGCCCGAATCAGACGCGGCGACTCATCCTGGGACTTGGGTCGGTCCAGTTTCTCCTGAAGTTCGGCCAGGGTCAGTTCAAATTGCGCAATTTGCTGCCGCAGCCGGGCCGGACGCTTGATCAGCTCCTGCAACTTCTGTTGTTGGTTTTCCAGTTGGGTCTGGGCCTCTGCCAGCTGCACGTGCAAGCCGGCAATCTCACCCTCGATCTCCACCAGCGCCATGGCCTTGGCCCGCTCTTCCACGGCCCCTGTGCGAACCGGTTTTACCCGTTTCTGTGTCACCCCCTCAGGCTGGGGGAGATCTTGAAGGGTCGTGGTAAATTCGGACATGCGGGACAAGGCCTTTTCCCGCCGATTCAGGGAATCGATGGCTTTTTGATAAAAGGCGACAATCCTCTTCT
Source organism: Thermodesulfobacteriota bacterium (assembly GCA_028278625.1). The sequence goes on from JANQDY010000142.1 coordinate 10,804, forward strand.
TGCTTTCAGAAGAGAGGTTGGGTGCTGAATTGGCCAAACGGATCCGTTCTTCCAAAGCCGCAACCGTCATGTCGGGCAGGCTTTCATTGGCCTGTGGCGAGGCCGGTATCGGGGCCTCGGCTTCCGCGGCCCGGCACGGATTTTGTGTGACCGGAAAAGAGAAAAGGCCGTAGATCAAAGCGGCGGCAATGACTGCCCGCCCTTTTTGAGTAGTGGGGAGAGAAAGTATACGCATTGGTCAAATTTCTCCTGATGTTATGGACAAAGTGTTCCCTTTGAGCGCAATAATACCATCAACTCCAAAACCATACGTTTCCAACATTTTCTTGTCAACCGGTTCCCTGGGAAATTCTGCATGTTGATGTCTTGAGGGTTTTTCCTTCACAATCAGGGTTTTTTTGGTGTATATAAAGGCCCTTGTTTACCCCCAATGGTAAAATATCACGGAGAAATGCCGATGCCTGACCACAAAATTCACTTTCTGCCGGCAGACCGAACCGCCGTTGTGAAAGAGGGCACTACCATTGCCGAGGCGGCCAGGCAGGCGGATGTGATGATTACAAATCTCTGCGGAGGTGAGGGGGTCTGCGGCAAATGCCGTGTTCAGGTAACGAAAGGCCGGGCCGCTGCCGGTGATCACGCGAAAGGCTTCTTTTCCCAGGATCAAATCATGAAGGGTTATGTCCTGGCCTGCCAGACGGAGATTCATGATGATCTGGAAATCTCCGTTCCAGCCGAATCCCGGGTGGATGCTTCCAAAATCATAACCCGCGGTGAAAGCCCTGGTGCAGCGGAACTGGCCCTGGACCCCATTGTCAAAAAAACCTATCTGGCACTCCGGGCCCCCACGGCCGAAGACAATGTTCCGGATGTGGAACGCATTTTCCGGGCACTCAGAAAGGACCTGGGTTGGCACACCTTTGATATACCGCTCAGCTGTTTGCAGTCCCTTTCCACAAGGCTGCGGGATAATGACTGGAAAGTAACGGTGACATTCGCAAGGCACGGGGAAAACTACAATATTCTTGGCATCGAACCGCGCGATACCACCAGGTCCCATTACGGCCTTGCCGTGGACGTGGGCACCACCACCGTTGTGGCCCAATTGCTGGACTTAAACACCGGCACCGTGCTCCAGGTGGAGGGATGTCACAACAAACAGGCCAGTTTCGGAGAGGATGTCATATCCCGTGTCATATATGCCTGCGGAAAAGGGGGGTTGGATCCCGTTCAAAAGGCCGTTGTTCAGAATATCAACACCTTGATTGCGCGTCTCATCAAAAAGGCCGGCATCAAAAGGGAAGAGATTGAAGTGGTTCTTGCCGCCGGCAACACCACCATGACCCACCTGCTCCTTGGACTTCCGCCCTGCTCCATCCGTCTGGACCCCTATGTGCCCACGGCCGACGAATTCCCCCAGATCCGCGCTTCCGAAATCGATATTCGCATCAACCCCCGAGGCATCCTCCAGGTCATTCCCTGCGTGGCCTCATACGTGGGGGGGGATATCGTTGCAGGGGTTCTGGCCAGCGGCCTGTCGGAAAATGACGCGATCAAATGCCTCATCGATATCGGGACCAACGGTGAAATCGCCATCGGCAACCGCGACTGGCTGGTCTGCTGCTCCGCCTCCGCGGGTCCCGCCTTTGAAGGGGGGGGGACCCGCTGCGGCATGCGGGCCACTGACGGTGCCATTGAAAAAGTGATCATTGAAGGGGGAGAGCTGCAATATGACACCATTGGCGGGATAAGACCCCGTGGTATCTGCGGCTCCGGTCTGATTGACTGCATCTACGAACTGGTGAGAAACAACATCATCGGCCAGGACGGCAAGTTTGACAGGGGGCTCAAAGACCCCCGGTTGGGTGTTGAAGACGGCATCCCGGAGTACACCATTGCTTACCCTAGGGAGACGGAAACGGGTGTACCGGTGGTCATTACCGAATCGGATATTGACAATCTGATCAAGAGCAAGGGGGCGGTGTTCGCGGCCATAAAGTCCCTTTTCGATTATATCGGGCTTGGTTTTGAGACCATCGACACCTTATATGTGGCCGGCGGGTTCGGCAGCTTTCTAAACATCCCAAAAGCGGTGGCCATCGGACTTCTGCCGGACATTCCACTTGAGAAGATCAAGTTCATCGGTAACAGTTCCCTCACCGGGGCAAGGGCATGTCTATTGTCTGAAAGCGCCTTTGAGAATTGTCTCAACATATCGAGGTCCATGACCAATATCGAGCTCTCCACCCACCAGCCCTTTACGGACGAATACATTGCCGCACTGTTCCTGCCCCACACCAATGGCAAACTCTTCCCATCGGTAAACTACACCAAAAGATGACTATCGGGAGGTGAGAATGGATCTTAATAACATCATGGACGTCCTGAAGGGATGTGAGTTCTTCAAAGGGATTAAAGAGCCCTATGTCAAGAATATCGCGGGTCTTTGTCAGGTACAGGACTATGAAGCGGGAGAATATGTCTTCTCTCAAGGGGACTTTGGGGAGTACCTTTACGTGATCGCCCAGGGAAAGGTTTCCCTTGAAAGGTCCATGGATCTGGGAACCCGAAAAGGGACCGCCGTCATCGGACTTCTCGGGAAAGGGCGGGCCATGGGATGCTGGTCAACACTTCTGGGACAGCCCCACAACCTCATGAGTTCGGCAATCTGTCAGAAACCCACCACAGTGGTAAGCCTAAAGGGTGAAGATCTGAGAGAAATGATGGCGGGGGACCACGATCTTGGATTCAGCGTCATGGAAAGCCTTTGCTTTCTGCTCAAAGACCGGCTTTATGGTGCGCTGGGTGCCATGGAAAACATCTGATTCTTTGGGGGAGCCCGTTGGATAATGATATTCGTTTAGAGGAAGCGGCCATGTTGGAGGATATTGCCGGTCGTCTTCGGGAGTTTAAAAAGGAAAGGAAAAACCTCATCCCCATACTTCAGATGATCCAGGAACGGCATGCCTATTTGTCAGCCCAAGCGCTTCAAATGGTAGCGGATACGCTTGATCTGGCCGTGTGCGAGGTGTATGGGGTGGCAACCTTTTACAATCAGTTTCGCTTTCACCCGCCGGGAAAACACCATCTGAAGGTTTGCCTGGGAACCGCCTGTCACGTACGGGGCGGGGACATCATACTGGAGAATTTCCAACGAAAACTGGGAATCGGTCATGGCGAGACCACCCCAGACCGGGAGTTCAGCATTGAACGGGTGGCCTGCGTGGGGTGCTGCGCACTGGCCCCGGTCGTCATTGTGGATGAAACAGCCCACGGCCATGTGGCCCCCAGCAAAGTGGAAGGGTTAATCCTGGGATTTCAGGTGGAGAGGGAAAAAGAGGAGCGCGAAAGGCTGAAAAATGAATCCCGCCAATAATCCCAACCTGACGGAGGCCTTCGACCTTCTTCGCCAAAAGGCCCTTGAAAAGCGGGAATCCCTTGAGAATTCCGCAGAACCCATCATCCACATCGGCATGGCCACCTGCGGAATTGCTTCAGGGGCCCTTGAGACCAAAGCAGCCTTTGAAGAGGCCCTGGCGGAGCAGAACATGACGGCCCGCATCCATCCCGTGGGCTGTATCGGCCATTGCTATGCGGAGCCGGTGGTCATCTTGGAGAACCCCGGCTTTCCCGCGATTTTCTACCACCAGGTGACCCCCGGAAAGGCCCGCATGCTGGTAAAATCCTTCCTCCAAAAAGGGGACCCGCTATTTGAATATCTCATGGGGGCCATGGTCGAAAACGACATGATTCCCCAGGTGTGGGATTTTCCGCGTTTCAACATGGAACAGCGCCTGGTCATGGAAAAGTCCGGACGGGTGGATCCCGAGGAGATAGAAGATTACCTGGCCCAGGGAGGGTATACGGCTCTGGTCCGGGCCCTTAAATGGTCACCGGAGTCGATTATCCGGAAAATCAAAGCCTCGGGTCTTCGGGGAAGGGGCGGTGCCGGCTTTCCCACCGGTAGAAAATGGGAGCTGGCGGCAAAGGCCGAAAGCACCGGAAAAAGGGTCATCTGCAATGGGGACGAGGGCGATCCCGGGGCCTACATGGACCGAACCATCCTTGAAAGCAACCCCCATCAGGTGCTGGAAGGGATCGCCATCTGTGCCCACGCCATCGGCGCTAAAAAGGCCATTGTCTATGTGAGGGCCGAATATCCCCTTGCGGTCAAAATGGTCACCCGAGCCATTGATCAGGCAAAAGCCCTGGGGCTTCTGGGAAACAGTATCCTGGGCAGCTCTTATGGTCTTGACATTGAGGTGTTTCAGGGATCCGGCGCCTTTGTGTGCGGCGAGGAAACGGCACTCATTCAATCCATCGAGGGCCGCCGGGGCATGCCCACCTACCGCCCGCCTTTTCCCGTGGAAAAGGGTCTGATGGGTGAGCCCACGGTGATTAACAATGTGAAGACTTTTGCCACGGTTCCCTACCTGGTGGAAAAGGGAGCGGCTTCCTTCCGCTCCGTGGGAACGGACAAGAGTCCGGGCACCGCCATTTTTTCAGTGGTGGGCAATGTCCGGCATGCGGGGCTGGTGGAGATACCCATGGGTGTGGACCTGCGAACCCTTATCTTTGACACCTGTGGCGGCATCCCCAACAAAAAACAGTTCAAGGCCGTTCAGATCGGAGGACCCAGCGGCGGATGCCTGCCGTCGGAGTTTTTGGATACGCCCATTGATTTCGACTCCTTGACCGAGGCCGGCGCAATGATGGGGTCAGGGGGCATGGTGGTCATGGATGAAGACACCTGCATGGTGGACGTGGCCCGGTACTTTCTCGATTTCACTCAGAATGAATCCTGCGGCAAATGCACTTTCTGCCGGGTGGGAACCCACCATCTGCTGGAAATCCTGGTGCGTATCACCAAGGGAGAAGGACGAGACGGAGATCTTGAAATCCTGGAATCCCTGAGTGAGGACATCAGGGCCGGATCCCTTTGCGGACTGGGCAAAACCGCGCCCAATCCGGTATTGACATCCCTCAAGTATTTCCGGGACGAATATGAGGCCCATATAAAGGAAAAGCGGTGCCCGGCCTGTACGTGCCGTGAACTGACGGCCTTCTATATTGATCTTGAAAAGTGTGCCAGGGGCTGTGATGCCTGTGTCGGCTGCTGCCCGGTGGAAGCGATTTTTACGACCCCCAATCGCAAAAAGGGGATCGACCAGACCCTCTGTGTCAAGTGCGGCGAATGCGTTACGGCGTGCCCACCGGAATATGATGCGGTCGTTAAGGTGTCACCCCCCCACTTAGCGCCAATTGTGGAACGGCCCACAGATCAATCCGAAATGGGCAAATCCGAAGACGTTGAAGAATAAGACGGATAAAAGAGCATGATGGTCAAAATCACTGTGGACAACCGGGAAATAGAGGGGGAAAACGGGGCCAACCTCTTAAGGACATGCCTTCTAAATGATGTCTATATCCCCAATCTCTGTTTCATGGAAAGGCTGGAACATCCGCCGGCCTCTTGCCGGCTCTGTTTTGTGGAAATCGATGGCCATGACAAGCCGGTACCGGCTTGTCAGGTGACGGTTGTCGCGGATATGGTTGTCAGAACCGAAACGCCGGCGGTGAGAAAGCTGCAGCGGACGGCCCTGGAATTACTCCTGTCAGTGCACCATGTGGACTGCGGTCATTGCGTAGCCAACAAGAAATGTGAACTGCAGAAGATGGCCCGTTTCCTGAAAATGGGGCTCAAGCCGAAGCGCCTTGAAAAATTCCTGAAAGATGAGACCATAGGGGACGATCACCCCTTCCTGATCCATCATCCCAATCGGTGCGTGCTCTGCGGTAAGTGTATCCAGGTCTGCCGTGATTCACACAACACCCCTTTTATGGACTTTGCCGATAGAGGGTTCAAGACCCTCATCCGTTTCTACGGTCAAAGGGAAGAGACCGGGTCTTCCTGTGTTGACTGCCGGCGCTGCGTAAATACATGCCCCGTGGGAGCCCTCACGCTGAAAACCCCCACGGATGCCGTGGCACCCTGAGGATTCAAAATAACGCATGTTGAAGATCGGTGCCCTCACGCTTTCCAACCATCTCATCATGGCCCCCATGGCCGGAATTACCAATCCGCCCTTTCGAAGAATCGTAAGAGATCTTGGGGCCGGGCTCACCGTTACGGAGATGATCAGCGCGGTGGGCTTAAGCCGGGGTCACGAAAAAACCCTTCGTTACCTGGAAAGTGTTGAGCAGGAAAAACCCGTTTCCGTCCAGTTGTTCGGCGCGGATCCCGGAATCATGGCCTTGGCGGCCCAAAAAGCTGTCGGTAAAGGGGCCGACCTCCTGGACATCAACATGGGATGTCCCGCCAGAAAGGTCGTTAAAAACGGATCTGGCGGGGCCCTCCTAAAGAACCCATCGGCGGTCCGGCGCATGGTTTCGGCCGTTCGCAAGGCCTGCGCCGTGCCGTTGACCGTCAAGATACGGGCCGGGTGGGCGAAGGAAGAGGCCAATTTTCTGGAAATCGCCCGCATCATCGAAGATTGTGGTGCCGACGCCATTACCGTTCATCCCAGATTCGTCAAGCAGGGCTTTTCGGGACAGGCGGACTGGCGCATTATTCGGGAAATCAAGACACAACTTCGGATTCCCGTTATCGGCAACGGCGACGTAATAAAGCCTGAACTGGCCCTTCAAATGCGTCAAGAAACAGGATGTGACGGCGTGATGATCGGCCGGGGCGCACTGGGTAACCCATGGATTTTCAAACAGATCCTGGATCTTGAAAAAGGGATTGAAGCACGGCCGCCCGATCTCTTGGAAAGAAAAAGGATCATCCGGTTGCATTTCACGCTCCTAACGCGCATGATGGGAGAATATGTGGCCTCCAAAATGATGCGGGGACAGCTCTTGTGGTACACCAAAGGGCTCCCGCGCAGCAGCCGGTTTCGCGGGGCCTTCACCGGCATAAAAGGCATTCAGGATATGATGAATGCCCTGGACGGTTATTTCGACACGCTCATGGAACTCGAGAAAGCATCCGGAGATACCCCTGAATGAGAGTCATCCTCGCCAAAACCGCCGGCTTTTGCATGGGTGTTCGCCGGGCCATGGAAATGGTCATGGCGGAATCCAACAAGAAAGAAGGGCCCCTCTTTACTTACGGGCCCCTCATTCACAACAAACAGGTCCTGGACCTCCTGGAGGCCAAAGGGATCAAGGCAACCGACAAAACCACGGGGCTTACGGCCGGTCGGATTCTGATCCGGGCCCACGGCATTCCCCCCAGCCAGCGGGAAATGCTTCAAGATTCGGGCCTCAAGGTCATTGATGCCACCTGTCCCAAGGTTACCCGGGTACAAGCCATCATCCGGCACCAGTCCAACAAGGACCGCCCCACCATTATCGTGGGTGATAAAAATCACGCCGAAGTGATCGGCCTCATGGGATACAGCAAAGAACCGGCCCACGTTATCGAAAGAAAGGGAGACATTCTGAATCTTCCTCATCTGGAGAACCCCTTTGTGGTGGCACAAACCACCCAGGATGCCGAAGAATTCAAGGAGATCGTTTCCACCCTGAAGGCCCGGTTTCCGGACTTGGAGGTGTTTGACACCATCTGCGATGCCACGCACGAGCGACAGGAAGAAGTGCGAACATTCAAGGAGCATGTGGATGGTGTGGTGGTGGTGGGCGGTTACCACAGCGCCAACACTCAGCGACTGGCCAAAATATCGGAGGAAGAAAGCCTCCCCACCTTTCATGTGGAAACGGAAAAGGAACTCCCCCGGGAAGCCCTTTCCCAAATGAAGGTGATCGGGCTGACAGCCGGCGCTTCCACTCCCCACTGGCTTATCAAGAATGTCATGCAGGGAATCGAAGCCATTCAGGCGCGGCAAGACTCTCCTTTTTATCATTGGTTCAGGCGGACCCTCCGTTTCCTGGTCCTCAGCAACCTGGCCGCTGCCGTGGGCGCCCTAAGCTTTGCCGCCGCGGTCATGCGTCTGGCCGGTGAAAAGACGGATCTGGTCTTTCCGTTGATGGCGGCACTCTACATCTACGCCATGCATGTTTTTAACAGATTCCTGGACAAGGGTGCGGCCTCCTACAATGACCCGGATCGGGCCGCATTCCAGAAGCAGCACAGGCGGTTGTTGATGATGATGGGGTCCGTTGCATTGGCCATTTCCCTGGTTTTGTCTTTCACGGCGGGACCGGGCACTTTTGTGGCCCTCTTGGGCTTGAGTTTTTTAGGCGTTGTCTACAGTATCCCATTGATCCCCGAAGGAGCCAAAAGCCGATATCGTTTCGTGAAAATAAAGGACATCCCCGGCTCCCGAAGCCTTTCCGAAGCCCTTGCGTGGGTGGCGGCAATGGTATTTCTGCCCCTTTTCAGCCATTCGCCCGGGTCTCTTTTGGGCCTTATCATTACGGCAATCGTCGTTTTCACTTTCAGCTACGCCCGGGCCATCCTTTTCAGCCTGTTTCAGCTCCAGGGAGACTTGATGGTGGGCACTGAAACCCTCCCCATAACACTGGGGGAAAAACGGACCATTGCCCTGTTTAAACGAATCCTTCTGGGGACGGCACTGCTCCTGGCATTGACCAGTCTCCCGGGCCTGGTCAACGCGCTCTTTTCCCTGATGCTTGTCCCCCTTATGACACTGCTTCTCTGCCTCTACACCTATGAAAAGCAGTGGCTCCCGCCGGGAATCGTCCTTGAGGGGCTTGTGGAAGGCAATTTCCTGTTGGCCGGTCTTCTGGTTCTCTTTTAGGCCGTGTGGATCATGCCAGCCGTCAGCGTCATTATTCCGACCCATAACCGTGCCCTTAAGGTGGTCCGCGCCATATCGTCGGTCCTTTACCAAGTTTTCAGGGACTACGAGATCATTGTGGTGGATGACGGTTCCACGGATGAGACGGAAAAAATGCTGAGGCAATTCAAAACCCGGATCCGATATGTGGTTCACCCGGTCAATCAGGGGGTTTCCAAAGCACGAAATACGGGCATCGCCGCATCCTCAGCACCCCTCATCGCTTTCCTGGACTCGGACGATTACTGGCTTCCGGGAAAACTGGGGGCTCAGACGTCGTTCTTTAATGAGAACCCGGATGACTTGATCTGTCAGACCGAAGAGACGTGGATCAGAAATGGAAGACGTGTCAATCCCCGCAAGCGGCATTTTAAACCTTCTGGGGATATTTTTGATGCTTCTCTGTCACTCTGTCTGGTGAGCCCATCGGCGGTCATGCTCAAACGCTCGCTTCTTGAAGAGGTCGGCACATTTGATGAGGCGTTGCCGGCCTGTGAAGATTATGATTTGTGGCTCCGCGTTGCCTGCCGTTATCCGGTGCACCTCATTTTGCAGCCCCTTGTCATCAAGGAAGGTGGGCATCCGGACCAGTTGTCAGCCCGCTACAGAGGCATGGACCGATTCAGGATCAAAGCACTGGCCAAACTGCTCACCCAAAGCCCCCTTAATGCATCACAAAGAAAAGCGACCCTTAAGGCACTCTCCCGAAAATGTCACATATACGGAACCGGTTGCCTCAAACGGGGAAGAAAGGGTGAAGGGTCCTATTACCTTGAACTTCCCTCAACCTTTAACGGAAATGCGGGTTAGAAACCGATGCTTTTGACCCTGCTCGCCCTCGGGGGATGCGTTCTGTGGCTGATCATACTTGTTCTGCCATGGCGGCCCTGGTCCACCCGGGAATTTTTGGAAGGGGTACCGGATGACCACGGTGAGGATTTGAGCAATATCACTGTTCTCATTCCCGCAAGAAACGAGGCAAAGGTCATTCACAAGACCCTTTCGGGCATCCGGTCCCAAGGGAAAAACGTGAAAGTGATTCTGGTGGACGATCAATCGGAAGACGAAACGGCGGCTTTGGCCCGCAACATGTTGGATGACCGTTCTGAAGTTGTCTCGGGGATGCCCCTTCCAGACGGGTGGAGCGGAAAACTGTGGGCACTCCATCAGGGATCTTCGCGGGTTAAGACGCCGCTCGTTCTTTTGCTGGATGCGGATATCCGGCTTGGGCCCGGCATTCTCACGGAACTCCGCCGAAAGATGATGACGGAGCGCTGCCATCTGGTCTCCCTGATGGCGTATCTCCGCATGGTCTCCCCATGGGAAAAACTGTTGATGCCGGCTTTCATCTATTTTTTCAAGCTGCTCTACCCGTTCAGGCTATCCAACTCCGCCAACCCCAGGGTGGCGGGCGCCGCCGGCGGGTGCATTCTCATGAGAACCCACATGTTAAATGCCATCGGTGGCTTTGGCGCCATTCGAGGGGAGTTGATCGATGACTGCAGCCTGGCCCGCCGGGTCAAGAAGATCGGCGGCCGCACCTGGATCGGGCTGACCCATTCAGCGGTCAGTCTGCGCTCTTATGAGCGGCTGGGCACCATCTGGCGCATGGTGGCCAGAACCGCCTTTCATCAGCTCAATTATTCCACCACGCTGCTGCTGCTGTTGACCGGGATCATGACCCTTATGTTCATGGTCCCGGTTGCGGGGCTCCTTTTTCCGTCCCTTGCCGCCGGCATCTTTTCCCTGGGCGGCCTTCTATTTATGATGCTGGGCTACATCCCCACCCTGAAATTCTACCGCCTGACCTGGCAATGGGCCTTTTTGATGCCCCTGATCGGCATGCTTTTTCTGGCCATGACCTGGACGTCGGCCATCCGTTCCTTTAGAGGGAAGGGGGCCCAATGGAAGGGGCGGGCCTATTTGTGACGTCATAACCGGACAATAGCATCTTGACACCGCTGGCCGGTTTGCCTAAACTTCTTCAACAAGCCAAATGGAACCCATATCACCGGAGACTTCTTTTATCAACCCCTGTCACGACTAATTAAATGGATATCGCTTCTTTAATCAAAAGCCGACTCAGTGAAACTTATGCCCTCCACCGCCGCTACGTGAACCCTCAACTGGTAAGGGTGCTTGAGGTGATCGGCTATAACCGGAACTACACCCGGGCGGGCGGCGCCCGGATGCTCGATGAAGAAGGCCGGGAAGTCCTGGACTTCCTGGCCGGATTTGGCGTTTTCAACATCGGACGCAATCACCCGCTGGTGGCTCAGGTGTTGAAAGATGTTATCGATATTGCCCCGGCCAGCATGGTGCAGATGGACGTGGGAATCTTGGCAGGCCTGTTGGCTGAGGAACTGGCCGATCTGGCCCCCGGAGATCTCGACGCGGTCTTTTTCACCAATTCCGGTACCGAGGGGGTCGAAGGCGCCATAAAAATGGCTCGGCAGGCCACCCGAAAAAGCCGGATCGTCTATTGCGAACGGGCTTTCCACGGACTGACATTGGGAGCCCTCTCAGTGAACGGAAACGAGGAATTCCGGGGGCGAAATGAACCGCTTCTGCCTGCCTGCGTATCGGTTCCTTTCAATGATCTCAAAGCCCTGGAAGCGGTACTATCAAGGGGGGATACGGCTGCTTTCATCGTGGAACCGGTGCAGGGCAAGGGGGTTTACGTCCCAGGCCCGGACTACCTTCCCGGGGCACGACAGCTTTGTGATCAGTACGGCGCGCTCCTCATTGCCGACGAGGTCCAGAGCGGACTCGGCAGAACAGGCCGCATGTTCGCGGTGGATCATTGGAATGTGGTGCCTGATCTGCTGGTGATTGCCAAGGCCCTTTCCGGCGGGTTTGTCCCGGCGGGTGCCATCATCACCAGGCGGCGCATTCATGAAAAGGTATTTGACAGCATGGATCGGTGTTTTGCCCACTCCAATACCTTCGGCCAGAACGATCTGGCCATGGCGGCAGGCCTGGCCACCCTTCGGGTCATTGCCCAGGAAAACCTGATAGAGCGCTCGGCAATCATGGGTGCCTATCTTGAAAAAGGGCTCAGGGAATTGGCGGAGCGCTATGAAATGATGCAGGAAATCCGGAGCAAAGGGCTCATGATCGGCATTCAGTTCGGCAAACCCGCTTCTCTTTCTCTCAAAACCGGTTGGAACCTCCTCCATAAAATGAATGTGGATCTCTTCTGCCAGATGATTACCATGCCGCTACTGGAAAAGCATCATATCCTCACCCAGGTGGCCGGACACGGTCTTGATACTGTAAAGATACTGCCGCCCCTGGTGATCGAGCAGTCTGATGCCGACCACTTCCTGGAAGCGCTGGATGACGTATTGATGGATGCCCACAAGTTTCCGGGGTCCGCATGGACCACGGTCAAAAACCTGGGACTGCGAACAGCCAGAACCGCATGAAATACCCTTCTAAGAAAAGGGAGTATGCCTTGGGTGTACTCTGGCGTCTGGTTCGTCAGTATTCCGGTGCGCTTATTTTAGCAGGACTGGGATTGGCCCTGATTTCCGCCGCGCTTTCCTTTTCTTTTCTTCGATTAAACAGCAATCAGGACAGCCTGGTTTCACCTTCGGTTCCCTTTCACAAACGATACCTGGAACATCTTGAGAATTTCGGAGACCAGGAATATCTCTTCGTGGTGATTAAAACCGGCGGAAGCCAAGAGGGAAAACTGCGGGCCGCTCAGTTTGCCGAGCGCTTAAACGACCGCCTGAGTCGGCATCCGGACCTTATCCAAGCCGTTTACTACCGTCTTTCCCCGAAAGATCTGGGTGATGGGGTACTTCTTTTTGCCTCTCAGGAAGAGGCCCAAACAATCGCGCGGACAATCGCGGTTCTTTCGCCTTACCTGGACCGCTGGTTTCGGGACGGGTCCCTGGCCGGCCTGTTCGCCACTATGGCGGATCTATTGGAAGGAAGGAGCTCCCCGATCGGAGATGGCCCGACCGACAACAACCTTCGGAAAAGTGCGAAACCCGAACGGAACTTGATGGATATGGACCCTGCTTTGCTGGAAAAGGCCCTTGGCTTCCTGGAGGATTTCCTGCTGAAAGTGGGCGCGGTGGTGTCAGGGAAAAGCCTTGACGGTCCGCTCTTTGATCTTGCGGGAGGGGGTAATGAATACTTCTTTACCGCTTCCGGCCGGCTCTTGGTCATGCGCATCCTTCCGGCCAAGGATTTCGGGGCCCTTGACGTGGTGGGCAAACCGCTTTCGGCGGTGCGAGAGGCCATTGATGACACCCGTTCGGAGTTTCCCGGCATGGCGGTGGGGTTGACGGGAAGGCCCGCTTTGCAGGCGGACGAAATGGAGACCACGGACCGGGACATGACGCGTGCGGCCATCATTGCGGTCCTCTGCGTGGGTCTTCTGTTCATGATCGTTCTTCACGGTTGGCTGAGGCCGTTTCTCGTGTTGATTTCCCTGGTGATCGCCATGGCCTGGTCTTTCGGTTTTGCCACGGTCACGGTTGGAGAATTGAACCTGCTGTCGGTCATTTTCGCCCTGGTGCTGGTGGGGATCGGTGTCGACTTCGGCATTCACGTGGTGATGCGTTATGTCGAAGCGCACGGCAAGGGACTCGGTGTTGAAGATGCCGTGCGGGCGTCTCTGTTTCGAACCGGTCCCGGTGTGATATTGGGCGCCATTACGTCGGTGTGTGCCTTCTATTCGGTTCTGGGATCCGATTTCATCGGTCTGGGACAGTTGGGACTCATCGGCGGCACAGGTGTTCTGTTCTGCCTGGTTTCCATGATGGTTGTGCTGCCCGCCATGCTGCTTTTGGCCGGAAAGAAAAAACTCTTCCCTTCCTCAATGCCCAGAATTACGGCGATGCCCTTATTGGAAGGGCTTTTCAAGTATCCCAAGAGGGTCCTCGGATGTTTGCTGGTTTTGACGATCCTGGCTCTTCCAGGGATTTTCAAGGTTCGCTTCAACTACAATCTGCTGGAACTTCAGGCATACGGGCTTGAATCCGTGGAATATGAAAAGATACTCGTTGAGGCTGCTGATGAATCCACCTGGTATGCCATTTTTTCCGCTAAAACGCTCAAAGAGGTCAAGTCGTTGACAAAAAAACTTGAGGCCATTCCCGCCGTGGGCCGGGTGGAAAGCGTTCTTGATTTTATTCCCGGCGGGCAGGCGGAAAAAATCGCACGGTATCGCAACGTGCTAAAAGACCTTGAAAAAATACCGGATGGACTTCCTCCGACACCGCCCGTGAACCTGAAAAACCTAAAAGGCTCCCTTGTTCGCCTATATGCGGCCCTTGAAGATCTGGAAGAGAAGCTCTTTGTTGCGGGGGCAAAAAAGGAGATCGCACTCGTGGGAAAAACCCTTGAAACCGTCGATGCCACTATTTTGCAGTTGGACCGGCATCCGGAGGGGATCAGCCGCCTGGAAAACTTGGAGGCAAAAACGGGACAGGACATCGCCAACATTCTGAAACAACTGAAGGGCTGGCTTAAGGCAAAACCGGTGACACCCCTTCGTCTGCCGCCGGGTCTCAGGGATTTGTACGTGGGAAAAGACGGCTCTTTTCAGATCAAAGCCAGTCCCAAGGGAGACATCTGGGATTTTGACGCCCTGGGAAGCTTCGTGGCCGATCTCAGAGAAGTGGATCCCGATGCCAGCGGTGTTCCAGTGGGGGTTTATGAATCGGCCAAATTGATGCACCGTACCTTTCTTCACGCAGCGGCCCTCACTGTTTTGCTGGTCTGTCTGATTCTGTGGGCTTATGCCCGTTCCATTCGGTATGTGGTGCTTACCATTTTACCTTTGGGCATAAGTATGTTATGGCTGCTGGAACTGATGGGGTGGCTGGGGCTTCATTTCAATCTGGCCAATTTTTTTGCCATTCCCATCCTCATTGCCATCGGAGTGGATGGGGGGGTGCACTTTCTGGCTCGCTGGCGAGAAATTGAACCACTGCTTGCCGACCGCCCATCCCATTCAGGTGTCGGCGGACTCTTTTATACGGGAACCCCGACGGCCGTGGCACTCAGTTTTACCACCACCATGATCGGCTTCGGCGGGCTTTTATTTGCGCATCATCGCGGCATGGCCAGTCTGGGGGCCATCATGGTGCTCGGCTCACTCATGGGGATGATGGCGTGCCTCTTTGCACTGCCCCCCATCCTGAAGCTGTTGGGTCGTTTTACCAGATGAGAAGAAAGTGCAAAATGAGGGTTGCCATGAAAAAATATGACATTATTGTATTCTCCTTGGCAATGCTTTTGGGACTTCTCATGGGGCCGGCCGAAGCGGGCACGCTTGATTTTGCCGTCATTCAACCGGGGCAACCGGGAACAGCAGCGGAAGCGGGGCCGGTGATGGACGCACTGGCCGGTTACCTGGAGAAGAAAACAGGACTACCATCAACCATCAAAGGGCACTATTTTAATCAGTTGGCGCCGGCCCTGGCATTTCTTAGGGCATCGCCTCCTGCATGGGGCATCATTCAACTGGGCGTTTATGTAAAATATGCCACTACTATTCAAATGACCCCTATTGCCGCTACCCGGCCCGGCGGATTTCGAAAGGACATCTGGCGCCTCATGGGTCGTATGAATGGGGATCAGGAATGGCGGGATCTGAAAGGAAAGGTGCTTGGAAACATGCTTTTTGAAAAGAAGTCTTCCGCCTGTCTGCTCTTTGGAACGCCTCCCGATGGGCTCCCCTTTGTTCTTGAAGGGACTTTTCGGCCCTTAAGATCCGTCCGGTCGGTGGCGAAAGGGAAGATTTCAGGCGTTGTGTTGGACCGGATTCAGTATGAAACCGTGACATCCATGGCCGTGGGCAAAAAAATCAAAGTGCTTCACACATCTCATGAACTGCCCACCAGCCCCGTGGTCTGGTTCGGCACCCCCGGCGACGAAATGAAGAAAATCGCCACGCTGCTTCAGAGCATGAAAGATGATCCCGATGCCCATAAACTGCTCAAGCTTCTGCAGACCGATGGATTTGGGCCCTCGGACCCGGCCCTGCACAAGCTTTCATTGGATGAACGGCCAGATGCCTGTTTTACGCCATAGTCTTCTGATTTTCCTCCTGTTTTTGACGACCGCCTGCGCGGAGAACCGGAGGGTGGCGACTCCCGGATCGGTGGCTGAGGAGACTGCCAGCCGACACACCAAGGAATCATTGTTATGGGCACCCTGTACACCTGAGGAGGCAACGTCGTGGGTTGTGCAAAGTAATCAGACGCCGGAAGCGGCATTTCAGGCCGCCCGTTGCTACGCAGTGCTGGCCCGTTCCGGCAAAAGCAGACCTGTGCGGCTCGAGAACGCCATAAATGGGCGAAAAATGGCTGAAACGGCGGTTGCCCGCAATCCAGAAGATGCCGCGGCCCATTATCTTGCCGCTTACCTGACCGGCCTTCAAGCGGAAAATGACACCCTTAAAGGGCTCTCATTGGTACCGGTCATTGAAAAAAGCGCTTTGGAGGCATCGCGCTTAAATCCCGGGCTGGACCATGGGGGACCGGACCGAATGCTGGGAGAACTCTATCTGCGGGCCCCCGAACCACCTCTTGGCATTGGGGATCTCGAAAAGGCGGTTCATCATTACCAGCGGGCCGTTTCCCAGGATTCAGATTATGCGGAGAACCGCCTGGGACTGGCCGAGGCCTACATCCAGGACGAAGAACCACAGATGGCCTGTGACCAGCTGGCGCAGGCACTGGGCCGCATTTCCCCCCGTCAGGGCCGGGAAAAGGAATGGAGCCGGGCGCTTCAGTTGATGAAACGACTGTGCAGACTGGAAAACCCGGACAATTAACAATCATGGGAATACCATTTATTCAAAAAGCACGTATCGGCGCCTATGTGGGTAGAAAACGGCTCGGCTTTAACGGCAACGGGCGTTTCCCCCTGGTGCTCATGTTGGAACCTCTTTTCCACTGCAATCTCCGTTGCAAGGGGTGCGGAAAGATCTCCTACCCCAAGGAAATCCTGAAAAGGCGCTTGACCCCCGAAGATTGCATGGCCGCCGTGGAAGAATGCGGCGCACCGGTGGTGTCCATTGCCGGCGGAGAACCGTTGATGCACCTTCAACTCCCTGAAATTGTAAAGGGCTTTATATCAAGAAAGAAGTTTGTATACCTGTGCACCAATGCCCTCCTTGTGAAACAACGGATCCGGGAATTCGAACCGAGCCCATACCTCACCTTCAACGTGCATCTGGATTCTCTAAATGGCCGCCATGACGATAGGGTCGGCCGACAAGGGGTATTTGAAAATGCGGTAGACGCCATCCGCCTTCTGGTGTCCGAAGGATTTCGCGTTACCACCAACACCACCCTTTTTAAAGGGGAAACCGCCGAAAGCGCAAGCCGATTGTTTGATCTCTTAACGGACCTTCGGGTGGAGGCCATGACCGTGGCCTCGGCTTTCAATTATGAAAATGCCCCGGACCAGGCGCATTTTTTCAACCGGGATGAAACCATCAGCCTGTTCCGATCCGTTTTCAAAATGGGAAACGGGAAAAACTGGCGGTTCAATCACAGCAGCCTCTATCTCGACTTTCTCGAAGGAAATCAGGATTATACCTGCCTTCCCTGGGGAAACCCCACCCGGAACATTTTTGGCTGGCAAAAGCCTTGTTACCTCATTAACGACGGCTACGAGCCGACTTTCCGGGATCTGATGAAGAATACGGATTGGACAAAATACGGCGAGGGCCGGGACCCCAGGTGCGCCCATTGCATGGTTCACTGTGGATTTGAACCGACAGCGGTCCTGGATGCCGCCAGAAATCCCATGAAAGCCCTGAAGGTCTATCTTCGCCGCCACAGGGCCCGGAACACCGCGGCCTTCGATGACCAGTAACAGGAGAATAGGGAAAATGGAAGACGGAATGCATTACGAAGGCAACTGCATCAGGCCCCCCAGCGAGGCCTACAGTATTCTGCTTCAGGTGACACTCGGCTGTTCACACAACAAGTGTACCTTTTGCGGAACCTATAACGACAAACGGTTCACCATTAAAGACGATAAAATTATCCTCTCGGATATTCTGTTTGCTTCCAAGTACATGAAACGTCAGGATCGCGTCTTCCTCATGGACGGGGACGCCCTGATTATCCCTCAGAAGCGGCTTATGTGGATTCTGGACCGCATCCGCGAGCACCTTCCATGGGTAAAACGGGTGGGCGCCTATGCCAATGCCAAAAGCATCAAAATGAAAACCGCGGAAGAATTGAAAGCCCTTCGGGAAAACGGCCTGGGCATTCTTTACCTGGGTGTGGAAACCGGTGACGATGCCTTGCTTAAGAAAATTCGAAAGGGATCAACCGCCCCGCACCTCGTCAGGATGGGTCGCAAGGTTCGTGAAGCCGGCATCAAGCTGTCCGTCACCGTCTTGCTGGGCATTGCGGGAAATGATCCGGAACTCTCCCTAAGGCATGCCCGTGCCACCGGCAAAGTCCTGAGCGACATGGACCCCAATTACGTGGGCGCCCTCACCGTGATGCTGATACCCGGCACGCCGCTTTACGACGAGTACAGAAGCGGCCAGTTTCAATTGCCCAATGAAATGGAAACACTGGTGGAACTCCGGGAGATGATTGCCCACACCAATCTTTCAAGAGGCATGTTTTTCTCCAATCATGCTTCCAACTACCTGCCCATCAAGGCCCGGCTACCCAAGGGGAAGGAGGCGGCACTGGCGCAGATTGACGGCGCTTTGGCAGGGAAAATCGGCCTTCGGCCCGAGTGGTCCAGAGCGCTTTAAACTTTAAAAGAGGAGGGAAAACATGAAACATTGGAAAGCCGTTGCAGGCGCCCTTTCAGCTTTTCCATTTTTTTGTTTACTATTTTTCCCTGCAACCGTTTGTGCTGATTCATACAACGTCGGCGTGGTCGATTTTCCCCCTTTTGCCGTCATTGAAAAGTCCGGAAAATACGGCGGCATCATGGTGGATTTGCTCGAGAAAGTGCTCAAGAATGCGCGGATTTCCTACAAAATCACCCCCTTTCCACAGAAACGGGCGTTCAAGAATCTGGCAACGGGTGATATCGACATTTACATGGGCATCAAAGGCGTACCCGCTTATGAGGGAAAAGTCCTTTTCAGCCAAGAGGCGGTCAGTGATATCGATTTGCGTGCCTACTGCCTGAAAGGAACCCCGTTGATCCAAACCAACGATCAGCTCAAAGGCAAAAGCGTCATCGTCATCATGGGATATGGCTACGGCGGTCTCATCCGTTATCTCAAGGATCCCGCGAACCGGATTTCCCTTGATCCCACCACCACCCACGTGCTGGCATTTCGAAAGCTGAGAGCCAATCGGGCGGACTATGTTCTCGATTATCGCCGTCCCGCCACCATGGCCATCAAACAGGAAGGAATGGCTGAAGAGGTGGATTCCAGCACCCTGGCCAAGCTGAACATCTATTTCATTGTGAGCAAGAAAACGCCGGAGGCACAGCATCTGATGAAACGGTTGGAGGCAGCCTACCGGACCCTTAAAGCGGAAGGGGGGCTTTAGAAAAGGTCACAAGCATGGCAGTCATCGCGAATGCCGAGCCGTGTCAAGACGAAATCATACTTCACCGGATCTTCCGGTGAAAGGCGCCTGAAAGCCCGGGTGATATCCATGGCCGTTTTAAGATTCGCCTGTCTTCGGTTTGTCATCCGCAGCCGCCCGCAGATGCGGTGCATGTGAGTATCCAACGGCACGATGAGCTTTCTGGGGCTCACACCCCGCCAGCCGCCCGGATCCACATTATCCTTTCGCACCATCCAGCGAAGAAAGAGATGCAGCCGTTTGCAGGCGCTCCCTTTCTCCGGCCGCGGCAGAAAGGAGTTGCAAGTACTTCCGCCGGCACTGGTAAGTTCGTTTACCAGGAAACTGAGTGGTTCGTAAACGGTCTCCTGCCGGTCCGACAATACCTCCAGGAAGCAATTGTTCAATGAGCCGAAGCATCGACAGACATTTCTCACACCACCCAGGAGGGCCACAAGGTCTTCCGCCGTTGTAAACCGGTGTTTGAATCCAGCATAGGTGTTCCGAAAATCCTCATCCGTTTGCGACAATACAAAGTCAAAAGGAGAGGGGCCCATTTTGTCAAGTACGCCAGAGACACTCTTAAGTATCTGGGCCACCCGCCCATAAGCCAGTGAAGACGCGATGATCCCAACGATTTCCCGGTCTCGTTTTTCATTGTATTGATACAGAAATTCAAGGGGATCGGGATGAATCCATTGCCGATATTGATAAAGCCGGTAAAGCCGTTCCAGTTTCTCTTTTCTTTGGGTGAGTCTTTTCCCGCCATTCATAAAACGATTCCCTGGTGCCTGTCTGGTAGAAAGCCTGAATTTTGATTTCCATATGGACTCAGACTGCAATGAAAGTGTATACTAAAATCATTAACAGGTCCAATGCCAATGAAGACAACTCCCCTTGAATCAGAAACCGGCGCTTTTATCAATTTCCTGCCGGAGGAACTTCACTCGCCACTCCTCATGGGTCAGGTGAAGTCATGGATGGAGGAGCGGGATTTTCTCATTCAGGACCGGGATGAATCGCTGGTCTTTCAGATAGGGCTTTCCTTTGCCGCCGCTTTCTTCTACCGCATTCCGCTCTCCGGTGGTCTCATCGACTGCTTCAGTCTTCAAGCCTATGCTTTGGGAAGATTCGGTGCCCAGTTCCTGGACGACGAGGATCTGGCATTGATCAACGAAAAACTGAACGTCGGGCTGCTGGTAAGGGGCCACAAGCGGCAGATTCTCTATACCTACAACGTGTTGGCCGAGGGAATGATAAAAGAGGTCTTCTACCGCACCCTTGAGGTCTTTAAGCACGGCCTCGAAATGACGGACCGGCAGATTCATAACCTTATGTCCACCACATGAAACTGGTGTGCCGGCGGAAGGTCCCCAATGAAATCATTAAAGGTTCAAATGGTGCCATCCCCGCAATGATGCGGATCCGTTTTCGACGTTAATCACGGATTGGAGTCGTCTGATGGCTGCTCGGCGGGGAGAAAGACGCGGACACAGGTGCCCTCTTCCGGTTTCGATTCAATGGAAATGAAACCGCCATGGTTTTTGACGATGCCATAGGCCGCCGACAACCCAAGCCCGCGGCCCACGAAGCGGGTCGTAAAGAACGGGTCAAAAACTCTATCCAGGGTATCTGAATCCATCCCCTTGCCATTGTCCTGGACCTTCAGGCACACATAGATGCCTGGGTCATGCCCGGAATTGCCATGTATCCGCTCTTTTGCGGTGGTAATACGGGCATAGCCCTCCTTTCCCACGGCTTCAAAAGCGTTTTCCACCACCGCCCTGACCACCATCATGATCTGGTCCGCATCTGCGATGACCTTGGGTAAACCGGGTGCCGATTCAAATGCCAGCCGAACGGAATCGGGCACTCTGCCGCGTATGTCCGATATGACTGTTTTCACAAAATCATTCATTGAGACGGGGCGGGGATGATATCTGCCCCCAAGACCCGAAGCCAGCAGTTGGGCGGTCAGATTGGCCATACGGTCCACCGCCTGCTTCATGGGAACAACAGATTCCATGACATCTTCATTCTTGGCGAAATTCATTTCCAAAAGACCGGTATGGGCACTGATAACGGACAGGGCATTGTTGAAATTCTGAGCAACGCCCGCCGCAAGGGTGGCCAGGGCTTCCATCTTTTTGATTCTCTGGGTTTGCTCCCTAAAACGCTTCCGATCACCGATGTCGTGAAGGGTGGCCAGAATTGCAACCTCCCCGTCGATCCGAATTCGGCTTGAATAGACTTCCACATCCACGATGGTGCCATCGCGGCGGACATCTCGCAATTCATATGCGGCTTCAAGTTTTTCCGGCCAGCGTTTGCGGCGATCCAAAAGGATGCCGCGGTCCGCCTCATGGATAAACTGCAGGACATCCGCCCCCAAAACCTCCCTTTCGTCTTCAAAACCGTGTAACTCAAGCCATTTCGAATTGACTTCAACGATCTTTCCGTTTTTTGAGAGGCTTTTTGCTTCCCGGGATTCATGAAACAGGGCCCTGTACCGCATTTCACTCTGCCTGAGTTCTTCGGTTGCATCTTTCAGATCCTGCTGCATCTTTATAAGCTTTTCGTTTTGCTGTTCCAGTTCAATTTGGTAAATTTGAAGATCTTCCAGAAGATCGCGGAGTTGGGCGGCAGACATCTTTTTTAAGGAGGTGGTGCTCATCTTCAGCATCTCCTCGGTTTTCTGGCGAAGTTTCAATGCTCTTTTTGTTGCCACGCCTTTTTGTTTCATAGGTGAAATGCCTCCATGAGATTTTGGGGTTTTAATCCGGAACGGCAGGCGTTTGTCATTCTCCAATTTTGATCAAAAAAGCCCCTGTAGCCATCATGGCCCAGGGGCTCTCAAAACCGTCTAGAACCGATTTTTCGGCAGCCTGGCAATCATGACCCACAGGGCTTTAGACCCACGGCTTTGCGTCCCCCCCTTTCAGAGGGTTTGCCTTTTCTTCAAATCAATACCAGATACCCTAGAAAAACAGAGGCGGTTTGTAAAGCCCTAAAAACCGAGGCCGCTTTTGCCGGCCATTGGCCTGCAAAAAACCCCACCGCCTCCGTCAATCTATGGTTTTTTCGCCATTCTCAGGCATCGTCTATTTCGTCTAATCAACAATGGCCTGATACACCATATCCCGCATATAGGACCGGTAATAGTTTCTTTGAGATCTTGACTGCATCATCAAAACGGCGACCAGCTCCTCTTCGGGATCCACCCAAAAATATGTGCCGAACAAGCCGGCCCAACAATAATCACCCACCGACCCCGGCTGAGGGTTTAAACCGGGGGCTATGCGCACGAGAAAGCCGAGGCCAAAGCCATTACCCACTTCCGGACTGGGAAACATGGGCCCTAGCTGCATTTGGAGCTTGGGTGCGTATTTGATGTGGTGGGAAAGATGGTTTGATGTCATCAATGCGATTGTCTTTGGAGAAAGAAGGCGAACACCGTCCAGAATTCCACCGTTTAGAAAGAGCTGGCAGAGCCTCGCATAGTCATCGGCCGTCGATACCATCCCGCCACCGCCCGAGAGCCAAACCGGTCGCTTTGTAACATCAATGACCCCCGGTTTTTTGCCCGTGGCAGGGTCTACCTGCGGTTCGGCAATCAGTTTCTGCTTTTCTTCGCCCTCCACCCAAAAACCGGAATCGGACAATTTAAGCGGTTTTACAATCCGCTCGGCAATGAATTTGTCCAAGGTGACGCCAGATGCGACCTCCACGATTCGTCCCAGCAAATCGGTGGATTGAGAGTAATCCCAGGTCGTGCCAGGCTGGTAGCAGAGGGGCGATTTTGCGATTCTTTTGGACATCTCCTCGAGTGTTTGCCCATAGCTGAACGTGACGTTTTCCTTCCATTTCCCTTTGCTCAATGACGGTTTGCCGAAAAACCAGTAGGTAAGGCCTGACGTGTGTCTTAAAAGATCGTGAATGGTAATGGAGCGATTGGCTGGCACCAATACCAGTTCTTTTTTATCGGCATATACATTTTCCTTTTCAGCCCCTACTTTCATGTCCTTGAACTCGGGAAGGAACTTTTCCACCGGGTCGGCCAGGATTATTTTGCCCTCTTCAACCAACATCATGATGGCCAGGGAGGTGAAAACCTTGCTCATGGAATAGATACGAAAGATGGCGTCTTTTGCCATCGGGACATTTTTTTCCCTGTCTTGAAAGCCGATGGCCTCAAAATAGGCGACCTTGCCTTTGCGTGCGATCAGTGCCACAGCACCGGGAATAATCCCTTTTTCGACGGCTTCTTCAAGGCCCGTTGTGAGCCTTTTGAGTCTTTCCGAAGACATGCCAACCGCTTCAGGGCTGTCCGCTACCGGCAACCCTTGGGCAAATGCCGCCGCCGAAAGAAACAGAACAAGTAGAACAACCGTGATGAATCTTCTCCAGATTTTCATTTGCTACCCTCCTTTTGATTGAGTTTTAGCAACCTTGAAACCTCAGAAAAGGCTCCAAACGGACACCTCTAACCATTTATCCTAAAACGGCAATGGTTACGGGAACTCTGAATGTTCATGCACTTGTCAAGTCTTTTGATCTATTGTGGACCACCCCTCCTATTCCAAGAGACTCCCCCAAGCATCTGGGCTGACATAAAGGCGCTTTTTTTGTGCCATCAATACCATGTTTTTGTCCATATTGATAGACCATACGGTTTTATAAACCAATTGACAATATCATCGCTGAAACATACGTCCTGATACGGCGCGCCATGGGGCATCAACCGGCCATGACGTTTCTTAGGAATATCGGCGCCAGTCATTCTCATCCCCCAACGGACTTGACAGCCGGAACTCAAGCGATTGAAATGACCTGAATTCTGGTCTACCAAAATGGAGGCCTTTCATGGAAACCCTATCCCTCTCCGAAGCAAAGATCAAGCTTAGTCGACTCGTTGACAAGGTGAATACGACCGATGAAGAGGTAATGATCACCAAGAACGGCCGTCCGGCCGCGGTCCTTGTGAGTCCCAGTGAATTTGAAGGCTGGACTGAAACAATGCTCATCCGGTCCGATCCTCAGCTTTTGGACGAGATTAAGAAAGGTATGAGAGATCTGAAACAAAAAACGGCCGATCTTTACACCCTTGAAGAACTCTTCGACAAATAAGCAGGATGTCCATTTACCGCCTCAGAGTGCCTGAACACCGGGTCGTTTTTCTGCGCAGCCTTCACCCTCAAATAGAAAGGAAAATAAAAGGTTCGCTCAAGATGATTCTTGAGGATCCCAACGTCGGTAAGTCCTTAAAAGACGAATTAACCCTACAACGTGACTTATAAAATTTTTCCTTGCAATATTCACATGAAATCGCCATACTACGAAAAATACCTTAAATGTAGGAGGCGAGCCATG
>JANQDY010000128.1 GCA_028278625.1 Thermodesulfobacteriota bacterium
AACATGGTGGTTGATATTGGCGGTGGAACCACCGAAGTGGCCGTCATTTCCCTTGCGGGCATTGTCTACAGCAAGTCGGTGAGGGTCGGCGGCGACAAAATGGATGAAGCCATTTTGCAGCACATCAAGCGGAAGTATAACCTCCTGATCGGTATCAGTACCGCTGAAATCATCAAAACAGGCATCGGGAATGCCTATGCGGGGGATACGGTTGAAACCATTGAAGTGAAAGGGCGTGATCTGGTGACGGGCATTCCCAAGATCCTCACCATTGACTCTGATGAAGTGCGACAGGCGATTTCGGAACAGGTTGAGACCATCGTTGAAACCGTTCGCATAGCGCTGGAACAAACGCCTCCCGAGCTTGCCGCCGATATTGTGGATTCGGGAATCGTCCTGGCCGGAGGGGGCGCCTTGCTTCAGAACCTGGACATTCTTCTGAGAGAAGAGACAAAACTGCCGGTGACCATTACGGAGGATCCATTGTCCACGGTGGTGTTGGGATCCGGAAGGGCCCTTGACAATATCAATATGCTGAAAGAGGTGACCATTCGATAAAATCTCTTATTCCCCCTTTGGCCTTCCATTGCTATAGCCCTTATTTGGGCCTTGGGCTTCCGAATCGTTAACAAGAAAATCAAGTTAAGCCGTCCTTTAGCGGGTGCGGTTTCATGGGGGCGGAATTAACCATTGCAGCGTGAAAAACGTTTTCCGAAAATCTGGATCTGGCTGGCCTTCATCTGTTTTGCATTGTTTCTGCTTTCCACCAATGCCAGTCAACGGGGTGGCTGGAACGAGGCGGAACAGCTGGTTGTGGAAGGGGCAACGCCGGTTCAGAGTTTTTTCAAACAGACGGTCAAAATGTTGGTGGACTTGTGGGAAGATTATTTCGATCTGGTTGATGTTCGACAGGAAAACCGGCGTTTGAAACTGGAGTTGGATTCCCTTAAACGGGAGAACAGCCGCTACAGGGAAATGGTGACCACCCAACGGCGATTGTCCGATCTCCTCAAATTCAAGAATGCGGTCCAGCAGCCCGCTGTTGCCGCTCAGGTCGTAGGCCTGGACCCCTCCGGATGGTTTCAGTCCGTTGTCATTGACAAAGGTAAGAAAGCAGGTATCAAACGGGGAATGCCGGTTGTGAACGCGTCAGGTGTTGTGGGGCGAATCGTTTCCGTTTCTCCCAATTACGCGAAGGTCCTGCTGATTGTTGACCAGAACAGTGCGGTCGATTGCCTGGTGCAGCGGTCTCGCGATCGAGGGATGGTGAAGGGCCAGTCGGCTCAGGTTTGCCGACTCGACTATATGGTCAAATCCGGCGACGCGAAAGAGGGAGATGTGGTCATCACATCGGGATTGGGTCAGGTATTTCCAAAAGGGCTTCCCATAGGCATCATCAGCAATGTGAAAGAAGGGGAAGGAACACTCTTTAAAGAGATCGAAGTAACGCCGGCCGTGGATTTTTCCAAGCTGGAGGAGGTCCTGGTTGTCTTACGAATACCGAGCGAAGAACAAAAAAAGCTGTCAGAGCCCTCCATGAACTGATGGCGTCATGAGGTTAATGGAACGAGGAGGACGTCGCCATTAAAGCTTCAGGAAAGATGCCAATAGGCTTTTATGTGTGTGCATGGGTAGGCGGCGGAATTGCAACCCTTCTGACGGGTATCTGGAGTGATCCCTGGGGATTGGATTTCTTTGACCTCGATTTTCTGACCATTCTGACGGCATATCTCTTTGTGGCGTTCGGTCAAATGGGGGCGGGCATTTTCGCTCTGGGTCAGGGTTTTCTGATAGATGTTTTTTCGGGCGGACACCATGGACTCTTTTCCGCCGCCTGCATCAGCGTTTTTTTTGTGATTCTTGTGGGATCCCGGTTTTTTAATCTATTGAACCCGAAAGGGCAGATGATCATTGTTTCAGTTTCGGTCCTGCTGAAAAACGCCGTGCTGTTGATCCTACTTCGTACCTTTTCACAGGATATCTTTTACTCAAGAGCATTTCTCATGGAATCCTTTTTCTCCATCGGCGTTACCGGATTGTCCGCGCCACTCTTTTTTCAATTATTCAATCATTTAAGAGGTATTTCCGGAAGAGTGACCGAAGGACCTTCAAAAGGTGAGGTACTTTGAAAGCGTCTAATTTTGACCCCGTTTCTCAGGATCTTTTTGCAAAACAGCTGAAAATCGCCATGATATTCGTTTTGGTGGTTTTTTGCATCCTTCTGCTCCGATTGTGGGTTTTGCAGATCGTAAACGGATCCGTCTATCGGGCCAAAAGTGAAAACAACCGGATACGGCTTCAAAGTTTGCCGTCTTTTAGGGGCGTCATCAGGGACCGTAGCGGAAAAATTCTGGTGGATAGTAGACCGTCCTACGATCTTTGCGTCATTCCGGAAGAGGTCCGCGATACCGAAACGCTGCTCAATGGGCTGGCGCCCTTGGGGGATTTCGACCTGTCCAACATGAGAGAAAAGATGAGAGAGGCTACCAGCGGATATCCATTCAAGCCGGTCATTTTGAAAAGAGATATTTCCCGTGGGGAACTGGCCATGTTGGAGACCCGCCGATTCGATCTGCCGGGCGTCATGATTAAAGTACGGCCCCAAAGACACTATACTTACGGCACTCTGGCGGCGCACCTGCTGGGGTACTTGGGTGAAATCAGCGAGAAACAGTTGAAGAGTGGGCAATTTCCCGATACCAGACCCGGGGATTTGATCGGTAAAACGGGAATCGAGAGGAAGTGGCAGAAATCGCTCAACGGGGAACGCGGTGGAGAGCAGGTGGAGGTGGACGCGGCGGGGCGAAGGATCAAGGTCATATCACAAAGGCCGGCCGTTTCGGGGGCGGATGTTTGTTTGACCATCAATCGTGAATTACAGATGCTTGCCGAAAGAGCCCTCGATGGAAAGCATGGAGCCGTGGTGGCGATGGACCCCAGAAACGGGCAGATTCTGGCGCTGGCAAGCAGCCCCACTTTCGATCCCAATCTCTTCATTACCGGGTTCGGGAAAGAGGCCTGGCAGGCCATGGTTTCATCCAGTGATTATCCCCTTCACAACAGGGCTCTCACGGGACAATATCCCCCTGGCAGCGTGTTTAAGATCGTGGTAGCCCTGGCAGCTCTCCAGGAAGGGGTTATTACGCCCCACGAAACCTTTTTCTGCAACGGTGAATACTCCCTCGGCAGAGGGAAATATCGGTGCTGGAAACGATGGGGGCATGGCAAAGTGGATCTTAATCGGGCACTGGTGGAGTCCTGTGATGTCTATTTCTACCATGTGGGCATGCGGCTTGGAGTGGACAGGATTGCCCGCTATGCGCGCAAGCTCGGCTTGGGACGGAAAACCGGACTTAATCTGGGACATGAGAAGAGCGGTCTCATTCCCACGGCAGAGTGGAAACGGAAACGGTGGGGCGTTCCCTGGCAAGGTGGCGAAACCGTTTCCACGGCCATCGGGCAGAGTTTTGTGCTGGTGACCCCCCTGCAGGTGGCCACCTTTGCCTCGGCTGTTTTTAACGGCGGTCACGTTTACAGGCCACAGTTGACCCAGTGGGTCAGAAAAGCCGGGGGTGAGACCGTTTTTGAATTCAAGCCCCAGTTGGTCGGGGATGTGGGGGTCAAACCCGCATATCTCGAACTGGTGAAAAAGGCGCTTACCGGTGTCGTTAACCATCAACGGGGCACCGGAACCAAAGCAAAGCTCCCTGATATTAAGGTGGCGGGAAAGACGGGGACCGCCCAAGTGGTGAACCTCAAGAAGGAAAAGGATGCAAAAGCCAAAGGGGAGGAGGTTCCCTGGAAGTATCGTGACCACGCCTGGTTCGTTGCGGTGGCACCGGCGGATGCGCCCAGGATTACCGTGGCCGTATTGGTCGAGCACGGCGGGCACGGCGGAAGTGCCGCCGCCCCCATTGCCAAAACACTCATTGAGGCCTACCTTCGTGTACCCATTGATTCGTGATTTAGGAGCATATGGGGGACGGTGGAGATTTGTCAATAGCGACCTGTTTTACTGGATGTCTGCCGGGATATGCTTGACCGAAGATTGATTCAGAATTTTGACTGGGTCTTGTTGCTGCTGTTGTTGCTGTTGGGCGGCATCAGCATCCTTAATCTCTACAGCGCAACTTTTGCCATTCGTGACGTGGGCGGTTCGCGGATCTTTATGAAACAGTTCTATTGGTTTGTCATCGGTTTTAGTGTCTTCCTGGGGATGATTACCTTTAACTATTACTATCTCGAACGTTTGGCATACCCGGCATACTTCTTTTCAGTGGCGCTGTTGGTTATCGTTCTGATGGTCGGAAAAGTCATGTCGGGTTCCCAGCGGTGGCTGAGTCTCGGCCCCTTTGTTTTTCAACCCTCTGAGCTTGCGAAAATCTCCATGGTGCTGGTGCTGGCCAAGTTTTTCAGTGATCGGGGGGGTGTTGAGGAATACCGCTTGAGGGATCTTTGGCAGCCCTTTCTTCTAATTCTGGTGCCTTGCGGGCTGATTTTAAAGGAACCGGACCTTGGTACGGCATTGTTTTTGGGAATGGTGTCGCTGTCAATGATTCTGATGGTGAGGGTCAATCGAAGATCCATGTTGATTTTTCTGGGGTGTTGTGTCCTGGCCGCTCCGGTGATCTGGTTCGGGATGAAGGATTACCAGCAACAGCGTATCCTGACGTTTTTGCGTCCCAACACCGAGCCCTTGGGTGCCGGATACCATATCAATCAATCCAAAATCGCCATCGGATCAGGCCAGTTCTGGGGCAAGGGATACCTGAAAGGGACCCAGACCCGCCTGCATTTCCTGCCTGAACAGCACACTGATTTCGCTTTTTCGGTGCTGGCGGAAGAATGGGGACTGGTCGGTGTTTCGGTTCTCCTATTATTGTACCTCTTTTTGATACTTTGGGGGCTAAAGATCTCTAAGGAATCCAAGGACAGGTTTGGCGCCATCCTTGCCGTCGGTATCGTGGCCATCGTTTTCTGGCAGGTGGTCATCAATGTGGGAATGGTGACCGGCCTTCTGCCGGTTGTCGGCATTCCGCTACTGCTTTTCAGCTATGGCGGATCTTCCCTGATTTCCACCATGGCGGCCATGGGCCTTTTGATGAATATCAGCATGCGGCGATTCATGTTTCAATGAAAAGGGTTGCTTATTAACGAAAAGCGCTTACCTTTTGCTTCCGTTTTATGAAAGAGGCGCACGATATAAAGCCCCTTGCATTTTTTGGCTACCATGGAAAGCCTCTCTTTGATATACTGAAACACTTTGTCGCCGTTTTTTTGGGAGTAATCATAAAAGATGTCTGTAACACACTGTCAGATCTTTAAGAGCACCACCAGCGGGACGGATATCATCGATATCACGCGGGAAGTTCAGTCTGAGATCGAAAAATCCCGGGTAAGGAACGGGGCCGTGACACTCTTTGTATCGGGGTCCACCGGTGCTCTCACCACCATTGAATTCGAAACCGGCGTGGTCAATGATTTGAAGAAAGCCATAAACAGAATGGCGCCAAAAGATATCTATTACGAACACAATGAGCGCTGGGGAGACGGAAACGGCTATTCCCATGTTCGTGCGGCGATTTTCGGGGCGTCTCTTCACATTCCCGTGGTTGACGGTCGAATGACACTGGGGACGTGGCAACAGATCGTGCTCCTTGATTTTGACAACAGGCCCCGAAAGAGGCGGATTGAGGTTCAGATACTTGCATAAGTCACCCTCCAAAAAAAAGATGCCATCCGTCAGCAAGAAAATCAGTTTTCCGGACAATGAATTGTTGCGATCCCTCTGTGGGGAGCAGAACGCCCATTTGAGCCTCATCGAAAAAAAAGTCGGCGTGTCGGTGAACCAAAGGGGTAATGTGCTGACACTCCGGGGCGGTGACTGGGAAGTGGATCTTGCCGAAAGAGCCCTTTCACAGCTATATGATCTGTTGGAGTCCGGATATCCGCTCTATAAGAATGATGTCGCTCATGCGGTCAGAATATTGAGCGGTGATCGGTCGGTCGATTTGAAGAAGATCTTCAAAGATGAAGTGTACATCACTTCCCAGAAAAAAATTATCACCCCCAAGACCGTCAACCAGAAAAAATACATCGACAGTGTCAAAAAATATGATATCGTATTCGGAATCGGGCCCGCGGGAACGGGAAAGACATATCTTGCCATGGCCATGGCCGTGGCGGCGCTCATTCGAAAAGACTGCAATCGCATCATACTGACGCGCCCTGCTGTGGAAGCCGGGGAACGCCTGGGGTTCTTGCCGGGCGACCTATATGAGAAGGTGAATCCCTACCTGCGGCCCCTTTACGATGCGCTCCATGACATGATGCCCTTTGAAAACGCCTCGGAACTGCTGGAAAAAGGGGTGATCGAGGTAGCGCCGCTGGCATTCATGAGGGGACGGACACTGAATGACTCGTTTGTTATCCTGGATGAAGCACAGAACGCAACACCCGAACAGATGAAGATGTTTCTGACACGCCTCGGTTTCAGCTCCAAGGCGGTCATTACCGGAGATATCACCCAGACCGATCTGCCAAGAGGTCAGGTATCGGGCCTTATTGAAGCCTCCCATACGCTTTCGGAGATCAAGGGCATTCGGTTTGTCCATTTTTCCAGGGAAGATGTGATCCGACATCCGTTGGTGCAACAGATCATCGATGCCTACGAGAAGCTGGAAAAAGAGCGGAAGACCTAAAGGAGCCACGCTTCCATGCCAAAGCATACTGCCAGTGAGCGGAAACTGAAGCCACTGCACCAGATGAAGAACAGCGCAAGGCGGGAAAAGGATGGGGTTACCAGAGGGAAAAGCGCCCGTTCCGGCCGAAAGCCCAGGTTCAGCAATGATGCTAAGAAATGGTGCGTTTTCATCGGCCTCAGTCTGATCTTTTCCGTTCTGCTCTTTCCCAGCATTCTGATGCCCACCAGGACCTATCGCCTGGGGGACGTGGCCGAACGCGATATGAAGGCTTCAAGGGAGTTCCTGGTTGAAAACAGTGAGCTGACGGAAGAGAACAGGCAGGAAGCGGTCCGGGCGGTATTGCCCGTTTACGACTTCGACCCTACGGGCACCGAAGCGATTCCCCGGGTGCGGGAAGCCTTTGAGGTCGGTCGAAAGTACCTGGCCGATGCTCTGAAACTTGCATGGACCTCCACATCCCCGGAAGAGACTCAAAAGAGATACCTTGAGCTAAAGAACACTTCCCGACAACGATTTTTCGAAATCCTTGATATCCCGGACAATGAGACCCTTTTCCAAGCACTTGTCACAAGCGATTTTTCGCCCAGGGCCGAATCGATCGTCATAAGGCTCTTAAGTGACGTTTTCAAACGGGGTGTGGTGGGCAATCAAGTGATGTTGATGTCTCATCGGGGAAAAGGGATTGTTTTGCAGAACATCAAGGACGGCAAAGAAGAACAGGTTTCAGGCCTCGATCGTTTCTATGACATTAAAGGGGCCATTTCTGTTGTTCGGGAAGAAGGCCGGTCCCTCACCAAGACCCTGTGGCCCCAAACCCTCAGCCAGGCCACCCTCGATTTGGCCGTATCCCTTATTCGGCCGAACTTGACGTTCAACAAGCGGGAGACGACGTTACGGAAAGAGGCGGCCAGCAAATTGGTCAAACCCTTCTTTTTCAAGGTAAAAAAAGGCGAGATTTTTGTCAGGGAAGGTGAGCGCATAACGCCCGAACAACTGGTCAAACTCAATGCCCAGCATAAATTCCTCAAACAGAACAAGATGCTGGGAAGGGTTCCCGCCATGGCGGTTCTCATGGCATTCCTGCTGGTTTCCATGTATCAGCTGGGCCTTCGAAATAGCAGGTCATCGGATTCCGAAATAAGAGATCTGCTGTTGAATGCAGTGATGTTGCTGGTCATATTTTTCGTGGCCATTGCCTTTAACTTTGTGTCCATTGAAACCGCAAGGGGGTTCCATTTTTTCTCTCCAAGGGCCCTATTGTATGCAATCCCCGTTGCGGGCGGTGCCATGCTCATCTGCATATTCCATGGGGTTGTCACGGCTGCCAGCTTTTCCCTGGTGATATCGGTTTTGACCTGTGCGGTGGTGGATGGCCGGGTGGAATTTTTCACCTATTTCTTCGTCAGTTCCATCCTGGCGGCCACCTGGGTGCGCCGTTATCGTGAAAGGGGGGTCTTCATTGAAGCAGGCCTTAAGGTGGGCTTGTGCAACATGATCCTTGCTTTTGCCATAGAGGGATTGAGCGGCACGTTTTTTAATGTTGAAAGCGTGATCGCTTGCTGTTCCGCCTTTATCGGCGGTGTGCTGGTGGGTGTCATTGCAACGGGGCTGATGCCTTTGGTCGAGATGTCTTTCGGGTATACGAGCGATATCAAGCTCATGGAACTGGCCAATCTCGACCAGCCGGTGTTGAGAGAGTTGATGGTCCAAGCCCCAGGAACCTATCACCACAGTGTCATCGTCAGCAACATGGTGGAGGCGTCGGCCAGGGCCATTGGCGCCAATCCTCTTTTGGCAAAGGTGGCCGCCTACTATCATGATATCGGCAAGATCAAAAAGCCCCTCTATTTCATAGAAAACCAGGCGGGAAAGGTC
Source organism: Thermodesulfobacteriota bacterium (assembly GCA_028278625.1). The sequence goes on from JANQDY010000128.1 coordinate 8,580, forward strand.
AACCGCCATGAAAAGCTGGCACCCTCCATGAGCGCTCTCATCCTTATCGCCCATGTGAAGGACGGCGTGGAACTGGCCAGGCAGGCCAAACTGGGCCGGGAAATCAGGTCAATTATTGAACAGCACCACGGAACTTCCTTGATATCCTTTTTCTATGAAAAAGCCCGGGAACGGGCGGAAAAGAAGGGCGATAAATCCTTTAACGTCAAAGAGGAAGACTTTCGCTACAGGGGACCCAAACCGCAGACCAGGGAGGCGGGTCTGGTAATGTTGGCGGATGTGATCGAAGCGGCTTCCAAAACCCTTGTGGACCCCACATCGGCGCGGATACAGGGGATGGTGCAGAAGATCATGAACAAGATCTTTTCAGATGGGCAGTTGGATGAGTGCGAATTGACCCTGAAAGACCTTCACGCCATCGCCAAAAGCTTCAATCAGACCTTGAGCGGCATCTTCCATCACCGAATTGAATATCCTGAGCCGGTGGCGAAGATTGCCCCGGCCCGCCCGCAGGAAGGTGTGGGAAACGGCAAAAACGGTCTCGCAAGAAAGATTGAGAATGGAGATTCAGATCAGGATCGACCGTCCGGCCCCAGGCCTGGAAGAGCGGAAGATACGGGTGACAGTGAAGAAAGTCTTAGAAGACTTGGGCTGTCGTGACAAAGAGCTGAGCATCTTCTTCACGGATGACCAGCAGATGGCAGTGTTGAATCTGCAATATCGGAACAAAAAAGGCGCCACCGATGTGCTCTCCTTTTCCATGACGGAAAGGTTCGACGGAGAGGCTGTTGACGTCGGTTTTGAATCGACCATGTTGGGAGATGTGGTCATATCCGTGGACACGGCGCTGAGGGTTTCCAGAGAGTTGGAGGAGCCCTTTATTAAAACCGTTAATCGTTTGTTGGTTCACGGTATTTTACACCTTATGGGATATGACCATGAGAAATCTCAAATGGATAGAATGGAGATGATCAGAGAGGAAGAACGGTTACTGGCACTTGCCTGATCCGTCGTTCTGATTTCATTGGTCTTTTTAGGGAGGATGCAGGATGGCAACATTGGCGGTAAATGTGGATCACGTGGCAACCATCCGTGAAGCCAGGGGGATTGATGTTCCCGATCCCGTGCTCGCGGCGGGTTTGGCTGAGCTTGCGGGGGCGGATGGCATTATCTGCCACCTGAGAGAGGACAGACGTCATATCAATGACAGGGATCTTGGATTGTTGCGTGAGATGGTAAAGACCAGACTCAACATGGAAATGGCGGCGGTTGATGAGATGGTGGAGATTGCGGCGTCCGTCAAACCGGACCTGGTTACATTGGTCCCGGAAAAAAGGGAAGAGCTGACGACTGAAGGGGGGCTGGATGTCATGGCCCGACCGGATCGATACACGGAGGTTGCGGAGCGGCTCCACCAAGCGGGGATCAAGGTCAGCTTTTTTATCGATCCGGATCCGGAACAGGTGGAAGCTGCCCGGGAATGCCAGGGTGATATTATCGAAATCCACACAGGCCATTATGCGGAAGCCCCATCGGAAGAGGAAGCGGAAAAGCGTTTTGAGCGGGTTGTTCGCGCAGCACAGACGGCATCATCCCTGGATTTGGGCATCAGCGCCGGCCATGGACTCAATTATGACAATATCAAACGGTTCAAAGCACTGCCACTGGTGCAGGAATACAGCATCGGCCACAGTATCGTTGCCATGGCGGTGCTGGTCGGGTTTGAGCGTGCGGTTCGCCGGATGATCGAGTTGGTGAAAGGCTTTTAAGCGGCCCGAGGCCATACGGCAACTTTTCGTTTGCAGGTGGATTTAATGGAGGTCGGCTGTCATGCTGAATGCCAGCGACATAATGACGACGGAAGTCATTACGGTCAAAAAGGAAACGTCTCTTAAGGAACTCGCCCGGATCCTTTATGAAAAAAGGATCAATGGCGTTCCGGTGGTGGATGATGACGGATTGCTCATCGGCATCATCTGTGAAAGCGATCTGATTCGAAAGGATAAGAAACTGCATATCCCCACGGTGGTGGCCCTTTTTGATGCGGTTTTCTATCTCGAAAGCTCAAAAAACATTGAAAAGGAAATCAAGCGGATCAATGCCACCACCGTTCGTGAGCTTTATACCCCCGAGGTTGTTACCGTCGATGAAAAGACGCCCATTGACGAAATCGCAACCATCATGACCAAGAAAAAGATCTATACGATTCCAGTGATGGACGGAGATCGTCTTGTGGGTGTTGTTGGAAAAGGTGACGTCATAAGGACTTTTCTTTCTTGAAAGAAAAAGGGTTATGTTTTAAGACCGGGACACCTGATGAGACGGTAGCGTTGGGACAAAAACTGGGGGAACTCCTTCAGACGGATGATTTGATTGTTCTCGCCGGTGAACTGGGCTCTGGAAAAACGTGGTTTACAAAAGGGATTGCGCTGGGACTGGGGATTACCGATGTCGTGACCAGCCCTTCTTTTGCGTTGATGAACGCCTACGAGGGTGAGAGGGCCCTTTTCCACATGGATGTTTACCGGCTCGAAAGTCCTGAGGATTTTCTGGACACGGGGCTGGAAGAGTGTTTTGACGGCAGAGGTATTGTGGTGATGGAATGGGGTGACAAGTGGCCCGAAATACTCCCCGCCTGTCGTCTGAACGTGGCACTTAGGATTCTGGATGAAAATTCACGTGAATTGGTGATGATCGGAGAGCATCCCAGGATGAAGGCAGTTTTGGAACACCTTGAAATGAGATGTGAACAACAACGATAATCTCGAAAGGAAAAAACCAGGGAAAGGAACATGGCACTTATTGTACAGAAATATGGCGGCACTTCGGTGGGAAGTATCGAGAAGATTAAAGCGGTGGCCGAACGTGTCATCGAAGTTGTAAATAGAGGAAATCAAATGGTTGTGGTGCTTTCTGCCATGGCCGGTCAGACCGACGGCCTGATCAATATGGCAAAAGAGATCGATCCTGATCCTGATTTGCGTGAACTGGACGTGCTGATGTCCACCGGAGAGCAGGTAAGTGTGGCGTTGTTTGCCATCGCACTAAAATCCATGGGTTATGATGCGGTTTCACTGCTGGGATTCCAGGCCGCCATTCACACGGACGATCTATATGGAAAGGCGAGAATACAGGATATTGAAATCGAGCGGATGATACACAACCTGGATGCGGGACGGATTGTCACAGTGGCCGGTTTTCAAGGGTTGAACGCACACGGTGATATTACCACCCTCGGGCGCGGCGGTTCGGATACAACGGCGGTGGCACTTGCCGCGGCGCTGAAAGCAGACGTATGTGAAATCCTGACGGATGTGGACGGGGTCTATACAACGGATCCCAACGTCTGTCGAAAAGCGAAAAAAATGGATTTCATTTCATACGATGAAATGTTGGAAATGGCCAGCATGGGTGCAAAGGTCCTCGAGATCCGTGCCGTTGAGTTTGCCAAAAAATTTGATGTGCCGATTCACGTAAGGTCCACTTTTACAAAGGAAAGGGGTACAATGGTGGTTTCCGAAACGAAAGACATGGAAAAAGTTGCGGTATCGGGTGTCGCATACAACAAAAACGAAGCCAGGATCACCATAAGACAGGTTCCGGATCGGCCGGGGGTGGCTTCGAGGATTTTTGAGCCGATTTTCAAGGCCGGCATTTTAGTGGATATGATCGTGCAAAACACCAGCCAGGACGGATACACGGATCTCACTTTCACGGTTCCCAAATCGGATTTCTACAAGGCCATGAAACTGGTCAGCGATGTGGGAAAAGATGTGGGGGCGGAAACGGTCTTGGGGGATGAGGATATCGCCAAGGTTTCCATCATCGGTGTGGGCATGCGGGTTCATGCGGGGATCGCCAAAAAGATGTTTGCGGCCCTGGCCGAGAAGAATATCAATATTATGATGATCAGTACATCTGAAATAAAGATTTCATGCGTTATCGAGGACAAGTATACGGAACTGGCGGTACGTGTTCTTCATGACGCCTTTGGTTTGGACGCGGAGGATGCGAAAGAGGAGATCCTTTAGTGGGGGAGGAGCGCTACTGCTTCTGCTCCTTTTGATCATCAACCTTTTGAGTTCTTCCTGGAAGTGGTCCTTTAGAAAGAACCCGCAGCCGATTGCAAGGGTCTTCGTGGAGGCTTCGGGCGATGTCAGGGCCCCTGGCGTCTACGGATTTCAGCATCCGCCCAGCCTGACGGAGTTGATCCGTCGGGCGGGAGGGTTGACACCGGCCACGGAAAAAGCCGGTTCCGCAGGTTTTCTAGGGAAAGGGTCGCTGATTTCAAACGGCAACCGGGCCGTATTCACCTGCGCCCCCAAAGGGGGAACGGCCGTGGCACAAAGCAAAATGTCCCCGTTCTATCGCGTGGCCCTGGGCATTCCCATTTCCGTCAATAGGGAAACAGCCGAAAGTCTTATGGCGGTACCGGGAATCGGCCCCAAAACGGCGGAAGCCATCATTTCGGCCCGAGAGCGGAGAGGCGGATTCAAGGAGTTAAAGGATTTAATGTCCGTTAGAGGCATCAGCGATGCCGTTTACGCCAATATCAGCCCGTATCTGACCCTGTGAGCAATCATTCTAAAATATGATTCTATTAGGCATCGATACATCCTGTGACGATACGTCCGCCGGCATTGTGAAGGGCGGCTCAGAACCCCTGGCCAACGTTATCCATTCCCAGGTGTCACTCCATCACCCCTATGGCGGTGTGGTTCCCGAACTGGCTTCCAGGGAGCATGTGAGAAATATCGTTCCCGTTGTGGAGGAAGCGCTGAAGCAGGCGCGGATCGGCGTGTCGGATCTTGACGGCATCGCCGTAACCGTAGGGCCCGGTCTTGTGGGGGCGCTTCTGGTGGGGTTATACTATGCCAAGGGGCTGGCATATGTGTTGAAGAAACCTTTGGTTGCCGTGAACCACTTGGAAGCCCACATTCTTTCCATCTTCCTGGAACCGGAATATCCCAGATTTCCCTTCGTGGCGCTGACCGTTTCAGGGGGGCATACAAGCCTTTATTATGTGGAGGATTTCGGCTGCTACACCCTTCTGGGCCAGACCCTGGATGATGCCGCCGGAGAAGCCTTTGACAAAGTGGCCAAAATTTGCGGCATGGGATATCCCGGTGGACCCGTCATCGAAAAAGCATCCAAAGAGGGACGTGCGGATGCCGTTGGGTTTCCAAGGGCCTATCTGTCCAAGACATCTCTTGATTTCAGCTTCAGTGGTGTCAAAACGGCTGTTTCCCTGTTTCTCAAAAAATGGCACGACGATGGCGGATTGCGGGCGGAAATCAGTCTGAATGACATTGTCGCATCTTTTCAGGAATCGGTTGTGGATGTGCTTGTGAACAAGGTTGTTATGGCCGCAAACCGCAAGGGGGTCAAGCAGGTGATGCTTGCAGGCGGTGTGGCATGCAACAACCATCTGAAAAACCGCATGGTCGATACAGCCCGGTCGGAAGGGATGTCCGTTTATTATCCCCGTCCTTCCTATTGCACGGACAACGGAGCCATGATAGCGCTTTGCGGTTATCATCGTATAAAAAGAAATCAAACGACCCATATGGCCGTGGATGTCAGGGCCAAATATCCGATTCAGGATTTAGAAAGTTGAAACCACAGAGGCTGCTCAGATACTATTATCTTCGGTTTATACGGTTGCGGGGGAATCCCCATGAACTGGCGCTGGGCATGACTTTCGGTATTTTTACGGGCATGATGCCCATAATGCCGTTTCAGATGGCGCTTTCCGTGGCATTGGCCCTTGTTTTCAAGGGGAGCAAGATCACGGCAGCCCTGGGGACCTGGGTCAGCAATCCGCTCAACTGGTATTTTCTCTATTATTACAGTTACAAACTGGGATCCTCGGTTCTGGGTATGGAAGGCCACGGTGCCATGTTCAATGCCATCATGGAACTGGCCCGGTCCTGTGAAGATTCCATGATCATCGTGCGAAAAATCCTTGAATCCGGCGGTCTTATGGTGGCGTCATTCCTCGTGGGTGGCATTATCATGGGCGTTGTGGCCGCAATCCCCTCCTATGTTATCTTTCTGTACATTTTCAGACGCATCAGACGGTGGCGGGAGTCCGGAAGGGGCCGAATTTGGCAACCCAAGTAAAGAGAGATGGCGCCTTTCGGCCCAACAAACGGTTGGGGCAGAATTTTCTTGTGGACCCGGTCATCAGTGAAAGAATCGTTGCATTTTCCCGGTTTCTACCTGAAGAGACGGTGCTGGAAATCGGCCCGGGAAAAGGGGCCCTCACCATTCCCTTGGCCAGGCGGGTGAAACACGTCCTCGCCGTTGAAAAGGACCCGCGGCTGGCGGACTGGTTGGGGGAAAGGCTCAAAAAAGCAGGGCTCCACAACGTGACGCTTCTGAACGGGGATATTCTGAAGCTGGACTGGATGTCCCTGAAGGCGCATTTCCAAGACCGGATTCCTGTCATCGGCAACCTCCCCTACAATATCTCGTCCCCTGTTCTGGAGAAGATGTGCCGGAAGCCTCAACTGATGGGCAAGGCCATCCTGATGTTCCAGAAGGAGGTGGCTGAAAGACTTGTTGCAACGGCGGGGAGTAAGGCTTATGGGGCCCTGACCCTGCTGGTGCAATACCACGCCAGGGTCCTTTCAAGACTCACCGTAAACAAGGGGTCTTTTTTTCCCGTGCCAAAAGTGGACTCCATGGTGGTTTCCCTCGATTTTGAAACATCGTATCCCCGGAGGGACTCAAATGAAGCGGATTTTATAAAAGTGGTGAAAGCGGCATTTATGCACAGAAGAAAGACGGTTTTCAATTCCCTCAAGGGGGCAATGCCGAATCAGACCACTGAAACCCTAGAAACGGCACTGGCAGCATGCGGCATAGAACCCGGTAAGCGGGCGGAAGTGCTCGGAATGGATGATTTTTTGTGCCTGTCGTCAGTGCTGGCAATTGACAATTGAACAATGATGGTGATACATAAAAAACTTTTGATTTCAACCCACATTGAAAACGGCGATTCAAAAAAGGTCCTTTCATGGAGATCATAAAGACTGCTACGCAGATGCAGCAGAGAGCGGAAGGGATCCGCATGGGAGGGGAATCCATTGCATTGGTGCCCACCATGGGATTTCTTCACGAGGGGCATCTGACATTGATTCGGGCGGGCAGGGAGCAATGCGACCGGTTGGTTGTGAGCATCTTTGTCAACCCGACCCAGTTTGGCCCGGGTGAAGATTTTGATGCCTATCCCAGGGATATTGAAGGGGATCTTAAAAAAGCGGAAAAGGTCGGTGTTGATGTGGTTTTTATGCCGACTTCAAACGAGATGTACCCCCGGGGTGCTCAGACGTCCGTGGTGGTGAAGGACCTCCCCCGTCATCTGTGCGGTCTGATGCGGCCCGGACATTTTGATGGGGTGGCAACCGTCGTGACCAAACTCTTTCATATTGTCAAGCCCCACGTGGCCGTGTTCGGACAGAAAGACTATCAGCAGCTGGCCGTAATCGGCCGGATGGTCATGGATCTTGATATGGATATCCAGATTGTCGGTGTCCCGACGGTAAGGGAAAGAGATGGCCTGGCCATGAGTTCTCGGAACAACTACCTTTCCTCCGAAGAACGGCAATCGGCCCTTTCACTTAAGAAATCTTTGGATCTGGCGGAGCGGCTCTTTAACGAGGGGGAAAAACGAGTACCCGCGGTCAAGGATTTTGTACAATCCTATATTCTGGAGCATCCCCACACGGCGATCGATTATATCGCGTTCTGTGATCCGGTCACCCTGGACGATGTCGACACCCTTAAGGAAGGGACATTGATGGCACTGGCGGTTCGTGTGGGCAAAACCAGATTGATTGATAACGGACGGCTACTAAAGAAAAAGAAGAAGAAATTGTAATGTGGTAATAACAGCTAACCCAATTTGAATGATAAGGAGTTCTTTCATGAAAAGCGCAAATTTTCTTTTTACCTCAGAGTCTGTTACCGAAGGCCATCCGGACAAGGTGGCCGATCAGATATCGGATCATATTCTGGACCAGATTTTCAAGCAGGACCCCAAGGCCAGGGTGGCCTGCGAGACGCTGGTAACCACCGGCATGGCCATGATTTCAGGTGAAATCACCACCTCCGCCTACGTTCATATGCCCGAGGTGGTACGGGAAACCATCAAAGATATCGGTTACAAGAATTCCTCCATGGGATTCGATTGGGAAACCTGCGCGGTGCTCTCCACCATCGACAAGCAGTCTCCCGACATCGCCATGGGTGTGGACACGGGTGCCGGTCTGTTTGAGGAGCAGGGGGCCGGGGACCAGGGGCTCATGTTCGGATATGCCTGCCGCGACACGGAAGTTCTCATGCCAATGCCCATCTATCTGGCCCATGCACTCACCAAACGGCTTGCCCACGTTCGAAAATCGGGCCAATTGCCCTGGCTCAGGCCGGACGGCAAAAGCCAGGTGACCGTTGAATATGAGGAAGGGAAACCGAAAAGAATCCATACGGTGGTGATTGCGGCCCAGCACAGTCCCGAGGTGGACCATGACACCATTCGAGAGGCCATCATCGAAAAAGTGATTCTGGAGGAAATTCCAAGGGAAATGCTGGATGACGAAACCCAGTATTTTATCAATACCACCGGCCGTTTTGTGGTGGGCGGACCCCAGGGGGACTGCGGACTTACCGGCCGCAAAATCATCATGGATACCTATGGGGGGTTTGGTTATCACGGTGGCGGCGCTTTTTCCGGAAAAGACCCTTCCAAAGTGGACCGAAGCGCCTCTTACATGTGCCGCTATATCGCCAAAAACATTGTGGCGGCGGGTTTGGCGGAAAAATGCGAAATACAGGTGGCTTACACCATCGGCCGCGCGGATCCGGTATCGGTTGCGGTGGGCGCCTACAGTACTGGCGTATTGCCGAGCAGCGAGCTCACGGAAATCGTGAAAAAGGAATTCGATCTCAGGCCCGCGGCCATTATTGAACGGCTGGATCTTTTGCGACCCATCTATCGCAAAACATCCAATTACGGGCACTTCGGACGGGAACTTCAGGAGTTCACCTGGGAAAAGACGGACATGATCGGCGCCCTCAAAAAGGCTGTCAAATAGTCCAAGGGGCCACTTTTAACAACACCACGAGAGGAAAAGGTTATGGATTATGATATCAAGGATATTCAACTGGCGGAAAAGGGTCGCCTGAGAATCGAGTGGGCCGAAAAAAGCATGAAGGTTTTAAGAACCATCAGAAAGCGTTTTGACGCTGAAAAACCGCTCAAAGGGCTCAGGCTTTCCGCCTGTCTCCACGTGACCACGGAGACGGCCGCTCTGGTAAAAACCCTTAAAGCAGGCGGTGCCCAAGTGGTTCTGTGCGCCTCAAACCCGCTTTCCACCCAGGACGATGTGGCTGCTTCCCTGGTGGCCGATGACGAAATTCCGGTCTTTGCCATTAAGGGGGAAGATCATGCCACCTATTACAGCCACATTCTGTCGGCCCTTCGGCATGAGCCCCACATCACCATGGATGATGGCGCGGATCTGGTGAGTTCGCTGCATTTTATAGCACTCAACAAATGGGATGACCTGGAAGCGTCGGTCAGCCAATGGGGCAAAGGCCTTTCCGAGGACGATCGCAGCCGCTTTTTAAATAACGTCATTGGTGGTACCGAAGAGACCACCACCGGCGTTATCCGCCTTAGAAGCATGGAAAAAGACGGGGTTCTGCAATTTCCAGTGGTTTCGGTAAACGATGCCGATACCAAGCATCTTTTTGATAACCGCTACGGTACCGGCCAGAGCACCGTGGACGGCATCATCCGCGCCACCAACCGGCTGCTGGCGGGAAGCACCTTCGTGGTCAGCGGCTATGGCTGGTGCGGCAGAGGCGTGGCCACCAAGGCAAAAGGGCATGGGGCCCATGTAATCGTCTGCGAAGTGGATCCGTTGCGGGCCCTTGAAGCGGTTATGGATGGATTTCAGGTGATGCCCATCAGCGAAGCAGCACCCCTTGGCGATTTCTTCTGTACGTTGACGGGCGACATCAATGTGATTCGCGTGGAACATTTCTTGAAAATGAAAGACGGGGCCATTGTCTCCAATTCGGGTCATTTTGACGTGGAGCTGGATCTCGGGGGCCTTGCGGAAGTGGCAATGGAAAGACGCCAGATCAGAGATTTTGTGGAGGAGTACGCCCTCAACAACGGCCGGAAAATCTATGTGCTGGGCGAGGGACGGCTGGTGAATCTTGCTGCCGCTGAAGGGCATCCTTCCAGCGTCATGGACATGAGCTTCGCCAACCAGGCCCTCAGCGCCGAGTATATGGCCAAAGAACATGCTGATCTTGAAAAAAAGGTCTATCCGGTTCCCCATGCCATTGACCAGGAGATCGCCAGACTAAAGCTTGCCTCCATGGATATTGAGATCGACACTCTGACCGAAGAGCAGAAACACTATCTTTCATCCTGGGAGATGGGAACCTGAGTAATTGCGGAATTCGGATAGCGGATTGCGGAATAAAGAATAAGGAGCCCAAATGTCCGAAAATATTTTTCGCCGGTTGCAGGAGCAACTGGACCAGTATTCCATCGGGTTTCCCCCGACCGAATCCGGAGTGGAGATACGAATCCTCGAATACCTTTTCACCGAAGAGGAGGCGTGGATGTACCTCCACATGAGCATGATGCTTGAAACACCGGAAAGCGTGGCGGGACGTCTAAATCTGGATTCCGAAGAGACGGCGGCATGCCTTTTTGAGATGGCTGAAAAAGGGCTGTTGTTCAGAACGCGCAAAGGGGATGAAACAAAATACGGCGCGGCCCCTTTTGTGGTAGGCATCTACGAGTTCCAACTCAAAACCATGGATGCGGAACTGTCCCGCCTTTTTGAGGACTATTTCGAGGAGGCATTTCTTAAGAAGGGGGCACAACATGTGCTGCCCATGCGGACCATTCCCGTGAACAAGTCCATCGGCGTCTCCTTTAAGGTGGCCCCCTATGAAGATGCCCGGGAAATCATAAAATCGAAAAGCGACCGGCTTGCCGTGGCCGATTGTATCTGCCGGGTTCAGCAGGGATTGCTGGAGCAATCCTGTGACAAGCCCTTGGAGGTCTGTTTCCTGGCCGGTTCCCACGGCGCCTATTATGTGGACCGGGGAATGGGTCGGTGGGTGACCCAAGGGGAAGCGCTGGAGATTCTTGATAAATGCGAAGCGGCGGGACTGGTGCCTCAGCCCTTTAATGCCGTTAATCCGGGCGGCATGTGCAACTGCTGCGGTGACTGCTGCGGGATGCTGCGGGCCCTCAATAAACACCCTCGCCCGGTTGAGGTGGTATTGACCAACCATTTTGCGGTGGTGGACGAAGAGAGTTGTATTGGGTGTGAAATCTGTCTGGATCGCTGCCAGATGGATGCCATCACCGTGGAAGAAGGGGGCACGGCCCGGGTGAACCTCGATCGCTGCATCGGTTGCGGTTTGTGCGTGACCACCTGCGATACGGAAGCCATGATTCTAAAGCCCAAATCCTCAGATGAGCGCCGCGAACCGCCTGCCAAAGCCCAACTGACCCTCATGGAATTGGCTCAGAAGCGTGAAAAATCGCTGGTTCCCCTGGCGGTAATGAGAGGCGAGTAGGAACGGGCAAAGAGAGGAGAAACCCTTATGCCACCGGAAACGGTACCCTCAGGCGGGGAGAATATCATTGCAACCATCCAAAACCAGACCGACCCTTCCCAGTGCATCCACATCCAGTATTTGAAAAATGAGCATGTTTTTGTCACCAGTGGGATCAAAGCCCAATTCGCCGAGAAGGAGATCCTGATTCCGGGTCACCTGGCCGTGATGGATTTTCAGCTCATAGGGGCTATCATCGGCCAAATTCTCGAAAAGCTCTCCAAGGCCCGGGAAGGAGATACCCATTTTGCCTATGCCACCCGGCTGGAAGTCATGGACAGACGGTACAGCCTGGAAGAGGAAGGGGCGTATATGATGCTCAAAGAGATCACAGGCCCATGATGAGAGGACCGTTTCGTGGCGGAAGAAAGCGTGTTATTTGAATCAGGGGACGTAAAACTGGAAGGTTTATTAGCCCGCGGCAAAGGTAATGCCGGGGCGGTGATTACCCACCCGCACCCCCAGTATGGCGGTTCCATGCATAACAACGTTGTGGAATCCCTTGTAACGGCTTATGGAACGTCGGATGTGACGACCTTGAGATTTAATTTCAGAGGCGTGGGAAGAAGCGGGGGGCAATACGATGAAGGGAAAGGGGAACAGCACGATGTGCAAGGGGCCATTTTGTATCTGAAAGCCATGGGCATGAAGGCCATTCATCTGGCCGGATACTCCTTCGGAGCCTGGGTGAATGCGCAGGCGGCCGCCGGACTGGACCCTGCCCTTCGAATGATCATGGTTTCACCGCCGGTCAATTTCATGGATTTTTCCTTTTTTGGCGAAACACCACAGCTTAAACTCATCATCGCGGGTGCGCAGGACGATATTGCTCCACCCGAAATGATAAAGAAGATGATCCCCGGGTGGAACAGGGACGCGGTGCTCCGCATCATCGAAGGGGCGGACCATTTCTACTGGGGAAAAACCGGGGAAATCTCCTCCCTCGTCGTCGATTTTCTTAAGAAATCTTGATTTTGGTCCGTGCCTTGAAAGAGATCAGCGTTCTCAACAATGCGATACTGCACTATGCCTGGGGTTCCAAGACATTTCTCCCTTCTTTTCTTAACCTGCCTCGCCCCTGGCTCAAACCCGCTGCCGAGTTGTGGCTGGGGGCCCATCCCAAGGCCCCGTCCCAGGTGCGGGTGGGCGGCAGGTGGCAGTCCCTCAGAGATGTCATCAGAGCCGATCCCTTGTCCGTTCTGGGGACCAGGGTTTCAGAACGGTTTCGAAGCCAGATGCCTTTCCTGTTGAAGATCCTTGCCATTGAAAGGCCCCTCTCCGTTCAGGCCCATCCCGACAAAAAGCAGGCAGAGGAAGGATTTGAACGTGAAAATGCAAGCAATGTTCCGTTGGATGCTCCCCATCGGAGCTATAAGGATGACAACCACAAACCCGAGCTCCTTTGTGCCATCGATCGCTTTGAGGCTCTAAAGGGATTTCGAACACCGGAAAAAATCTTGGGTTTGATGGATAAGGTCTTTGAATCGTTCACCTTGGGGGAACTGGATAGACTGAGAAGGGAACCGAATGCCCACGGATTAAAGGGATTTTTTTCGAGTCTCATGACCATGCGCCCCGATCGCAAAGCCCGGGTTGTGGCTGAAGCGGTAAAAGGCGCGGAGCGCGTCCTCCAGAGGGATCGCGCCTTTTACTGGCTTCTGGAACTGAACCGCGAGTATCCTGGGGATATGGGTGTTTTGTCGCCGCTTTTCTTGAATCTGATTGAACTCTCACAAGGAGAGGCCATTTATGTGCCGGCGGGAGAACTCCATAATTACCTTTCAGGTGCGGCAATAGAAATCATGGCCAGTTCGGACAATGTTTTAAGGGGCGGGCTGACCCCCAAACATGTTGATCCGAACGAGCTACTGAATATCGTCTGTTTTGACGGTTCCCAGGTACGAAAACAAAAGCCCAGCTGTGATGACCCTGTGGAGCACATTTATCAGACGCCTGCCGATGCGTTTCAATTGTCAGAGATTCATGTGACCACACAAGAGCGGTTCATCAGCCAAACGGAGAGAAGCGTCGAAATTCTCCTCTGCATGGATGGTGAGGGGGTGATTGAGGATCTCAAGAGCGGACACACATTGCCGTTAAAGAGGGGCGATTCGGTCATTGTGCCCTCGGTCACTCACCAGTATGCGGTTTCAGGCTCCCTCAAGCTGTACAGAGGCGCCGTGGGAAATCTCCCAAACAAAGAAGGGCCATCATGACCCATTTGTCTCTTTCCTACACATGCGCGATGTCCGTGTAGCCAGATACCTCCGAATTGGCGGTACAAAGGTCACTTATTGACAACCCGTGGACGTCGCTGTTGCCGGTCATGCGGGCAATGACATCGGTGACCTTGTGGCCGGGAAAGTGACCGCCCATGCCCGGCTTGGCCGACTGCCCGATTTTGATCTCGATGGCGTCCGCTCTTCGAAGGTTTTCCTCGGTCATGCTGTACTGGTTGGGTACAAATTCAAATATGTATTTATGGGCGTGATCCATCTCTTCCGGCAGGATACCCCCTTCGCCTGAGCAAATAGCCGTTTTCATGGTGGCGCTTCCCATGGCCAGGGCGGTTTTGGCCTCTTTTGAGAGTGCACCGAAGGACATGTGGGAAACATAGATGGGTGTGGCAATGACCAGTGGCCTTTCGGCCCGGGGCCCGATGATGGTTTCCGTTACAACCGTCTCATGGCTGTGTAAAGGCAGCTTGGCCAGTTGCGCCCCTTTAATCAGGATTTCGTCCCAGGATAGGGTCGGCTGCATGGTTCTCATGGGTTCATACACCGGCTTGCCGGTTTCGGCCGTTTCCTCAAGGATTCTGGCGATATAGCGGTATCCCTCCCGCCGCGCCACGTCAGCGTAGAAGGCATACCGGTTGCGGGCCTTGGATTCGCCGGTAAATGCCGCCATCAGGTTGTCGTGGGTCTTGCTCATGGTCATATCTCCTTGTAACTGGGCGGTTTCCAAGCTATCATCCTGATTAGCCAGGGTACGGAAAAGGTTTCACCGGCTGAAATAGTTATACAAAAATGCCGCCATGGTCAACAGCGACCCGAGGAGGATAGGCTTTTTATCGCCTTTCCTTGGGGAATGGAGCTGATTCAAGGTTCAAAAAGAGAGAGGGCAAACTGCCTGGAGGATCTGAGGTGTTGTTCTGCTCAGCCGTTCGGGGCAGGCTTATACGATATATGGCCTGCCCCTTTTCGTGGGCGATCCGTATACGGCTGAGAAGAGAACTAAGGCGGGCTACGCCCGCAACCCAAGATATTTAAATGACATAGAGCCACCGCTCTTGTAATTTGGATGTAAAAGCGAAATAGATTCCAAAGAC
>JANQDY010000176.1 GCA_028278625.1 Thermodesulfobacteriota bacterium
CCATTGGTGATATCAAGAAGAAAAGGGGGCTTTCGGTGTTTGATCCGGTTCGTGAAAAAGCGATTCTCGACGGGATCAGCGCCAAAGGCAACGGCCGGCTTTCGCAAGACGCGATTCGCGACATTTTTACGCGAATTATCCTCGCGGGGCGTGCGGTTCAGGGGCCGCTCAGGATTGCCGGAACCGAGGCCACGGTTTCTCATGAGGCGGCGCTTTCCATGGTCGGCAACGCGGCCCGGGGCTCTGGGATTCCAAGCTTTGGGATCTGCATCCCGCTGATGGCCCATAACACCGATGACGTCCTTATGAAGATGCGGGCCGCCTCCCCGGACTGTGACCTCGTTGAGGTGCGGCTGGATGCCATGGCATCCTTTGACCTCCGGAAGATCATCTCATCGGCGCAAAAGCCCTTGTTGATCACCTACCGTTCCAAAAAGGAAGGGGGAGGGGGGGATGCGCCCTATGATGTTCGCGTCGGTCATCTTCTTGAGGCGGCGAGGCTGGGAGCCGATTATATAGACGTGGAATACACCCTTCCCCTGGAGCACCGTCGAAGGCTCTTTGAAGGACGGGGCCGGACCCGGATTGTGCTGTCAAAACATTTCAGAAACGGCACCCCTTCAAAGGAAAGACTGTTCGATTTGCTTCAAAAAATGGCGGCAACAGGCGCCCATGTGGTGAAAATCGTTACGGCAGCCACCGCTGTTTCAGATAATCTGAGGGTGCTTGGTCTCATTTCTCATGCTGAAACACTGGGTGTTCGGGTGGTGGCTTTCTGTATGGGACCTCTGGGACGTATCAGCCGGGTGGCCTGCCCGCTCTTGGGAGGCGCCTTTACCTTTGCCTCCCTGGGCAAGGGAGAGGAATCGGCCGCCGGGCAAATCAATGCAGGAGAGATGAAAGGGATGATAGCGCTATTGGCCTCATGAAAAGCGGACACAAAAAGATCTACGGCGTATTGGGAAACCCCATCGGCCATTCTCTCAGCCCGGCCATGCACAATGCCGCCTTTGAAGCGGAGGGCATCAACGCTTTCTACGGCGCTTTTGAGACCAGGGATCTCAAAGGGAGTATTTTAGGGATGCGGGCATTGGGTATTTGCGGCATGAGTGTGACCATTCCGTTCAAAACAGGGGTGATGGCGTATCTGGATGCAATCGATCCCCTCGGGGAAGAGATCGGTGCCATAAATACCATTGTGAATGACGGCGGCGTCCTAAAGGGATACAACACCGATGGCCTGGGGGCCATGAGGGCGCTTCGTTCAGTCATTGACCCTTTTGGCAAACGGTGCGTGCTGGTGGGCGCCGGCGGTGCGGCCCGGGGCATCGGCTTTTTTGCCAAAAAGTACGGGATGACCCTGATGGTGGCCAATCGGTCG
This sequence comes from Thermodesulfobacteriota bacterium, assembly GCA_028278625.1. The sequence continues at coordinate 1,382 of JANQDY010000176.1, forward strand.
GAAAACCGGGGCCGCTACCTGGCAGACCTTTTGAAATGCCCGTTTGTTCCCCTTGGGGAAATCGGGGAAACGGATGCCGATGTGTTGATCCAGACAACGCCTGTGGGGATGTTTCCGGAAGAAGATGCCTCACCGGTTTCAAAGGACGTGTTTCACAAGGAAATGGTGGTGATGGATGCCATCTACAATCCCCTTGAGACGAAACTGCTCAAAGACGCGCGCGCCATGGATTGCGCCACCATCGGCGGTCTCGAGATGTTTATCCAACAGGGGGCCGAACAGTTCCGGTTGTGGACCGGATTGGCGCCGCCCCTGGGCATCATGCGGGACGTGGTGACCCGTGCACTTTCACAGAATATTAGGGCGGAATCGTCGGGACGGAGATGACAAATAAGGTTCAAAAGGACGCAACGGTAACCATTCCGGGTTCAAAGAGCATCACCCATCGGGCCCTCATTGCCGGAGGATTGGCCCCGGGGACGACGGTCTTAAGAAATGATCTCATATGTGATGATACCCTTCATACGGCCCGTGCCCTTAAAGCCATCGGCGTTGGGATGAAGCGCTATGAGGATCACCTGGTTTTGTCAGGGATCGGTCAAAGGGCATGTGATCAGCCGGGAGAAAACGCGATCTATTTGGGGAATTCGGGGACCTCCTTCAGGCTGCTTTTGCCGGTGCTGGCCCTGGCACCGGGCCGTTTTGTGGTAGACGGTACGCCCCGCATGCGGGAGCGGCCCCTGGGACCTCTGGTGGCGGCGCTCAGGCAAATGGGCGTTGCCATTGCCTGCCCCGGGCGTGACGGATTTCCCCCCGTTAAGATTGCATCGGACGGGATAAGAGGCGGCGCCGTGGACCTCCCCGGTGATGCCAGCAGCCAGTTCCTATCGGCCCTCCTTCTTTCAGGCCCTTATGCCCAAAAAGGTGTTGAGGTGACCGTAAAGGGAGATCTGGTATCGAAACCGTATGTGGACGTAACCATTGACGTCATGAAATCCTTTGGTGTTTCCGTTTTTAGGGACGGATACAACCGATTCAGGATTTCCCCGGGAGAGACCTACCGCCCCATGGACTACACGGTCCAGGGGGATGCGTCGTCGGCCTCGTACTTTTGGGCCGCCGCGGCCATTACCGGAGGGACGGTCACCACCCAAAAAATCCAACCCCAAGGGAGGCAGGGGGATATCCGGTTACTGGAAGTGCTGGAATCCATGGGGTGCGCCGTGAGAAGGGGCTTACGGGAGGTAACCGTTTCCGGGAATCCCCTAAAAGGACTTGAGGTGGACATGGGGGCCATGCCCGATATGGTACCAACCCTGGCCGCAGTGGCCCTCTTTGCCCGCGGAAAGACCACCATTTATAATGTGGCGCATCTCAGACTGAAGGAAAGCGACCGGTTGAGCGCCGTTACAAAGGAATGGCGCAAACTGGGGGGACGGGTGGAAGAGTTGGAAGACGCCCTGGTGATCCATGGGGGTGAGCCGCTTCATGGAACCGAGGTTGAGACCTATGAAGATCACCGGATCGCCATGAGCCTTGCGGTTGTGGGTCTCCGGGTTCCGGACATCCGCATTCAGAATCCGGGCTGCGTCAACAAGTCCTTTCCCCGGTTTTGGGATTTGTGGGAAGATTTGTTCGGGAAATGACCATCCCCTTTCGCTTGGGATGGTCCAACGTCTCCCGGGGCAGTGGACCGGCTAATCAAAACCGTATCGTTGGCGAAGGGCAGCGGACAGCTCGCGCAACAATCCCAGCACCCGCTCAGCCAGCGGTTCCGTTAGGACACCCCCTGCGCCGCAACTGGGAGTGATGAGTGCTTGCCTAAGCAGCAGGTCCCGTTGGAATCCCTTACTTTCCAATTGCTGAACCCCTTCCTCGAAACGATCAATCAGTGAGGAAATCGTCTCATTTGCCGCGGCTTCCCTGTCAAGGGTTGGAACCACACCCCAGCCCAATGAACCGCCCCGATCAAAAAATGCTTTTAGTTCATCAGGATAGAGGGTGATGCCCTGCATGTGGTCGTAGGCGTCGAAGTCGAGAATGTCCAGGTCGGTCTCCATCAGCAGGGACCAGTCCGTATTCTCCTCACAATGAACACCGGCTAAGCCGCCTTGATGATGGATAGAGGCTACCACCTCGTTGATGTCTTTGATGACGTCTTCCCGGCTTATGGTGAGAAAGGTCTGTTTCCCGAATCCGAGCAGGGACGGTTCATCGAGGAAGATCATGACCGGAAGACCGAATTCGCTCAAACGGCCAACCTGCCAAAGGGCTTTTAAGACGATGGTCTTGACGATGACATCACGGAGTTGATCATCATAGTAGGCGCAACGGCCATTCTGATCAAAAAGGTTGGTTCCCAGGGTAAACGGTCCCGTCACCTGCCCTTTGAGCATCAGCATTTTGCCCGATGATATTTGTTCAGGCAAATGGGCCATGAATTCCGAAAAACCACCGGCGTATTGCGGTGAGAGGTGAAAAACATCAAGTGCATCGGAATTTCCATTCTCGACGACCGCCAAATAACGCTCATAGAAAGACGTCAATTGCTCAGGGAAGTCATTGATGGATGTGGAAAAGTAAGTGCGTTCCTCATCTTGAACCAGCGCCGGCATCCCTTGGGTAAACTGAATCATCATGTTTTCAAACCGATTCCGTCTGGGAAACTGCACCCAGGATGGGATTTCGGGAGTGTTTTCGAACATCAGAGCAGTGCCGCGCACAATATCCGTGTGCGGTAAGCTGCCAATGGTGGTAGCAAGGCAACAGGGCTCGAAAACCGATGGTGATGTTTTTGTGTTTTTCATTTCCACACCTGTTTCATAAAACCGTATTCATTGTTTCTTATTGGCCACTGTTTCAATGGCCAGCCGAAGGATCTCAAGACCATCCATCAGCTGTTTACGTTCAATGGTCAATGCGGGAAACACCCGAATGCCGTTTCCTTGGGTCTGGCGAACGAAAACCCTTCGGGCCAGGCATTCATCCGAGACCTTGGCGGCGGTTGCGTCATCCCCAAACTCCAAAAAGAGGAGGAGCCCGCTGCCCCGGGCTCCCGTTACAACGCCGGGATAGGCATTTTTCCATTGGGTCATCAGAGCGAGGGCTGCTTCTCCCAGTTCCGTGACATGGGCACTGATATTGTTGTCCATCAGATACCGGATGACGGCGTGGGCAACGGCACAGGCAAGAGGATTGCCGCAGTAGGTGCCGCCGTGATCCCCAACCTCCAAGCGGTCGGATACAGACTCGGATATGGCAAAGGCCCCAAGGGGAAAGCCGCCCGCGATTCCTTTTGCCATCGTCAGGAAGTCAACCCGTGCCTTTGTGGCACTAATGGCGAACATGGGGCCTGTGCGGCAGAAACCGGTCTGGATCTCATCGATGATCAAGAGAGAGCCATTGGCCGTGCAAAGCCGGGAAACATCCTCCAGGTATCCGGCGGATGGAATCTGAACGCCGCCTTCCCCTTGAACCGGTTCCATGATGACGGCGGCAACGTCATGGCCCAGGGACCGTTTTAAGGCATCCGGGTCGTCAAAGGGGACAAACAGGTAGCCGGGCATCAGAGGGTTATATTTTTCCCGATGTTCTGCCTGGCCGGTGGCCGAGGCCGTGCTGATGGTGCGGCCGTGAAACCCCCCTTTCATGGCCACCACATTCTTCCTCCCGGTCACTTTTCGGGCAAGCTTGATGGCGGCATCATTGGCCTCCGCTCCGCTGTTTGCGAAGAACACCCTTGTAAGATTCGCGGGGAGGATGTCCGAAAGAAGGGACAATAGACGCGCGCGGACCGGCGAATAAGTCAACCCCGAATTCGGGTTCTGCAAAATACGTGAAGCTTGCTTGCTAAGAGCGGTTTGGATAGCAGGATGCGCATGCCCGATGGAAGTGACACCCCAACCGGCGGTGAGGTCAAGATACCTGTTTCCCTCCTCGTCCCAAACATAGACACCCTCGCCCCTTTCAATTGAGACAGGGATCTTCTTGAAGAAGGGCGGCATGTGAGCATTCTCTGTTGTGATTGTTTCAGTCGTTCCCATGTTTTCCTCTAATATTCCTGATAACCATCATATCGATATTCCAGCTTTATGCCGGCATCATTGAACATGTTTTCCGATTCCTCTCCCGCATGGTATTTCCTCTCACAGACAACTCTTTCGATCCCGCAGTTGATGATCAGCATTGCACAGGTTCTGCATGGTGTCATTCTGGTATAAATTGTGGCATTCTCAATGGAAATACCAAGCCTGGCCGCTTGACAGATAGCGTTCTGTTCGGCGTGAATCGTGCGCATGCAATGTTCCGTGACTTCACCATCTTCATGGGTAATCCGTTTTATTCTGTGCCCCACATCGTCACAGTGTGCAAAGCCGACAGGGGAACCGACAAAGCCTGTGGCAAGGATTTGCCTGTCTTTTACAATTACGCAGCCGCTTTTACCGCGATTACATGTGGCTCTTTTTGAAACGGAATCGGCGATTTTTAGAAAATAATCATCCCATGAGATTCTCTCGGTTTTGTTGGCGTTCTTCTCTGGCAGCATTTCAGTCTTCACCGATTCCTTTCTCAACGCAGACAATGGCATAACGGGACGTCATGATTTCCTTAAAGAGACCTTTTCTTCCGGCAATTTGTCAACAAGGAAACAACGCCACCAATCCCCTATGCGTATTTCGTTCACACGATTGTGGCAGACCAACTACCAGCGGATGTCAAACCGGCAGTTCTTTCCCAAGATGGTTCCAACGCCGCGATCTTTGAAATACTCCTTGCGGGGATCTATTTTCCCATCTCCGTCCAAGTCCACAAATATGCCGTCGTTTGTAAAATCCGCGTCATTGTTCCCTCGTTCGGCAATATAGGCGTCATAGTCCTTCCCTTCCACGGTCACCCGCCCTTTCATCTGGGTGATGCTGTAATGGGCGGTATTCCCTCTTTTATGGAGGCTTCTGTTGGTGAAGAACCAGATCTTGAAATCTCCTTCCCGCGCCATTTCCTTTATCAGCTGTTGGATGGGAATCTGAACCACGGTTGCAAAGATGCCGCTCCCCCTGTTTTCAAGGGGTGTATCATCGGTAAGGTCTTTGTTTTGATTCAAATCGAAATAGAGAACCGAACGCCCGTCTTGAACAATGTCCAGCATGAAATCGTAAATCCGATTGTTCCCGGTCCCCAACAGAAGCCGTCCGAATTTCCGCTGGCCCCCCGCGGATTCGGGCACCTTGATAAGATAACCCGGAGGTGAATCCCCAAGCGTTGGGTGAACGCTGCTCCTTGATGAGATTTTCATGCTGACCGGCAAAAATGCGCCGGAGACGGAAACCGGTATTTCCACAATATCCTTCGGGGCCGCGGAATCTGTAACGCTGGATTCCCCTGTCATGCCCTTCAAAACCGGTACCGCCTCGGTCACGGTCTCTGTAACCGTCTCTGTCACCTGTTTTGCGATATCTTCCGTTTTCAGGACTTTCCACACCAGATACCCGCACAGGCCGACGAAAATGAAGCAGGCCATGATGAAAACCGCAAGGGCGGGAACATCCCGGGACCTTTCACTCTCAGATACCGTGATGGGGGGTGGTTTGTCCGATGTTTCGGTGGGCTCTGACGGGGCTTCCTGCTTTTTGACATGGAACCGTTCCAACCGCAAAATAGCGCCGGCCCCGTAGAAAGCCGCCTTTGCCTTATCAGCGGTTACGCAATCGGCCTTTTTTTTCACAACGAACCGCTTTCCGGACAACAGCTTTTCCGCCTGCCTCTCATTTATTTTGAGAAGAGGGCGAAGATTTGCCTTAACCGTCTCTTTGTCCTGTCCGGGTCGGAGCTCCCCCTGAAAAACCAATCTATAAAGCGGTTCAGACATGGGCGAATCTCTTTTCTAAGGATCTGAGATGCCTCTTTTTCGGCAACTTGTCAACAAGGAAACAGCGTCCCCATCTCCACACATGAAAGAATCATATTAATGATGGTATTGGATGCAACGACAAAGTCAAGAAAATAACTTCCTGGAAGTGGCATCAGAACAGGCCAGGGTGATGGCATTGGAAGCGGGTGGTGAATAACCATGAAAAAACAAAGGGCTTGCAAGGTGGTTGGCGGGTTGTTACCATTCGCGTGCTCTAGACGTTTAAGGCTTTTCAGCAGAAGAGACGAAAGGTAAGAGGTTTAAAGATGCGGCCAGGGTCGGAAGCCGGTAAACTGGGGACGTTCGCCGGCGTGTTCACCCCCAGTGTTCTCACCATCCTGGGGATCATCCTCTTTCTGCGGCTGGGATATGTGGTGGGAAACGCAGGGCTTGGAAGGGCCCTCCTCATGATTGCCCTTGCCAACGGTATCTCGGTTCTGACCAGCATTTCCCTTGCGGCCATCGCCACAAATCTGAAGGTCAAAGGGGGAGGGGACTATTATCTGATATCGCGCACCCTGGGAGTGGCGTTCGGCGGGGCCATCGGCGTTGTCCTGTTCCTGGCCCAATCGGTCTCCATCGCTTTTTACTGCATGGGGTTTGGCGAGGCCATGATGGAGATTCTGCCCGCGGCCCCATGGCTGTCCACCCGCTTGATTGCCGGCATCGCCGTTGCCCTCCTTTTCATACTGGCATGGCTCGGCGCCGATTGGGCCACCCGGTTTCAATACGGCGTGATGATCCTGATCGGGGCGGCCCTGGTATCCTTTTTCTGGGGGGGACTGATCAAGTGGGATGGCGCCCTTTTTGCTTCAAACTGGTCTACCCCATCGAACGGGTTTCCTTTCTGGCTGCTCTTTGCCATCTTCTTCCCGGCGGTCACCGGCTTCACCCAGGGCGTCAGCATGTCCGGGGATCTCAGGGACTCGGGAAAGAGCCTTCCTCTGGGCACGTTTCTGGCGGTGGGGGTTTCCATTCTTGTCTATTTCGGCGTCGCCGTTGTGTTTGCGGGGGCCCTGCCCCGGAAAGTGCTGTCCGGGGACTACGGCGCCATGGCAATGGCGGCCCGTTTTTCCTATCTCATTGATGCAGGTGTCATTGCGGCCACCCTCTCATCGGCCATGGCCTCTTTCTTGGGGGCCCCCCGTATCCTTCAGTCTCTTTCATCCGACCGTATTCTTCCGTTTCTGAATCCCTTCGCACAAGGGTCCGGCCCCGCCAACAACCCCCGTCGAGGGGTGCTCTTGAGTGCGGGCATTGCGTTTCTGACGGTGGCACTGGGGAATCTCAATGTGGTTGCACCGGTGGTGAGCATGTTTTTCCTCATCAGCTACGGTCTGTTAAACTATGCCACCTTTTTCGAGGCCCGGGCCGCCAGCCCGTCCTTCCGGCCCCGGTTCAGGTGGTTCCACCATCGCCTCAGTCTGTTGGGGGCACTGGCCTGCCTGGGGGTCATGCTGGCCATCGATTTCAGGGCCGGCATTATCAGTGTGACCGTCCTGTTCGCCATCTATCAGTATCTGAAGCGGACCGCCGGCCCGGCCCGGTGGGCCGACAGCACCAGATCCTATCACCTTCAGCAGGTGCGGGAACACCTTCTGGCGGCTGGCCGGGAAATGGAGCATCCCAGGGACTGGCGGCCTCAGACGCTGGTCTTTTCAAATGATCCCAAGCGCCGAAAGCCCCTTCTTGAGTTTGCGGCCTGGATTCACGGAGGGAGCGGCCTCATTACGGCGGTGCGGATGCTGGAAGGGGATGTGATGAAGACCGCCCGCCAGCGGGAAGAAGCAAGAGAAGAACTGAAGAAGGACATTGCCGAAAATGACCTGCCCGTATTTCCGCTGGTGGTAACGGCGGAAGATGTAAGACTCGGCCTCATCACCCTGATTCAATCCTTTGGCGTCGGCCCGTTAAATGCCAATACGGCCATATTCAACTGGTCCGGGTCCTTTCAGAAGGGAATCCTGGGCATTCGAAGGACCGCTTACGCCAATAACATCAAAGCCACCTTTCGCCTGGGGTGCAATATCCTTCTCCTTGCGGCACCCCCGGAAGCCTGGGACAGACTGAAGACCCTTGCAGGGCCCCAGCGCCGCATCGACATATGGTGGCGGGATGACAAGAGCGGACCATTGATGCTCCTTCTGGCCCACCTCATGACACGGGATGCCCGGTGGGAGGGTGCCCCTATTCGGGTCCTGGCCGCTGCTCAAAAACCCGGAGAGAATGCGCAATCCGTGAGTGAAGGACTCTGCAGAATGCTTGAGGAGAACCGCATTCACGCAGAGCCCCATGTGGTCCAGGACACAAGTCGATTCTGCATTGCGGAAAACTCCGGAGATGCCGCCCTTACGTTCATCCCTTTTCGCATCGGCGGCGGTGAAATTCTGGCGGCCTACCATGCGGACATGGACGATCTGGTGGCCCGACACATGATGGTGGCATTGGTGCTGGCGGCGGAAGATATTGATCTCGATGCGGAACCGGAGGAAGGGCAGCACGGGGAAGTGGCCGCGGCCCTGGATGCGTTGGCCGAGTCCAGGAAAAAGGCCGACCAAGCGGAGAAGGAAGCAGGGGAATACCTTAAACGGGCCGAGGCGGCGGAAGCACTTCTGGAGAAAGCAATGGATGAGGCGAGACCCGGCATCGACCGTGAAGAGATGGCCAAGATCGAAGCTGGCGTGGAGGCGGTCCGGAAGGCCACCGAAGAAGTCCGGGCCAAGGAGCGGAAGGCGGCCAAGGCAAAGGCGGGAGAGATTCTTGCAGGGCGGCACGCCGAAGCCGTGGGGGCGGTTGACATTTCCACGAAAGAAGAAAGGGAAGAAGAATCTCACGCCGGGTGATTCGGGGCAATCTCACATCCATGATCATCTCCGAAGCTTAAGAGCTCCCAGGAGGAAATAAGGAAGGCGCCAAGTTTTGATTCTCGGACTCTATCAGGGGAGCACGAATGATCGTTCCATATGAGGTATTTTATCTCCAATTCTTGTCAATTCTGGCACCCGAACCTAGGTGGGCTCGCACCGCCATTAATTGGATAACAGGTGACTCTTTCCAAAAAAATCGGCGGACATGAGCATTGAACAGACAGCTCTTATGGTCATCCATGGAAAATTTGCAGCCGGGTTACGGATGCAATCCGATCAAAGTCCTTATCATTGTGGAGCAAAGGCACATCATATTCTATGGCCGTTTGGGCGATCAGACAGTCTGCCGTCTTTCCTATGGTAAGCCCCTGTTTTCTGCAGGTGCGATACAACTGAGCGGCGCTAATGTACGACTCCAGATGCGGCAGGCTTAAAATGGACAGGTCAAGCAGATGTTTCTAGGCTGTTTCAAATTCCCCATCATCCTTCACCACCATGACGCCATAATTGATATGCACGGTTTATGATAATGCGTGCATATTTCGCATTGATTTTTTCTTCATATTTTGCTTCCCTGTTGCCTGTTTGCAGAACAGTAAAGGAAGGAAAGCGATATTGCCATGAAAAGCTATCGAAAAGAGTTGTGGTTTCAGGCGCCGACCCGCCGGGCGTTTATCAACATCACTCCGGATGTGGAGGAATGCTTAAGGGAGAGCGGGATCAGCGAAGGTTTGATTCTCGTTAATACAAAGTAAAATCACTATCGATGCTATTGTCTGAAAAAAATTCAACTACTTGATCCAAAACGGCCCGTACCTCGAATTTCCAATGGCGATTTGGGTCGCCTGTCTGTTCCACATAAACGCCTAATCGATTCCCTTCACGGTCCTTTCCCGAAAATGCCTTTTCAATGATTTTGCGCTGCCGTTCAAATGGACCTTTAAGCAGTTTTTCAATCGATTTGGGTCCAGGGTTCTTCAAAGCATTCACGAGAACGGCCGTAGCCAATTTGGATTTCTTTCTGATCTGTTCAGGGTCCGGTTCATCTGCGATTTGAAATTCCAATACATCCATACGTTTTTCAATGGCCTGTAATCTGTCCCTGATCGGTTGGATCTGGTTCTTGATTTCATCATCTGATAGGACCCCTGTTGCCGCCAATTTGACCAGTTGGTCTCTTTGTTGGATGATCTGCTTTTCCTTTTCCTTCAGCTCTGACAATTCCTCCCGCATGGTTTGAATCTTGGAAAAATCAGGAACGGCCTTCTTAATTGCCTGCTCAATTCTTTCGACATCTCCGAACATTTGGAACAGAACGGATAAAACGGCCTGTCCCAATGGCTCGGCCGGAACCCAGTTCTTGACCGTGCATGAGCGCTTTTGATTTCTTGGGTGCCGGTAATACTGTTTGCCGTTCTTGTTGGTCTGGCTTCCAAGGACATATCCGCAGTGCTTACAAAAGACGACTCTGGATAAAAGATACTTATTTTTGAGCATACCTCGTTCGTATGTTTTGTTGGCGGCTGCTTTTTCCTTTATCGCCTGGATTGTCGTTTCATCCAGAAGGGGAGGTATATTTATTGTAACGGTTTCATCCACATTGACTGCTTTGTTCGTGAATCGGCATTCCCATTTTGTGCCAGATCTGTGATTCATGATCTTCCAAAGGTTCACATAGTTCATTTCAAGAACCTTGCCAATTTCTACTATGGACATGCCATCAAGGTATTGTTCTGAGGCCCATTGGATTTTCTTGTGCTTCTCTGGGTCAATTCCCCATTTCTCAGTTTGCCTGTCAAACGTGCGACCATAGGGAAGTTTCCCGGCTGTTGGGACATTGCGCCGCGCACGATTAATTCGATTCGTTATGGATTTAAGAGCCTGGGTCCTGGCCTGGAATTCACCGATTTCTGCGGACATGCCCAAAATAAACGCATGCTCTGGATTGAAAAGATCATATTCCATCGTACCAACAAAAAAGCGGGTGCCGTTTTGCCTTAGGATGTTCAAGCCTTCTTTCGATTTTAAATTGTCCCGGCTCCACCTGCTCGCGTCGCAAACAATTACAGCGTCAAATTTCCCATTAGCAGAATCAGCGAGCAATTTTTCCAGCTTGCTTCTTTCTTGCTCCGGTGTGGCGTGTTCTTGACCCGAATATCGCCAACAATTCTCTGGAATGACGCCTTTCAGGGATTTCACATATTGCTGAATTTGCTCCGTTTGGGTGCTTAGGGATTCCCCCTTAGTAGCCTGGGATTCCGTTGAAACCCTGATTAATGGTGCGAATCTGAGCGGCATGGTTAGCCCTCCTTTATTCCCCTATGATCTTGACCAGTACACGCTTTTTGCGCCGACCGTCGAATTCCCCGTAGAAGATCTGTTCCCAGGTGCCGAAATCGAGTCTTCCGTCGGTAACTGCCACGACCACTTCCCGGCCCATTATCTGTCTTTTCATATGAGCATCCGCATTGTCTTCCCCGACATTGTGCCGGTATTGAGAGACCGGGGCGTGAGGGGCCAGTTTTTCCAGCCAGACCTCATAGTCATGATGAAGGCCCGATTCATCATCATTGATAAAGACCGAGGCCGTGATGTGCATGGCGTTTATGAGAATCAAGCCATCTTCAATTCCACTTTCTTTCAGGCATTCCTCCACATCCGGAGTAATGTTGATAAAGGCTCTTCGTGTTGAAACCTTGAACCACAATTCTTTTCGATAGCTTTTCATTTCTTGTTCTCCTCCTGTTTCTTCTTTCGGGCATTTTTTAGGCATCAGCTTGATGCGTCCTTGATCGACTCCCTTCTAGCCATGATGATAATGATTTGCGTGAATCGTATGGACATTGATTAAGCCCTCCTTATCGGGGTTCGATCTCGTGACAATGTTTGTTGAGCTTTGATTTGCTGGGCCTTTAACTTCGGAATTTTCCCGTGTTAAATCATTAACCTATTTCCGATCCCTAAGCTCTCTCGCTTTGTTAAGTCGTGACAACAACTTATCATGCAAGTAATTGTTTTGTTTCTGAAGACTTTCAAGTACCGCTACTTCCTCGTTATATCGCTTTTCTTTTCGATAGATAACGGCCAGATGTTCATAATACCCAGGAGCACAAAAACCATCTCCCCCATAGGATTTATCTACTTTGGCTTCACGTTCTATTGCCTTAATCAGTTTCAAAAGAAGGGCAATGGCTTCTTTGTGTCTTTTTTCCCTTTTTAGCTGTTTTACCTGTTCCACATATTCGGTATAGTGTTTTCTATTAACAGATCCAGCTTGTTTCTTTTTCCGTGTTTCTTCTACATAGTCTTCAATGTATGTATCGGTATCAATATCATTTCCTTCCATTAAGCTGTTGTGACTATTAGCTCTTATGGAAAAATTGGCCGAACACTTCTTGCATAGGCCGCCTGCATCGACAGAAAGAAAAAAACCACTCTTGCCACAAATTATACATCGCGCCATGTTATTACCCCTTTAAGGTTCGATGTTAATCTTATCCAGCCCATGCCGTTTCAGCCAATTGGTCAACGTGGCCGGTGTGACTTTGTACCGTTTTGCGATAAAGATTTTCTTTGATCCGTTTTTCAAAAGGGCTACGATTTCTTCTCGATGCTTATCCAGCTTACTCTTGCCCGGTCCCTTCGGCCGTCCTAATTGCTTCCCTTGAGCCTTTGCTGCTGCCAGTCCTTCCCTTGTCCTGGCGCTGATTAGGTCCCTTTCTATTTCCGCAAATAATCCGAGCATTGTACGCATCACTTTGGATTGCATATCATCCCCGTTCAGCTTGAAATTCTCTTTGACGGAATAGACGGCTACATCCTTGTCCGTTAGCGTGTTCAGGATTTCCAGAACTTCCACAAGGGATCTGCCAAGTCTGGACAATTCGGGAACAATCAGAACGTCCCCGCCGGTCATTGTATCCACAAGGTCCTTCAGCTTCCGTTTCTTCCAGGATTTCAAGCCACTGATTTTTTCTTCAACAAACTGGACTCGCCCGATGAATCCCTTTGAATTGGCAAAGGATAAGATGTCCGCTTTGTTCTTTTCTGTGTCCTGATCGATGGTGGATACGCGCAGGTATCCGAAAACCCGCTTTCTGCCTGCTTTCTTCGTCCTTTTCATATTCTCCCTCCTTTCATAAAGAATTTTAGCGAATTACCCAAAATACTATTAAATTATAAAGGAAAGAAAAGCCAAAATCAAGCCTTTTCTATACATGTTTTAATCTTTTTTATAAGATCGTTTTCGATGGATGTCTAAGGCAGCCGCATATTCACCATGGCCCTCAACCACATAACGATTCTTACTCTTCGACGAGCCTGGGAAAGCCATATCATTGACCCTCGATCTCCAGCAGGAGATCGTCTACACTGATAAATCTCAAAGGCCCTATGCCCCCAGCCCCTTGCATGGGGTTTCTTCTGCAACTGGTAGCCGTCTCAAAGCTTTGACTTGGGATATAGAGCAATCTGATTCCATTCTTGATAAGTTAGACTTCAGCTAAAAAATTGCTTGATAATAGTTAGGAAATCTGGAATTCTAAAAGGGGTTCAGTGATTTTATGGTGGTCATTGAGGCATCGGGGGGACAAAATGTTGCGGTTGGTTACTACAATCTTTTTTATCCATTTTTCTCTCTTTTGCATATTTGAAAAGGAGATCAATGCTGGGTGGGAGAGGCAAAACCCTTTACCTTATGGCAATACACTTCGTGGCGTATGGGGTAGTTCAGGCAAGGATGTCTTTGCGGTAGGGGATGACGGGGCAATTGCACACTATGATGGTACTAAATGGAGATCGATGAATAACCCTTTAAGTTCAAGTAGTTACGATCTTAACAGTGTGTGGGGTAGTTCTGGAAATGATGTTTTCGCGGTAGGGGATTTTAAACTAGTCCATTATGATGGGAGTTCATGGGAAGAAATGAGTTTTACTCCTTCTTACATTTTGTACAGCGTATGGGGAAGCTCAGGAAATGATGTCTTTGCTGCAGGCTATGATGGGAAGATCATCCATTACAACGGTGCTTCATGGAGGGACATGAATAGCGGAACCACTAATTGGCTATATTCTGTATGGGGCATTTCAGGAAATAGTGTCTTCGCGGTAGGAGAAAATGGCACAGTTCTTCACTATGACGGGAGTAAATGGGATGAAATGCCTAATCCCCTCAATGGCACTAAATATGACCTTTATGGCGTATGGGGTAGTTCAGCTTCTAATGTATTTGCGGTCGGATCTGGTGGGAAAATCATACATTACAATGGGAGTTCATGGGTTGAAGTCAGCAGCGGCACAACCCGTTCCTTTAGAAGTATTTGGGGAAGTTCGGGTAGTGACGTTTTCGTTTCGGATCATATGGGTGAAATTCTACACTTTAATGGCACAACGTGGACGGAAATGAGCACGCCTTTTTACAATTCACTCAGTGATATATATGGTATTTGGGGCAATTCAGGAAATAGCGTCTTTGCAGTTGGTAATTACGGTGGAATTGCCCGCTATGATGGCAATTTATGGGGTTTCATGAATGCTATTTCTTTGGAATCTCTATACGGCGTATGGGGTAGTTCAGGCTCTGATGTTTTTGTTGTTGGAAATGATGCAACAGTTTTAAACAATAATGGCACTTATTGGAACGAAATGATCAATCCTTTAATTGGCACTTTATATGATCTATACAGCATCTGGGGAAGCTCAAAGAACAATATTATTGCAGCTTCGTGGAACGGGAAAATTATACATTATGATGGAAACTCTTGGGGTGAAATGACCAGTGGAAGCACTAGTGATATTGAGGACATTTGGGGCAGCGCAGCTAATGACGTTTTTGCTGTAGGTGAAGCTGGTGCGATTCTTCATTTTGATGGTAGTTCATGGGGAGCAATGAGCAGCGGAACTTCAAATGATCTATATGGCATTTGGGGTAGTTCAGGAAATAATGTGTTTGCTGTTGGAGACAGTGGTAAGATTGTTCACTATGATGGAAGCTCATGGAACGGAATGACCAGTGGAGCATCAACAATTCTTCGTGCAGTATGGGGCAGCGCAGCTAGTGACATTTTTGCTGTAGGTGATGATGGGACAATAATGCATTACAATGGCAGTTCATGGAATGAAATGCCTAATCCCCTTAGCTCAACTTTTTACGACCTGAACGGCGTATGGGGAAGTTCAGACAGTGATGTTTTTGCTGTTGGCGATTTCGGGAAAATCTTGCACTATGATGGTTCCGCTTGGATAGAAGTGAGTAGTGGCGTATCAAATAATCTATATGGGATTTGGGGAAACTCACCAATAGATGTCTATGCAGTGGGTACAGGCGGTACGATTTTGCATTATTCTATACCAATAACACCTTGCCCTGAATGTGTTGGTGATCCTGTAAACCTTCAAAACGTTACATTCGAGTCTGGAACGAATTGTGAATGTGTGGCTAAGATTTCAATTAACATCGGAGCAAATGTGAAAATCAAAAAGGGCGCTACCGTAATTTTTAGGGCGCCGAGGATAAATGGCGCCGCTGGTTTTTATGCGGAAAACGGTTCTAATGTGAAAATGCAACAATAACAAAAATTTCACAGCTTAATTTTGTCGATGGTCTCACCCATGATAAGATATTTGTTTTAGGTGTCAGAGAACCATATGGGAATCGGGAAAGTGAGAAGGTCCCCTATTTCTGTTATGCCTGTTCTGGTTTCGATGTTTTTGGGGAAACACCTGATGGGACCGTGACCATTTCTTACTGGTGGAATTGATAAGTCTTCGGGTTTCGTGGTCGACTTCCTGGGCTGTCGGGGATTTGAATACAGGACTTCCACCGTAGACAGGAAGTTAGCTACAGTAGCTTTTTTTAACATGCCATATGACCCCAGAAAACTAGGGAGAGCAAAACCTCAACTCGGTGATTCATGGGAGAATCCAGTGCTATCAATATGCTAACTACATGGGTTGGCTTTATATCATAATGTTTTCATTTAGTTACATATAAAAGAGCGCTTTCATATCTGCGTGAAAAATGACCCTTTCCACTTTACCCTACTCTACTTTCTATACTTCCCTTTGCTCCCCTCTTCCTTTATCCCTTTGCTGCTAAAGCAGGGAAGCTAGGCTAGGCTTATTCCTTATCCCTGGCTCTTCTTTCCTTTATTTCAACCTAACTAATAAGGTTAGGGGGTTAATCCCTGAAAATTCAATGGTTTACATGTTAAAATTCTACGGTTATTCGAATTCGGAATCCTGTGTGTTCCCTGTAAATCCTCTTCATAGTTTCCTTTAGCTCGGGTCGATATTTCCGCTGTGTGATGAAAGAATCATGGATTGCGAGGATCGGGATATTCTGATTCGTAAAGTGTTTAACGATGTCCAATGCTATTGAAGCATCTGAATTCATAATCTTAAGGCCAGTTTCTTTTCCTGTGCAGAAGTAATGTTCAATCGGTTTATGAGCCTTTCGGAAAGCTGCTATGGAAGGACCAGCACTTGAAATTCCGATTTCTTTCAATCTCTCACGTTCCCGGTGATGATTATACAGCCAAAAGTTTCCAGCGCGCTCCGCTGCGATTCCGTCTTTTGCGTTTAGAAGAGCGAGAAGAATGATTTTCAAAAAGGGCCGTGCAATCGGGTTTTCATTTACAAAGGAATAGGGATCGCCGAAGAACTGAATCCCTTCTTTCGCATAAAGTAGATGGGGGTGCATGCCACTAAAGTCCAATTCGGTTGTTGGTTCGCCATTGATTGTGATTTCTTTCCGATCTTCCCTGGAGAATCCTTGGTAGTGCCTATACCCACTTGTGTGTAGTCGCCCGTATAAAGTGAACTTTCTAGTGAAGATTGCCACAAGAGTACCGTGTAATTTGTCTCTGCGGTATCGAATATCGGCCATTTCATTTATCTTGTTTGCCTTTTTCAGGATGCTTTTAATCTTGAGAGTTCGAGCGGTGTCCCGGTATTCTTTCAAATTGCCCTTTGCGTCCTTCAACTCCACGAGATTAACGGGTTCGTCAACCACAGAATTGGGAAGTTCACGGAAATAGGAAAGCAGTTTTTCAGTTGCCCATACTCGGCTCATTTTTGCATCATTTTCCATTTTGTATCCCTTCTTGATTTCAATAAAGTCATGGTTGGTAAGAGTCTTGATAAGATCAATGGTATTCGGTCCCGCTCTCTGATATTGGTTTCTTTTCCAATCATTGATATTCAAAGAGACCATCACGGGCCTGCGCGCCCTGTGTTCAAGCAGATTGGCTAGAATTACTTCAAAACTGACCCTTGTTTCCCGCCGATTCCGTATTCCACAGGCTTGAAGGATTTGAAGCATGTCGCCATGCTGTTCTCTTGAAAGTTGAAGTGAGTGTTGGAAAAGGATCGCTTTTTGGAGCCAAGCGCCGGACTTCCTACGTTCCAAAAGTTGCTCTTTCGCGTTTGCTGCGGCATTTTGCAAAAATTTCTTAGTTCTCGATTTCATTTCTGTCCTATCCTGTCCTTGTTGCTTGGAAGGTATTGCCGGGGAAATGGAGGACAGACCACTTTCAGCGGGGCGCGAATCCCGCCTATCCCCGGCAAAAAATCACCTCTTACTCTATTATACAGCTATTGAATCCAGACTTTGGCTTTCCATTGAAACTGGCTCAAAAAAACCTTGCTCAGCTACGGTTCCGTTAGCTGTTTTTTTGCCGATTCCGGCTCTGTTTGGATTACGACCGAATCGAAATTTGAAAAGACTGCAATTGGTGCTCGGGCATTCGGAAACCAGCTTCGGGCTTCCCTGCATACATTCGACACAAAACCGGCGAATCAGCTTAACGCTGGGTCGTCCTTTACCATTCCTGAATGGATAGAAATAACATTCACCCTTTCCATTGCCTTGACCTATCATTTTATCACCACCACAATGCTCGGTTTGATAAACGCTGTCCACACACGAAACACAGAACTTTCTAACCGATTCTTTTGGAGTCATTTTGTTTGTTTCTCCTATTTATCTTTTAAGTGTGGGCCATGAAGAGTTTTTTCGGCGAAAAGGAAGGAAAAGAGAACAACCAAACGCTCCCTATCAGGGGAATTTGGAAGAAGGTATCGCCGATCATCCCTCCCGGCCCTTCGGCACCTGCCTGTATCACGACCTTGATAACTGAGATATGCCGTAATGCAAACTGTTCAACACGCGCCCAATCGGGTTGTTTTTGGTTAGAATTTTTGGTATTTAGGCGATGCGTTTTCGAAACATCATCTTTTAGATCAAACTTTCAATCGCTAACAGAGTACGTTGACCTATTTGTTTTAGTAAACGCCATGCACATTACCGCCTCGGTCTTCATCAACGATGATGAATCGGGCCTTCATCATGATTACGAGGTCTGGCTCGAGAAACTGGCCCCTCACGCACCGGTTTCCCAATACCGGCACAACGTGGGGGAGGACAATGCCGATGCGCACATGAAGCGGCAGGTGATGGGCCGGGAAGTGGTTGTGGCGGTGACTGCCGGAAGACTCGATTTCGGCACCTGGGAACAGATTTTCTACGGTGAATTCGACGGGCGGCGAAAAAAGCGCGTGCTGGTCAAAATCATCGGGGAATAAAAGCAAGAGGAAGGGGAGATGCGAAAATCGCTGGAGGGCAACCCCTGGATCAAGCGTTTAACGGTGGCTCTGGCAAAACCGAGTCTGGGCGATAACACGGCGGATGTGGATCGCCTCGTGAAAGGCTTGCGGCATCAACTTGACGGACCGGATGTGCGCGTCGATTTCTCGCTGGTAAAACGCCTTGCCAAGGATTTGAGGTCATTTGGATACCACGTGGCAGCGGCCCTTTATGGGGACGGGGAATGCTGGCGGTTGATCGATGTTTTTGACGGCAAAAATAGAAAGACCCTCCATGGCCTTTCACTGGATCTGGGAAGCTCCACCCTGGTGCTGCGGCTGGTGGATCTGGAAGCCGGGGCGACACTGGATGAGATCTCTTTTAACAACCCTCAGATAGGCATCGGAACCGACATCTTAACCCGTATTCACTTTGCGGGACGGGAAGGGGGGCTTTTGCGGCTTCAGCGGCTCGTGGTGGAGGAAATCAACCGCAATATCGGCAGGCTTGCCAAGGAAAACGGTGTTTCAACCGCATCCATGGTGGGCATGACCATTGCCGGCAATACCACCATGACACACCTTTTTCTGGGCCTCGATCCCCATTGGATCTGCCGGGAACCGTACATTCCGGTGGTGAATCGACCGGATCTCATCAAGGCCAAGGAACTGGATCTCCATATCAATCCGGAGGCACCGGTACTGGTATTTCCCAACGTGGGCAGCTATTTCGGCGGTGATCTCATTGCCGGCATTCTGGCATCGGGAATGACGGAGAGCGAGGATGTCTCCTTTCTGGTGGACGTGGGGACCAATGCCGAGGTGGTGATCGGGAACCGCGACTGGCTCATGGCCTGCGCCGGTGCAGCCGGCCCGGCCCTTGAAAGCGGAGTGGCCGATATGGGAATGATGGCCGCACCCGGAGTCATCGACAGCGTGGTGATTGATCCCCATGGCGGGGCCTTTTCCATCGGGACCATTGCGGGACGTGACGGCACCCCGGCCAAGGGAAGGGGCGGCCCTTTGGGTATCTGCGGTTCCGGGCTCATCGATCTGGTGAGTCAGCTTTTCCTCACCCGAATGATCGATCTTCGGGGCAAATTTGTCCCGGATCGCTGTGGAGAACGCCTGATACGGATGGATGGTATCAACCATCTGATTGTGGTGCCGGCAGAGGCTTCCGGAACCGGTGAACCGCTGACCCTCAGCCAGATCGATATTGACGGGCTGATCCGATCCAAGGCCGCCATGTACACCATCCTGACCACCATCAGTAGAACCGTGAACATCTCCTTTGATGAGATTGTGCGGTTTTTCGTGGCCGGGACATTCGGGAGTTACATCAAACCCCGTTCCGCCATCACCATCGGAATGATCCCCGATCTGCCGCTGGAGACCTACGTTTCCCTCGGAAACACCTCCCTTGCGGGGGCCACCATGGCCCTTTTGGGACAGGATTCCCAAACATCACTTTTTCGCATTCGTGATCAGATCACTTATTTGGAACTGAACGTCAATCAGGAATTCATGAACCTCTTCAGCGCGGCCAAGTTTTTGCCGCATACGGACCGGTCACTGTTCCCTTCGGTGAAACGGCTGGTCGAGTAAGGACTGTCACCATGAAACATACGCAAGAGAGAGTGGATATGATGGCAAGCAAGGATTTCCTGGACAAGCTGGTCCTGTTGTGTCCCGATGGGATCATCGGTGTCAATCGGGAAGGTGTGGTGATTATTTTTAACGGGGCCGCGGAAAAGCTGACGGGTCTCAGTTCGGAAGATGTGATCGGCAAAATGAGCATTCAGGACGTTTATGATGTTCCGGAGCTGGCCAGAGAAGTGAAAAAGATGATCTATGATGATGGCCACGGCGGACCCGGAAGGGTGGATGGACTTGAAGTGACCGTGAAAGGAGAAGGTGGAAAGATGATCCCCATCCGCTTGTCCGCCGCATTGATATTTGAAAGGGATGGAAAAGAGACGCCCACGGAGATAGGGAGTGTGGGGTTCTTTCATGATCTGACCGCAAGAAAGGAATTGGAGGCGGAGCTTCGAAAACAATCCATTACCGACAGCCTGACGAACCTGTATAACCGTCGGCATTTTCATGTCTCTCTGGCGGAGGAGATGGAGCGTTCAATCCGTTATCAGAGACCCCTGAGCCTGGCCCTCTTTGACCTTGATCATTTCAAACCTTTCAACGATACCCACGGCCACCAGGAAGGGGATAACATATTGTGTTTCCTGGCGGAGTGTATCGGATCCACATTTCGAACCACGGACAATGCCTTTCGTCTGGGGGGTGACGAGTTTGCGGTGCTCCTCGTGGAGACGGATCTCGCCGAAGCGGACGTGGTGATGAATCGATTTACGGCGGGGTTCGCGGAAAAATGGCACAGCAAGATGGCATACCTTGGAAAAAGACTTCACCCGGTTACCATGAGTGTCGGCGTGGCCCAGTTCATTGATGGCGAAAAGGCCGACAAATTTCAGATGAGAGCGGATCTGGCCATGTACGAAGCCAAGAAAGAGGGCGGAAATCGGACTGTTCTGGCAGGGGAAAAAATCGGCCTATGATTCTGGATGACTCCCAGGGGTATTCCCCCCTTGCGGCCCGCATGCGACCCAGGACCCTGGACGAATTTGTGGGACAGCCGCACATTGCCGCACCAGGCCGGTTGCTTCGCAGGGCCATTTCAGCCGATCAACTCTCATCCGTCATCTTTCATGGCCCTCCGGGAACCGGAAAGACCACCCTGGCCATGGTTATCGCCAACACCACAAGAAGCCGATTTATCCCGTTGAACGCTGTTTTGACCGGGGTCAAGGATCTTCGGGTGGCCATTTCCGATGCGCGCCACCACCGTGACCGGGAAGGTCGCCGAACGATCCTGTTTGTGGACGAGATTCATCGGTGGAACAAATCTCAACAGGACGCCCTCCTGCCTTGGGTGGAGAACGGTACGGTCATTTTGGTGGGCGCCACCACCGAAAACCCCTATTTCAGCGTTAATTCCCCCCTGGTGAGTCGCAGCCGCATTTTTCAGTTGAAATCCTTGACCAGAAGGGACCTGCGGGCCGTTATGAAGCAAGCCCTGGCCGACAAAGAAAGGGGTTACGGCGCGCTGAAAGTCACTGTTCACCCTGAAGCCCTGGAGCACCTGGTGAATGTGGCGGGCGGTGATGCCAGAAGCGTTCTGAACGCCCTTGAGCTGGCGGTTGAGACCACGCCCCCGGATGCTGATGGGATGGTTGTGGTGGACATGGCGGTGGCGGAAGAGAGCATTCAGCAGCGGGCCGTGTTGTATGACCGGGACGGCGACGTCCATTACGATACCATCAGCGCCTTTATTAAATCCCTGCGGGGTTCCGATCCCGATGCGGCCCTCTACTGGCTGGCGAAAATGGTGCATGCCGGCGAAGATCCCCGGTTCATATTTCGCCGAATGCTGATTTTGGCAGCGGAGGATGTGGGCCTGGCAGATCCCCGGGCCATACAAGTGGTGACCGCTTGCGCGGATGCCTTTGACCGGGTGGGGCTGCCCGAGGGCCGGTTTCATCTGGCTGAAGCGGCCCTTTATCTGTCCACGGCCCCCAAGAGCAACTCGGCCTTGGCCTTTTTTGATGCCCTTGAAGCGGTGCGGAAGGAAGGAAAAACCGAGGTTCCGTCGCACCTAAAAGACGCCAGCCGCGACAAGGAGGGATTCGGTCACGGAGAAGGGTATCTCTATCCCCATGCCTATCGGGAACACTGGACGGCCCAGCAGTATCTTCCGGATGCCCTTCAGGGAAAGCTTTTCTATGATCCATCCCGTCAGGGCTATGAGAAGGGGATCCGACTGACGGTGAATCGGCGCCGGGAGGCGCAGCTGGCGGCCATGGTTGAAGGCGGCATTGTGGCACCTCCCGAGGTGCTCACCTTTTCACCCACTGACCGGGGACGGGAACGATGGCTGCAGCGGTCCGTAACCGGCGCCGGGACACAGATGGCCCAGGTCCGCGAGCGGATACTCTCGGCAGTGAACATACAGCGCCACGGTGTGATCCTGGATGTAAACGGCGGAACCGGTCTGCTCACATGGGAGGCGGTTCGGCGAACGCCGGAAGGGAGTGTATGGGTGTTGGCCGATGAAAAGTCGGAAGCCGGTCTGCGGGCCCAGGCATCGAAGCTACGTGAAATGGATCGGCCGGTGATTATGACAGGCCCCTTGACGGAAATTCATGAAGTGGTCCTGGAACAGGGGCATGGAGACGTACGGTTCGATGGGGTGGTGGGGCGTAATGGGCTTCTGGCCTTCCGGGACAAAAAGAGCGCGGTGAAAGCGCTGGCGGAAATGTTGGCACCGGAGGGGATGGTCTCCCTGTGCGAAACGGTTCCAAGAGGGGGTCAACGGATCTATGATCTGGTAGGGCGTGAAGGTCTGGATCAGGGCCTTGTAAAGAAATGGATGGATGCCGAAGAAGCCATTTATGAAGACCCTGATGACGCAATGGTGAACTGGACCCCCGATGAGCTGTCAATGGCGTTTGAAACGGCGGGGTTGGTGATTAAGAAGCTTCAAAGGGATGAGACGCACATGACCCTGCAGGTGACCGATACGATTCTGTCACGCTGGTTTCCCAATAAGGAGCGGGCTAAAGCAGCAGGAAGCCGGCCTTCATACCGGGAACGCCTGTCCGTGCTCCTTCCAAAGGAAGAAGCGGATCAGATTCACCGCCATCTCATGAAGGAACTCTCCGGCAAACAGGTCCCATGGAAGTCTGAATTCCTCTACGTCGTGGCCCAATGTCCATAATACCTCCGTTGCTTCCTCTTCGAGATCGGCCGACCGGAAGCAAGGGTCCGTCCAGGGGTCTTAAGGAAAACAATCATTAAAACAGGGACGGAAGAGAAGATTGGTCCAAGAAAGTCTCAGCAACCGGGAAATTCCATTGTCCGGTTCCCTTTTTACGGCATTTTTGTGCACCTTGTTCGGCGCCAACGCGGTGGCCATCAAATACAGCCTTCTGGGGATCGGCTCCTTCACCGCGGCGGGACTTCGTTTTGCCGTTGCCGGGATCGCCATTTACTGCTGGGCCAGGTCCACGGGAAGACCCTTTGCACTGGGGAAAGGACAGGTTCTTCAGATTCTGATCATTTCCGTGATATTTACCGTTCAACTGGGCCTGCTGTATATTGGGCTGGGGTGGACAACCGCTTCCAGAGGAACTCTCATGATAAACCTCCAGCCCTTCTTTCTTCTGATACTGGCACACTGGTTTATTCCGGGCGACCGGATGACCGTAAGGAAGGTGATGGGTCTGATGATGGGGGCGGCGGGCATGGTATTGGCCTTTTCAGGGAAAAAAGAGGTTACGGCCCAGGTTCAAACGGGTGATATGATAATCCTTTTAACCAGCATCCTCTGGGCCGTCAACACGGTCTATACCAAACGGATTATCCACCTCTTTTCACCGTTTCAGATTGTTTTTTATCCCATGCTGTTCTGCATCCCCTTTTTCTTGCTGGCCGGTTATTTCTGGGATCAGCAGATGATTTTCAATTTGAACGGGAAAGTGCTCGCGGCCCTCCTCTATCAGAGCCTTGTCACCGCCTCATTCGGATTTGTTGCCTGGAATACCATGCTTTTGAAATACGGTGCGGTGGCACTTCATTCCTTTATTTTCATAATGCCCATTGCCGGTGTTGCCTTCGGCGGACTGATTCTGGGGGAACCCATTACCCGGGAACTCCTGCTGGCGCTGGCATTGATTGTATTGGGAATCGTCACGGTGAATTTCAGGAGGCGTAAACCGCCCCAGATTTTTCCCACAAGGGGAATGTGAGAGGTTTCCATCCGCCATGAACCGACCCGTTACAAAGCGGCTCTTCCTGGCCCTGGCAAGCGGACTGCTTCTCGGTATTCCCTGGGCCGTGCCTTCCCTTTTTTTCTTCATCTTTTTTGCCTGGCTGCCGATGATAAAACTGGCGGAAGAACTTCAAAGTGACCAAAACCCTTATGCCCTCTTCAACTATGCGCTTTTGGCTTTCCTTTTGTGGAATGTTCTGGGGTCCTGGTGGATCATGCGGGTCCAGTGGCTGGGGGGTGCATGCATCATTCTGGCCAATGCCCTTGTGCAGGCGTTTGTTTTCTGGCTGGCGGGGCGTGCGGGAAATGTTCTGAGACTCCCTTTCTTCGTTCCCTTCCTGTTCATCTGGCTGGGATACGAGTTTGTGCACAATATATGGGATCTCGCCTGGCCCTGGTTTAACCTGGGAAATGCGTTTATTACGGCCACCGGGTGGATCCAGTGGTATGCGTTTACCGGCGTTCGGGGCGGGAGCCTCTGGATTCTCCTGGTTAATTTTGCTCTCTTTTCCGCCCTCAAGATCTACCGGGAAAAGGGAGTGGGGAGAGCAATGCCCATCGGGGTGGGAATCTTGGCTTTGGTGCTGATGCCGATTCTCTTATCCCTTCACATGTACCGGGATCTATCTTTCGAGGGGGAGCGTGTCCAGGTGGCACTCATTCAGCCCAATCTCGATCCATATACGGAAAAGTTCGTGAAAAAAGACCAGGCACTGCACATGGCGGAATTCTTGAAAACGGCGGAAGAACTTTGTGATGAGAAAACGCGCTACCTGTTCGGTCCCGAGACCCTTGTTATGGAACCCATTGACGAGGAAAATC
>JANQDY010000144.1 GCA_028278625.1 Thermodesulfobacteriota bacterium
CCGCCGGAACATCATACGTAATGACATTTCTTTTGCCACCAGTGGTCAAAGGCCCACAGTGAGCACCCAGGCGGTGACCTGCATCGGCACCACCACGGCACCGGGAAACGGTTATATCGTGGATCTGGAATCTCCCCCACCGACCCAGCACGGCGTCTGCTGGAACATAACCTGGAATCCCACCGCATCGGACAGCAAAACGGAAGAAGGCTCGGTTGGTGCCATCGGCGCATTCACTTCCATTATGACGGGACTTTACCCCGGCAACACCTACTATGTAAAAGCCTACATCACGGATGCGGTGGGAACCGTTTGCGGAAATCAAGTCTCGTTTACCACCGGAGCACAGGTCCCCACCATCAGGGAAAATGACTACCTCCCCGTAAACCTAGGGACTCGTTTTTCCATGAACGCCTTCATCCCCTCTGCCGCGTCCTGGGTGGAGATGACCCGGATCAGGGCGTCCGATAGATGGTCAAGGGCCGCCTCAAAGGGCATGTCGCTCATGGCGTTAAATGCCTCCTTGCCAATTCTGGTACCGATGGGGCTCTTACCTGTCAGGAGTTTCAGCGTATCCTGAACTTCCGAATCCAGCCGGTCAGGCGCCACGGCCCGGGTGATCATTCCCATCCGTTCCGCCTCCTTGGCCGACACTTTCCGGCCGGTCAGCACCATGTCCATGGCTTTTTTTCGGGGCAGGTTCCGATAGAGCAGGGCCCCCACCATCATGGGGAAAATGCCCACGTTGACCTCAGGGGTACAGAAATAGGTGTCTTCCCGGGCAATGACAATGTCACAGGCGAGCATGAGACCCATGCCGCCCGCGAGGCACGGACCGTTGATGCGGGCAACCGTCGGTTTGCCGAAATGAATCATCCGTTTTATGAGGGTGGCATAGGTTTTTGGGCCCGATAACCGGTCTTCCCCGCCTCCCGCCAGGGTGTTACCCAGGTCGGCGCCCGCGCAGAAGGCTTTTTCCCCCGCGCCCGTGAGGCAGACCGCCAAGACCGCATCATCCTGGTCCATCTCTGAAAGCCGGTCCAGGAAAGACCGGATCATGCCCAGGCTGATGGCGTTTCTCCTTTTTTCCCGGTTGATGGTCAGAAAACCGACATGTTCCTTAACCTCATACAATAGATCGTCACTCATGGGTCGAGTTCCTCCATTTCGGTCATTGGAGATATTCCAGGATCCGGTCCCCCATCTTCATGCGGGATATTTCCGTGGATGTTCCGGCAATCTGAAGGTACTTGGCATCCCGGTATCCCGCTTCCGCGGGGTTTCCCCGGACATATCCCTTTTCCCCCAGGATCTGTAGCGCGTTGGCCGCCACCGTTTCGGCTGACTCGGTGCAGAACACCTTGGCCCCGTGGGCCAGGAGATGGGCTTCCCGGTCTTCGGTCTGGGACATCCAGGCGGCGCGATAGGCCATAAGCTGCGCCGTCTGAAAGAGGGTCAGCATCTCCGCCAGTTTAAAGCCGACCTCCTGATAGGCAATGATCGGTTTTCCGCCGCTGCGGTGGGTTTTGGCGTGGGTGAGGGCCGCATGGTAGGATCGTCCCATGAGCCCCAGGCTGGCGGCGGTGAGCACCTGGTCTTCCCACATGCGCACGGTGGAAGGCGCTTCAGGAGGCGTGTGAAACACATGGGTCATAGGTACCCGGCACGCACGGAGTTCCAAGGACGATATGGGAACCCCCTCATATCCCAATGTAGCAAGCCTTTTGCCAAGGGAAAGACCTTTTTGCCCCTTTTTGACCAGGAAGAAGGCGGACCCATCTTGACCGTCGATTCGGCCGGCCACGGCGATCCAGTCCGCGATGGGAGCGTTGACAACGTGCCCTTTTGATCCGGTGACAAGGAAACCGTCCTTCATGGGGAGGCCAGTGGTCTTAAACGGCTCGTTTTCGATGTTCATTCCCTTTTCCGACAGGGCTACCGAGCCCACGGCCTTCCCGCCCATGAGATCAGGCAGCAGCGCCCTTTTCTGTTCCTCCGTGCCGAAAGAGGAGACGAGCCGCCCGAAAATGCGGGTACTCACCTCCACGGAAAGAAAAAGGGAAGGGGCCAGTGTTGCCAGCTGTTCCTGGCGCATCACCAGGGATACGGAATTGCGCCCGTCTCCTTGGTGGGCGGTGAGATACCCTGCCGCTTCCAATTGGGTCAACCAGCGTCCGGTAATGCTTCGAACCTCATTTAAGGATGCGGCTTCCATCCGTTTCAATTCCCCTGCCCCATCCCTGGTGAACAGTTGTCGTACCTTGTCGCGACCCGCTTTTCCCTCTTCCCCGATGTCAAAATTCATAAGGTGCTGTCCTTACATGCATCTGTCAGATCAGTTTTGAGATGATCTTTTTTTGAATATCGGACGTCCCGCCGCCGATGGGGGCGAGCCGACTGTCTCTGAAATACCGTTCAACTTCATATTCGTGGCAGTATCCGTAACCGCCAAAAAGCACCATGGCATCGTTGGCCGGCCCCAAACTCCAGTCCCCCACATAGAGCTTGGCCACCGCCGCCTCCAGATGATTGAGGGGCCTCCCCTGGTCCTTGCACCAGGCGATGCGATAGCATAGGGTCCTGGCGGCCTCGATGAATATCTTGATATCGGCCAGTTTGTGTTTGATGGCCTGAAACTGGCCGATGGGGCGGCCGAACTGATACCGCTCCCTGGCATAGCGGGCGCATTTCTTCAGCACATGGGTCATCCCCCCCACAAATGGTGCCAGAAGGGCGCTTCTGTCCCATTCCACCGTTTGCATGGCCATTTGAAACCCGGCGCCCTCCTGGCCGATCAGGTTTTCTTGGGGGATTTCACAGTCCTCCAGAAAAAGCGCCGAGGTGTGGGAGGTGCGAACCCCCATCTTCATGAGATTCTTGCCCGCTGAAAAACCTTTTCGCCCCTTTTCCACAATGAAAGCGGAAATGCCCGCGTGTTTTAGGTCTTTCCCGGTTTTGGCGTATATGACGGCCAGGTCGGCCACCGGCCCGTTGGTGATGAACATCTTGCTGCCGTTTAGAAGATATCGATCCCCCTTTTTTTCGGCCCGGGTGGTGATGGCTGCCACATCCGATCCGGCATCCGGTTCGGTCATGCCCATGCAGCCAACCCATTGGCCCGATGCCAATTTAGGGATGTAAGCGGCCCGCTGCCGGTCGTTTCCGTGAACAAATATGGTGTCCGCGCAAAGGAAGGTGTGGGCACCGTACGCCAGGGTCAAGCCCCCATCCACCCCTGCTTCACCCAGGGACTCCCCGGCCAGGACCGTCGTCACCACGTCCGCATCACTGCCGCCCAGGCGTTCAGGGAAGTGAAGGCCCAGGATGCCGAATTCTCCCAGTCTCTCAAAGGACTGCCGGTCGAATTCTCCATTCAGGTCATGGCTCTCTACCCTGGGAACGATCTCTTTTCTGGCAAAGCGAAGGATCTGTTCCTTGAACATCCGCTGTTCTTCGGTGAATTCAAAGTCCATTGTTTCTTCCCGGAATTCCTACAAACCCATGAATTTCGCGGCAATCCCCTTCATGATTTCACTGGTACCGGCGAAGATGGAGAGGACCCGCGCGTCTCTCCAGGCCCTGGCAATGGGGTATTCTTCACAATACCCGTAACCGCCGTGGAGCTGAACACATCGGTCGGCCACGCGCATGGCCATTTCAGCGGTCCAGTATTTGGCCATGGAGACGTTTACCACAACATTGGCCCCTTCCATGTGATCGACAATGAGCTTCTCCATGAAGGTCCGGCCCAGGCGAATTTCCGTTGCCATCTCCACGATCTTAAACTGGGTGTTCTGGAATTTGGTGAGGGGACGGCCGAAAGCGGTCCTCTCCCGGCAATAGGGGATGGTCAATTCCAGCATCCGTTCGGCGGAGACCACCGCGATGATGCAGCACATGAGCCGCTCCTGCTGCAGCTTATCCATGAGCATCATGAACCCGCCCCCCTTTTGTCCCAGGCGGTTTTCCTTGGGAATCCGGCAGTCCTCAAAAAAGAGTTCGGCCGTGTCCTGGCTGTGCCATCCCACTTTTTTGATGCTTTTTCCCTTTTCAAATCCAGGAGTCCCTTCCTCCACCAGATAGAGATCAATGGCCTGATAGGGGTCTTCCATGGCAGGGTCTTTTGCGGCCACCACCACCAGGCCGCAATTGAGACCGTTGCTGATAAAGGTCTTCTGGCCGTTCAGCACCACATGGTCGCCGTCCGGAACCGCCGTGGTTCGGATGGCGGCAAGATCGCTCCCGGCATTGGGTTCGGTCATGGCAACGGCCGTGATCAGCTCTCCGGAAATGCAGCCGGGAAGGTACTTCTTTTTCAATTCCTCGGAACCGAAGCTCGTGATGTACGGCACCACGATGTCGCTGTGGAGGGGCGCCGCCAGTCCCGTATTCCCGATCCTTCCCAGCTCCTCGGTCAGGATCACCGAGTAGAGGAAGTCGGCCCCGAGTCCGCCGTACGCCTCGGGGACGTCCATGCAGAGAAATCCCTGCTCACCCATTTTCCGCCAGACGCTTTTGGGGACTTTTCCCGCTTCTTCCCACTGATCCGTGTGCGGAACCACCTCTGCCTCAAAAAATTTCCGAAGCGCTTCCCTGAAAATCCGGTGCTCTTCCGTATATTGAATGATTTCCATCAGATGTTATGCCTCCCGAGTCAGACTCTTGACCGCAAAATCTGAGAGTGCATCTCTCAGATTTGTCACTGTTAGGAATGATAAATCTTTTTGAACCGCAGAATATCGAACAAGAAATAATGAATGTCGAAGTAAACCTTCATGATTCGACATTCCTTGTTCGATATTCGATATTCGTTGTTAAGAATTACAAATATCTTTGGCTACGCTTTATTATGGAATGCCCTTATTCAGTTTTCCGATGATGCCGGCCCGAGCCCCAGGATCTCACGGGCCTCCGCTGGAGAGGCCGGTTCCCGGCCCGCCTCTCTCACAATATTGACCAGGGTATCCACCAGAATCCCGTTGTTCGTCGCCTTCTCGCCCCCGGGCAAATAGAAGGTGTCTTCGAGTCCCGTCCGTACGTTTCCCCCCAGCTCCGCGCATTTCCGGTGCAAATCCCAGATTTCATCCCGGCCCACCGCGATGACCTGGTAATGGGTTCCCGCCGGCATCTCGTCCACGAGGATGGGAAGGAGATCGGGCCGCGCGGGCATGCCGCTTTGAACCCCCATGACGCAGGAAACATGGGCAGACCCCTGAAACATGCCGTTTCTGTGGTAAAGGCCCACGCTTCTGACGATACCGGTGTCAAAACACTCAAATTCGGGGGTGATGTCGTTGGCCATCATGACATCCAGGAAGCCTTTCACTTTTTCCACCGTGTTGTCAAAGAGGGCGGGGGGCCATGCCCATGCGCCATTGGCGCGAAGCTTCAAATAATTCAAGGACCCGGCATTGCAGGCCGCCATTTCCGGTTTGAATTTCCGAAGGCATGCCACTGGACCCGAGATGTCGGGTCCCACGACCCCCGTGCTCATGCAGATGATGATCTCAGGGATGCGGTCCTTGATGGCCGCGAGAATGTCTCCCACCGTATTCAGGTCCCAGGTGGGAAGATGCCCCATCCCCTTTCCCTGATTCCTGAAATGACAGTGGAGCACGGATGCCCCCGCATTATGGGCCTGTATTGCATGGTCCGCCATCTCTTCGGGGGTGACGGGAACATGGTGAACCGCCGGGTCCGTCAGGACACCGGTGAGGGCACAGGTTACGACTGTCTTCTTATGGATCATGTTTACCTCCTTTACGCGCTTGCAAAACCCTCCCTTTGGCCCTTTATGTGCCCTTGAAATTCCCTTTTCGTTTCTGCAGGTGGGCGCCCATGGCTTCAAACATATCTTCGGAAGGGAGTATCAGGGCGGACCTCGCCGCATTGAAGCAAAGGGATCGCTTTAAGCCCACCTCGTCATCAAACAGAAAGACGTCCTTGGCCCCCTGCACCGCAAGCGGCGGGTTGGAAGCGATTTCTTCGGCCTTTTCCATGGCCTTTGCTTCCATCTCTTCCCTGTCCTCATAGACATCGTTGACCAACTGGATCGCCTTTGCCCGGTCCGCATCAAACCGATGCCCCCGATAGGCGATTTCTCTGGCATGGCCCCTTCCCACCACCTTGGGCAGCCGCTGCAACCCCCCCACATCCGTAATAATGGCCAGGGTGGCCTCTGGCAGGCCAAAGACCGCGTCCGCGGTACAGATGCGGAAATCACAGCAGAGAACCATCTCAAGCCCGGCTCCCAGGCAATGGCTGTGGATGGCCGCAATGGTGGGTTTAACGAGCCTCTCCAGGCGGTTGTGGATATCCTGGATCTCTTTGATTTTTTGAAAGAGGCTCATCTTCTGCACCGCACCCGGGGTCCCGCCGATGGTCGAAGCCAGTTCGTTATCAGGGCCTAAATCGATGCCCGCACAAAAGGACTTTCCCTCTCCCGTAAAGATCACGGCCCGCACTTCCGGATCATCACCTGCCGCCGCAACAGCTTTGTCCAGTGCCGCCCATACGGCCAGATTCATGGCGTTCCGTTTTTCCGGCCGGTTCAGGATGATTCGGCCCACGTGCCCCGCTTTTTCAAATTTCACCAGATCTTTTTTGGGTGGTGTTTCATCACTCATGGAATTTTTCTCCTCTCTTTTTCAACTGATAGGCGCCGTCATTCCGGCGGAAGCCGGAATCCAGTGTTTCCTCAATCTATGTTTCTGGATGCCAGATCAAGTCTGGCATGACGTAATAACGCTGCATTATCAAGTTGTATCATCTTACATCAAACTTCAATGGTCAGATCCTC
>JANQDY010000201.1 GCA_028278625.1 Thermodesulfobacteriota bacterium
TTTTTCAAGGGGGATCTCGTTAAAGAGGATTTCCATGTCCGCCAGGGAGTCGATGGCCACGCCCACCTTCCCCACCTCTCCCAAAGACATCTCGTGGTCTGAATCGTAACCGATCTGGGTGGGGAGATCAAAGGCCACGGAGAGTCCTGTCTGGCCCTGGTCCAGCAGAAAACGGTAACGCTTATTGGATTCTTCGGCCGAGGCAAATCCCGCATACTGCCGCATGGTCCAGAACCGGCCCCGGTACATGGTGGGCTGCACCCCTCGTGTATAAGGATATTCCCCGGGAAATCCCTGTTCCTCCAGGTAGTTCTGCCCTGAGCTGTCCAGAGGGGTATAGAGCCTCTTTATGGGAATTCCCGAGGTGTTCCGGAATTCCGGCTTTCTCTCAGGCCGCTTGCTCGTTTTTTCGTCTACGCCTGCCGTCCATTTATCAAAAGCGCTTTTGAGATCGTTCGGCTGATCAGTCATATTTATTTCTCCAACATTTTCTTGATTAATGATCACGCTTTTAAGCGTTTAAGATCGGCCACCAACTGTGAAACCGCGTCTGCTGAAAAATGAAGGCTCTTGTTTTCCTCATCGCTCAGCTTTATTTCAATGATCTCTTCTACCCCATTAGCGCCCAGTTTGACCGGTACGCCGATAAAAAGATCCTTGATGCCGTATTCCCCTTGGAGATAGGCCGCACAGGGCAATATCTTCTTTTTGTCCTTCAAAATCGCCTCTGCCATCTCCACGGCTGCTGATGCCGGAGCATAGTAAGCGCTTCCCGTCTTGAGAAGGCCCACGATTTCAGCGCCGCCCTTCCGGGTTCTGTCTACGAGGGCCTCAATTCTCTGTGGAGCCATCAACTCAGTTATGGGAATGCCTGCCACGGTGGAGTATCTAGGTAGCGGTACCATGGTATCTCCGTGACCGCCCAGTACAAAAGCATGGGTATTTTCAACTGAAACGTTCAGTTCCATGGCGATGAAGGCGCGAAAACGGGCCGAATCGAGCACACCGGCCATTCCCAGAACCCGGTTCTTGGGAAACCCCGAGGTTTCAAAGGCAACATGGCACATGGCATCAAGTGGATTGCTCACGATGATGAGAACGCTTTCAGGTGCAACCGCAGCAATTTCACCCACCACATTTTTCATGATTCCCATATTGGTGGAAAGAAGATCATCTCGGCTCATTCCCGGTTTTCGTGCAATGCCCGCCGTAATAATTACGATGTCCGAATCTTTCGCGTTGCTGTAATCGCTTGAAGCGCCGATGATCAGTGAATCATGTTTTTCAATTGGCGACGCTTCCATGAGATCCAGGGCTTTGCCAACCGGGACACCTTCAAGAATGTCGATCAAGACCACGTCTGCCAATTCCTTTTCCGCAAGTCTCATGGCAGCCGTCGCTCCCACGTTTCCCGCTCCGATAACCGTCACTTTTTGTTTCATTGTCAGTCTCCTCTAAATGCTATGATTCATTTCTATCCGGCCTTTTTGAACCGGAAGAGGTGATTTATGGCCGCCAATCCCATTTTCCGTCTGAGAATCCCCAACTGGTCCTGAAGGGGGAGTTCCTTGGGACAGACATCCTCACAGGCCAACAGACCCATGCAGCCGAAGATGCCCTGGTCGGTGCCGATCACTTCAAAGTAGTCTTTCTCTTTACGGTTGTCCCGGGGGTCCAGCATGAACCGGGCGATGCGGTTGAGCGCCACCGCGCCAATGAAGTCCTCCCGCATGTTGGCCGTGCCGCAGGAGGCAACGCAACAGCCGCATTCCACGCACCGTTCCAGTTCGTAGATTTCTTCGGCCCTGTCGTTGTCCATGCGTTCTTCAAGGGCCCCGGGATCAAAGGTCTTGTTTGTGTGGATCCAGGAGCCCACCTTTTCGTTCATGGCCCGAAACCAGGTTCCCGTATCCACGGAAAGATCCCCCACCAGCTTGAACACCGGGAGCGGCATCAAGGTGATGTGGTCG
>JANQDY010000260.1 GCA_028278625.1 Thermodesulfobacteriota bacterium
CGTGCATTCCCCTCTCTGGCTGTTGGCTGATGGCCCTTGGCTCTTCCTTGAAGACGCCAAGGGCCCATTAGAAAACGGTTCCTATTTATCCAGGATGTAGACGGTCCCCATGTTGGCATCAACTTTAACCTTTTGTCCCGAACGGATTTTAGCGGTCCCTTCAAAGACATTCATGACAACCGGAATCCCGTATTCCCGGCCCACAATGGCTGCGTGTGAGAGGCTGGCCCCGCGATCCACAATCACGCCCTGAATCATGCTGAAGATGGGCGTCCAGCTAGGCGATGTGCTGGCGGCCACAAGGATATCCCCTTCCTGCACCAGATTGAGTTCATCCTCGCTCATGATGACCCTTGCTGTCCCTTCCGCCACGCCGGGTGATCCGCAGGTGCCGTAGAGGTCCGCTTTCAGTTCCGGCCTCACCTGGGGCATGGAACCGACCACCACCTTCAATGCAATGGGGTCGTTGCTCTGTACCAGGACCGCCATGGCCTGATCCAGATCAAACCCTTCCTTGAGCATGGCCGGCGGATTGGGGGTTTTGCACCACTCTTCCCATTCCGCTTTTCTCCGCTCCACAATGTAGCGCATATCAAACTGGTCCGGGTTGATGCCCGCCCGGCGCACTTCATCCGGCTGGAGGAAGAAAATGTCCTCAGGATCATCGATGGCCCCTTCCTTGACCCAGCGCCTGCCCAGTCCCAAGGCACTTCGTCGCATCATGGCATGGGTGTAGAGGTCCAGGTAATGGTCATGCTCTTCGCTGAAAATACCGCTTTTCTGTGCCAGGCGCATGAGTTGTTCAAACCATCCCCGCTGTTCCTGGGGCACCTTTTCCATCACCGCTTTTTCAGCGGCCATCCGCGCTTCGGTGATCTTCTCCCGTTCCGAGTCCAGATTGAAATCCCCTCCCTTCTGGAGGAATTGTTTCACGTTCACCAGAGCGGGCGTCGGATCTTCCACCCAGGTGGGGAGATTGATTTCACTCATGCGCTGCATGCGCCAGCCGTCTTCGTCCATGAACGCCATGAAATCCTTCATATAGGCGCGGCCCTTCTCCGTTGCTTCCAAACGGCTTTTGATATCTTCCGCCTCCCCTTCCAGGAAAGCGCTTTCCAGACCCTCTTCCCGGGCCCGCTTTGAGCATTCCCACAGCCGTTTGTCCACTTGGAAGACCTTGTTATCAAAGCCCGATACCAGGTTATGAAACTGTGGAGACGTATCATCGATGCCCGCCAGCTCACGGCACATGTTCTCAAAGAGAATGTAGGCGGTATAGGTGCCGTACATCATGTACATGTGGATTTCCCACATTCGGCGACAGGTGTTGATGGTCTCTTCAAAATTGTCCAGCAGGTCCAGGCTATCCGCCGTATCCAGATCCAGTTTTTTTAAGGTCTCGTAACGGCCCAGGATTTCATCGATAAATCCGTTCCACAAACCGTCATAATCCTGAATGAAGGGGAGGATGGCCTCTCGAAACTTCTTCTCCCGCCGCTGCTTTTCCTCCTCGCTTTTGACCAATAGAAGGGTTAAATAACCACCGCCATTGTGAAAGCGCCAGTCCCAGCCTTTCACGGTGGGAAGGCTCAGCTTTTCGGCCCCATACTGCATTCCATGACGACAGAAGTTGATCCAAAACCACCCGAACATGGGGGTCCATGGCGGCACTGAATGGGTTCCATCCAGAAACCAGGCCGGCGATTGTTCAAAGTCTCTCTCCGCATCAAATTCCAATCCTGGCACCACATCATACACTTTCATTGTTAACGCCTCCTTGAAAAGATGTTTGTGGAATGCAAAACCGGCTGATTTGAAACTTCCCGGGAGTATGCGGTTTTGCGGCAATCGCGATTGTATGGACCTACAAACGAAACCTCCTTTCTTTGCTAGAAGCTAATGGCCAATAATTCAATCCACCAATGTCAATGCGTCCGGATCACACCATTTGACGCACTGGGGATCCGGCGGATCACCGCAGAAGTCACATTTTAGGGGGATCCCGGTATCCGGCTCCTTGAAGGCGGATTTCACCGGACAGGATGCGCGGCAGACCACGCAGCCGTCTATTTCCTGGCCGTTGATCACCATGTTCTCCTTTGAATTGCAGGCCGCCTCCGTATAGGGCCCGGCAATCACCGGCAGGCAAACCTCCTCGCCCACATACACGCGAATCCTCGACCTTAGCGGATTCACGGTGCCGGTATGCTCGAGGGAACAGGCCACCTGGCAGAGTTTGCAGCCGGTGCATCTGGCATAATCGATCTTTATTCGCATGGGTTCTTAAGCCTCCCTCAGGAAAGTCCCAGTTCCGCCAGTTTTTCCGGTTTTGGAACCCCCTTTTCGTCCCAGCCTCTCAAGGCATAATATTCGGGCAGCATGCGGTCCATGGGGACCACCTGGTTTTTTACCCGCGGCTCATGGGTCATTCTTCTGGGAAGTGCATCGTCTTCCGCGGTAAGCCCGGCTTTCAGGTTGAAGAGACGTTCCATGTTCCATATTTTTTCCCCAATATGCCGCAGTTCATCTTCCTCAAAATCGAATCCCGTGATCACATTAAGCCACACCTGTAGTTTCTCTCCCCAGAGCGGTCCGTGGTAGATGATCCAGCAGAGGACGGCCGAATCCACCAGGGCCACGTAGTCCTGATCGTGTTTTGTCCATTTGATGTGTTCCGCCGGGTCCCGCCGGCCCTCATAAAAGGGCAGGGTGGCTTTTGTGTGGCTCCCGCCCACGTTGTTGGTGGCATACTGGAGGCCGATGATGGGAACCCCCTGGGGATGCCAGGCGGGCATCCCCATCCCTTTAATGCCCATAAAGAGTTGGGGATGGCCGTATTTCTCCGCGACGAACTTCCCCCCTTCAGCCAATATGTCACCGAAATCCTCTCTGATGGCGGTCTTTTTGAGCAAGGCCATCATGGCCCTGGTATTGCCGAAGCCCATGGCATATCCAAGGTCCTTTTCCGGCAGATAGCCCGATTCAAAGAGCTCCATGGCGCACGATATGGTGGCGCCGGCTGAGATGGTGTCCATTCCCAGCTCATTGCAGAGGTAGTTGGCCCGGCAGATGTCATCCAGATCGCCGAAACCGCAGTTGGAACCCAACAGCGCCATGCTCTCGTGCTCCGGCCCTTTGGTGGTCCGGGGGTATTCGGGATCCTTTATCCGGCTACGTTTGCTGCAGGCAAAGGGACATCCGAAACAGGCCTCATCGCGAACGCGGATGTGGTCTCGTACATGATTGGGGTCTTCGTACCATTCAAAGGCCTTGGAATACCCTTCCTGAAAATTCCTTGTGGCCTGTGTACCGCTCTTGTTGGCACGCCCGGGCAGGGCCCAGGTGCCGTAGGTTCGACGGTTGTACAAAACCCGGTTCACCCGGCCCTCTTCCAGAAAATCCATCACCGCCCGGCGGTAGCCGTCCACATCGGCCACATCCACCCGGCCGGTTCCGGCAACAGCGATGGCCTTGAGGTTTTTGGATCCCATGACCGCCCCGAGGCCCGAGCGGCCGGCCGCCCTCCCCCCGTCCGCCATGATGCAGGCAAACCGCACGCGATTCTCACCGGCGGGGCCCACGGTGACAATGCTCAAGTCCCTTAGCTGCCAGTCGTCCAGGTCATCCCTTTCCCGCAGCGCCTCCCGAAGCGCTTCCTCGGTATCAGTGGACCATTTTCCCCATAGGTGCCGTGCATCCCGCAGTTCCACCCGGTCGTCATGAATGTAGATGTAGACTGGTTTTTCGGACCTGCCTTCAACGACCAGAAAATCGTATCCCGCGTATTTCAGGTTGGGACCGAAATAGCCGCCGCAGCAGGGATTGGCAATGCAGTTGCTCAGAGGGGATTTGCTCACCACCACAAACCGTCCGCCCGCGGGAACGCCGGTACCGGTGAGCGGTCCGGTGGCGAAAAACAGCTTGTTTTCGGGGGACAATGGATCGATCCGGGGATCCAACTCATCTGTCAGCATTTTCAACCCCGCGCCGCGTCCACCGATAAAGTTCCGGCACAGATCCTGGGAGAGATTTTCAATGGATCGATTTCCCGTGGTGAGATCTATCCTCAGAATTTTGCCTTTCCATCCAAACATTCTTCAAAGGCTCCTTCCTGGAATAATTACCGTTGATACGGTGTCATCAATAACGGACAGGCAACTGCCGGTCCCGTTTCTAGCCGCTCATGGCGGAAAGCAGTGAAAAAATCTGGGCCTCGTTGTTGCCCATGACATCGAGGGCACCGCTTCGGCAGGATGCCCCGCAGAGGCCGCACCCTTTGCATAGGGCGCTGTTGACCACTGCCACGCCTTTTTCAGACGACACTTCCACCGCTTGAAAGGGGCAGACATGGGCACAGGCGGAACACCCGGTACATCGCGTTTCATCCACCCGCGAAATGGCCCCTTCTCCCGTCAATTCCTCCTTTGCGAGCACCGTCATGGCCCGGGAGGCGGCCGCATGCCCCTGTGAGATACTCTCTCGAATGGTTTTGGGGTTGTGGGCCAGACCGCACATGAAAATGCCGTCGTTTGGAAAGTCCACGGGCCGAAGTTTCATATGGGCTTCCATAAAGAACCCGTCCTGGTTCAGCGGCACTTTGAGGGTCTGGGAAAGGGAATGGTTGCTCTCGGCCGGAACCGTGGCAGCAGCCAAAGAAACCAAGTCCGCTTTGAGCTTGATTTTCCGGCCCAGGGTCGATTCCGTCACCAGAACCTCCAGATCTTGATCTCCGGGGCGAACCTCCGGTTTATCACTCTCGTGATACCGGATGAAGATGACACCCAGGTCCGCCGCCTCCCGGTACCTTCTTTCCAAAAGGCCGTATGTGCGCATGTCCCGATAAAGGATATAGACCTTCATCCCGGGATTTAATTCCTTCAACTTGAGTCCGTTTTTAACCGCCTGCCCGCAACAGATACGACTGCAGTAAGGCCTTTCTTCGTCTCTCGACCCCACACACTGAATCATCACCACCGACCGGCAATTCTGAATCCGTTCCCTATTCCCATGAATTTCAGCTTCCAGGGCCAGGTGGGTCATAACCCGCTCGTCTTTTCCATGGCCGTATTCACCGGGCTTGAATTCCCGGGCTCCGGTGGCCACCACCGTGACACCGTGGGTAATCTCAACGGTCATCGGTTGCCCGCCGGTTGTAACGGCTGACTGGAAATTCCCCGCATATCCGGAAAAGTCCCTAAGTTCCGCCCCCATGTGCACCTGAATGAAAAGATGGTGATAAACCCTTTCAATAAGGTCGTTCAGGTATGTCTGCACATCTTCCTCTTCCCCGGTGAAATGGATTTTTCGCGCCATCCCTCCCAAGGCGCGTCCCTTCTCCACCAGGTGCACTTTTACACCGTGATTGGCCAGAGAAAGGGCACAGACCATTCCCGAAATGCCGCCGCCAATCACAAGGGCGCACCGCATGACCGGATACGGCTCTCGAAAAAGCGGTACCAGGATCCCCGCCTTGGCCACGGCCATTCGGACCAGGTCTTTCGCTTTTTCCGTTGCCCCCTTCTTATCCCCCATATGCACCCAGGCACAGTGTTCGCGAATATTGCTCATTTCAAAGAGAAAAGGATTGATTCCCGCCTGCATAAGAGCGTCCTGAAAAACCGGTTCATGGGTTCTGGGAGTACAGGCCGCCACCACGACCCGGTTGAGGTCCTTTTCCGAAATGGTGTTGACCATCCTTCTAACGGCATCAATGGAACAGCTGAAGGTGTCTTCCCGGGCATGAACCACACCATCCAGGGTCTCGGCATAGGCCACCACCTCTTTCACGTTCACACCCTTGATGATGTTGGTGCCGCAGTGACAGACGAAGACACCGACCCTCGGGGCTTTACCGCGAACATCCCGTTCTTCGGGATAAGACTTTTGCACAACCAGCGAACCGCGCACACCCTTAAGCCCCTGGGTGGCCATGGCGGCCGCACCCCCCGCCATGGTAACGGCATCGGGAATATCCATGGGCCCGCAGAAAACACCACAGGCATAGATGCCGGGCCGACCGGTTGCCATCGGTTGAAAGGCGGAGGTCTCCATGAAACCGTCTTGGCCCAGGGCCATGCCCAGACGCTCGACCAATGCCCCATTGCCTGAAGTGGATCTAAGGCCCACCGAAAGGACCACCAGATCAAAGGTCTCTTCCCGAACGCCGGTTCCATCCAACCGGTATCTCAGGGTGACGGATCCGGTTTCAGGATCTTCCCCCACGACCGCCGGCTTTGCCCATTCAAACCGAACACCTTCAAGCGCTCTGGCCCGATCATAATACCGTTCAAATCCCTTGCCAAAGGCGCGAACGTCATTGTGGAGAATCACCGCTTCAAGGGCCGGTAGATGTTCCTTGGAAAGAATCACCTGCTTCATGGCGTACATGCAGCACACCGACGAGCAGTACGGCTTTTCCGCCGCCACATCCCTTGAACCCACGCATTGGATCCACGCGATTTTTTGGGGGGTGGCCCCGTCGGATGGCCGTCGAAGGATACCGCCGTTGGGACCCGAAGCACTCAGGAGCCGTTCATATTCGAGGCTGGTGATCACATTTTGAAAACAATGGTACCCGTACTGGGTCTGGGCCGCGGGATCGAACACATCATAGCCCGGCGCCAGAACAAGGCTCCCCACAGGCACCCGCAGCTCCTTTGGTCCCTGGTGAAAATCGATGGCCCGCACGTTACAGGCGGGTACGCATATCTGGCACTCGGTGCGTTCAAGAAATAGACACCGGCCGGCATCCACCACGCTCACCGAGGGCACCGCCTGGGGAAAGGGGAGATGAATGCATTTGAGGGTTGAAAGCCCTGCATTATAGTCATCCGTGACGTTCACCGGGCAGTACTCGGCGCAGACCCCGCAGCCGGTGCACTTGTCCGCATCCACATAGCGGGGCCGCCGGATCAGGTCCACCATGAAACGGCCGGCCTCTCCTTCAACCCCCTTAACCTCCGTGTCTGACAGAATGGTAATGTTGGGGTTGGTGGCACATTCCAGAAGCTTTGGGGAGAGAATGCACATGGAACAGTCGTTGGTGGGAAAGGTCTTGTCCAGTTGGCTCATTCTGCCCCCAATGGATGAGGCCTTGTCCACCAGATACACCTTATACCCCGAATTGGCCATATCGAGAGCCGCCTGTATGCCGCTGACCCCGGCGCCCACCACCATAACGGCGCCGGTGGGGCTCCGGGAGGGATCGGTTATACGGCTTTCCGTCTCATTTATCGGCATTCATGTCTCCACGTCTATAGCGCCATCTCCACAAGCTCGGAAACATCCATGATTTCGAGATCCAACTCCCTAAGAGAGGTGGCAACGCTGTCCTTGAAATTAAGCATGCAGTAAGGGCACGCGGTTGCCAGAATGTCGGCCCCATCTTCAGCGGCCTGGGCCACCAGGATATCTGAAAACCGTTCCCTTTTAACGGTTTCCATCCAGATACGGCCACCGCCACCGCCGCAGCAGAGGCTGTTTTCCCCGGCATTTCGCTCGTCCGCCAATTCCATTCCGGGAATGCTTGAAAGGACTCTTCGCGGTTCATCGTAGATGCGGTTGTGTCTTCCCAGATAACAGGGGTCATGATAGACCACCTTTTTGGGGACCTCCCTCTGAAGCACGATTTTCCCTTCATTGATGAGCCGGTCCAGCACCTGGGTAACGTGCTGGACCTCAAAGTGCCCTCCCATTTGGGGATAATCCTCCCTAAAGACCGTGTAGCAGTGGGGAGAGGTAACAATAATTTCATTCACACCGTTTTTTGAGAAGGCCTCGATATTACCTTTGGCAAGGGACGCGTAAACGTCCCGGTTCCCCGCCTTTTTGACGCTTTCACCGCAGCAGCTCTCAAGGGGTCCCAGGGTCCCGAAACGAACCCCTCCCCTTTCAAGAATCCGTCCGGTGGCTCTTGCCACATTCCCGAGACGCGTGTCATAGGCAGGGGTGCAGCAGGAAAAGTAGAGGGCCTCATGGCCCTGGTTGAAGGCCTCAATCTTTACTTCCTTCATCCAAAGGGAGCGGTTCTTCCGGTCCCCCCCCCACGGATTTCCCTCGCCGGTCAGACTCCCCATGGCGCTTCGAAGGCTGGCCGGCGCCATGCGGTATTCGAAATCCAGCAGGATCTTGCGCACCGCGCCCAGAACATCCGTGATGGCCACCCCCCGGGGACAGCGTTCCACACACTGGTTGCAGGTGGTGCACATCCACCACCCCTCGTTTTCCAGATCCACCAATCCGTAGCGGGATTCACAGATCATGCGGTGGGGGAGGAACGTTCGGACCATGTTCCAGGGACAGCTTGCCGTGCAGAGACCGCATTGAAAGCAAAGTTTGAACGCATCTCCCCCTGCTTCCAGGATCAAGTCCACGGCTTCTTCCAACGGTTCAACGGTTTCCAAGGATGACTCCCGTTCATTCAGCCTGATAACTGACAACTGCCAACGCCTAATGCATATACCGCCCACCATCCACAACCACGGTCTGGCCGGTCATGAAATCGCTTTCCGAAGAGGCCAGAAAGAGGGCCGCACCGGTGATATCTTCAGGGGTTCCCAGACGTTTGAGCGGCGTTTTCGTGGTATCGTACTTCGTCACATCCGCCAGGGAACGGCTTGCTTCCGTATCGGTGAAGCCGGGTGCAACGGCATTGATGCAGATGTTGTGAGGGCCCAGTTCAACGGCCAGGGCCCGGGTCAAAGCCAGAATCCCGCCCTTTGACGCCACATAGTGCACAAAGCCGTGAGAGCCGGTAAAGGCCGTTTCGGAACAGAGGTTGACGATTTTCCCGTAAGCCCGTTGTTTCATGAACGGAAAGACGGCCCTTGTGGCCAGAAACGCCCCTTTAACATTCACGTCCATGACCCGGTCCCATTCCCTGAGATCGATTTCATGAAAAGGTTTCCGCACCAGTCCGTCATAAAGGGCCGCGTTGTTGATGAGGATATCGATTCTTCCATAGGCATCAACGGTTTTCCGGGCCATTGACACGCATTCCTGCTCACTTGTGACATCCCCTTTAAAAAACCGCGCCTCCCCGCCCAAATCCTCGATCAACCGAACCGTCTCCTTCATGTCTTCCAGGTCTCTGTCGGAAAACACGATGTTCATGACCATGATGCTTGCGCCCTCTTGCGCCAGGTGCAGGGCAAACGCCCTGCCCAGGCCCCGGGCGCCGCCGGTGACGATGGCCACCCTGTCTTTCAAACGCATGTCTTGCTCCTTGGTGCTGAGTTCTGGGTTCTAGGTTCTCGGCAAGCGCCCAGTGCCCAGCACCCAATGCATCAATACTCCGGCTTCCTCAGTCCGTAGTCATCTGCAATCACCTGATAACAGTTGTAGCTTGAGCCCCGGCCGATGGCGGGACCGCCCGCCACGCCCGAGGAACACATATAGAGGCCGTCAACAAAGGTCTTGAGCCCACCCGGAAGCCCTCTGAAACGCCCGCTTTGGCTGCCGCCGCAGTTTCCCTCGGACCAGCCCCCTTCACGCATGTCCAGGTGGGTGTCCTGAATATCGATGGGCGTTGCCACCCGCTCGCCGATGAGGTTGTCCTTGGTCATGTTGGGGGCATACTGCTGCCACTGTTCCATCATGGCGTCAATGAATTCGTCGTGGAGCTGCCGCCATTCTTTTCTGGAGAAAAGGCGGGCCGGCGCCGTAAACTCTTCCACGTGGATACTGTGTTTTCCTTCCGGTGCCCGGGTGGGATCCCAGATGCTGTCCGGTGCCGACAGCAGGTGAAACTTGGAGGGCATCCCCAGGAGAAAGATCTCATGCATGTACTTGTCTTCGGTATATCCCAAATCCTTTGGCAGATAGTAGGTCCTGGGGGTTGCATTGATATCGGGATTATCCTTTGCCGCCATGTACTGGGGCAGTTCATGAACGCCAATGGGACCCCAGAAGAGCTGAGCACGGTCAAAAAAATAGGTATCCACCTTTCTCTTCTGGTGGGTGGTCAAATGGTCTTCGCCGATCATGCGCAAAAACAGCTGGGGCGTGGCGTTGTCCGAGACCACCATCTGTTTGGCCTCAATCTCCGTGCCATCCAGCAGCTTGATCCCTTTGGCCTTGTTGTTATCAATTAAGACCTTGTCCACTTCAGAGTTGATGAAATACTCAACCCCCAGTTTCTTGCCGGCGGAAACCAGCGAATCGGTAATGGACTGGGTACCCCCCTTGGCAATGGCGGCTGTTTCCCAGCCCAGGACCAGATGAAGGGTGGCAAAGGCATACATGATGCCGGGCACATCATCGGGGTAGATGCCGCAGGAGGTCAGGAAACCTCTCATGGTAAGAATCCTGAGTTCGGGGCTTTCAAAGACGAAATGTGCCCATTCCTTAGCGGTCATGAAATGCATGGAAGGATCAAAACCGGTCTTGGGATCCATGGCCAACTTTTCCAGCGCATCAGGCACACCATATGGGGTGGGAACCGAATAGCGATAATCGTGAAACGCCGGTCGGATGTAATCGTTGTATTTTTCCGTC
Organism: Thermodesulfobacteriota bacterium; assembly: GCA_028278625.1. Next base: position 10,495 of record JANQDY010000260.1, read on the forward strand.
CAGTAAAGATAGGCCTCCGCGTCGGCTTTGGAGAATCGGGCGATCTGATCGTAGGTTTTCTGCACATTCTCGTCGCTGTACTCGGTCTTGCCGGTCTGAGGATCCACCACCTTGTAGCCGGCGTAAGCCACGTAGGAGGTGCCGTCGTCAAAGACGGCCGCTTCGTTGGTATCGGGGAACACATATTCCAGCCCTTCATCCCGCAGGTTAAATTCCTTGTAGGCCGGATGGCCGTAGTAGCGCGTGAAGTGGGCACAGAAATTGCCCCGAAAACCCGGCGCCGGTGAGTCATCATAGGAAACCGCACCGCCGCCCAGATGGTCGAGCCGTTCAAAAACACCCACGGAAAGCCCGGCTTTTGCCAGATAAGGGGCAATGGTTGTCCCATGATGCCCGCCGCCGATCACCACTGCATCGTAAGATTTGTCCGCCATTCTTCTTTACCTCCTATTTCCACAAATTATTGAAAATTTTTAAGTAAAACGTTGAAATCCCGTACTTGGCCATTTATTTGAGTCCCATAAAAACCGCTGCCAGTTTCTCCGCCTTTTCATCGGGAGACCCTTCAAAGAACCGGCAATCCCGTCCCATGTCCGGGGGAGAAGAAAGGCTCACGATCCCCATTTTGGTAAGGGATTCTACCTTTGTGCCCATTTCGTCGGCATTCCACGTGGGAATGGATCGGGCCCCCCGCATCATTTTCAGCATTTTGGTCCTCGAAATGTATCTCAGTTCACCCACTTCGTTGCTCACGGTGATGAGGGCCGGCATTTTGGCCTTTACCTTTTCATACCCTTCGGGGATGCTTTTGTGGACCACCACACTCCCCCCTTCCACCTGTATGTGGCGGGCTAGTGTTCCGTAACCGAAATAGTTTGACATAAACGCTCTAGTTTGGTGAAAATCGATTCAGCCGTTGCGGTCCAAATGAAAGGTTTTGAATTCTGGTT
>JANQDY010000276.1 GCA_028278625.1 Thermodesulfobacteriota bacterium
CCCGAACACGGCAGTTAAGCTCCTCAGCGCCGATGGTACTGCGTGGGAGACCGCGTGGGAGAGTAGGTCGCTGCCGGAATCCTTCTTAAAAAAGCCCCTGGACCACAACGGCCAGGGGCTTTTTTGTTGCTCATTTGGCCAGGGGAATGATAGTAATAGAAGTCTTTCTTTCCATTTCTTTATAATTACAATGGCATTTGAGTTATGGATCGTGAAAAAGAATTACACGTTGTACTGCTTCGTCACGGAGAGACCGAGGGAAATGTGAGAGGTATCGTTCAGGGGCAGTCAGATACGCCGCTGACTGAAAAGGGGATTACTTCCACCCTCAACAAGGCTGAAAAGATCAAGGGCCTCTCTTTTGACGCCGTCTATTGCAGTGATCTTTTAAGGAGCGTTGAAACACTGAAGTTGATACGGAGCGTCGTTTCTGGACTCCCTGAGCCGGTCTACACCAGGGAGCTGAGGGAGATTGACTTTGGCGATTATACCGCTGGTCTTAAGAGCGACCTGATGCCAACCATTTTGAAACACAAGGCACAACAGGATTTGCCTTATCCCAACGGAGAGTCTGGAGGCGGTTTTACGGTGCGTGTCAGGAAATTCTTCTCCAAATTGAGAGACCTGTTTGAGGGAGGGCAGATTCTGGTGGTTACCCATTACGGTGTCATGGAAACGGCGGCCCGACAGTTTACCGGTCCGTTGTCCAAAGAAAAGATCCACATCGGCCCGGACGATGTGTGGCGCATCCGGTTTGCGAACAACCGGTCGGCCAGGAAGGAGATTCTCTAGCCGCTTTCCTTGACCAGCTGAATTCCCGTTTCAAGTGCTTTTTCGTTCAGTTCCATGAAATCGGGAGGAATCTTATCCTTCAATGCCTTCAGGATCGAATCCGGTTTCACCAGCCCCGTCAATTCAATGAGCGCCCCAAGCATACAGATGTTAAAGACGATCGGTTTTCCGATTTTCTCAATGACAGCCCGATATATGTCCAACTCCATCTGGCGGGCATCCACATTGTGGTCGGTTTTAACATATTTTCCGTCCGTGAGCATAAGACCCCCCGGTCTTACAATGTAGGCGTATTTGTTGTAGGCCGCCTGGGTAAGGCAGATGAGAATGTGGGGATTGATGACCTTGGGGTGGTGGATCGGTGATTTTGAAATGATAACATCGGCCCGGGTGGCGCCGCCGCGGGCCTCGGGGCCATAGCTTTGGGTCTGCACGGCATTTAGGTTTTCATGGACGGCGGCCGCTTCAGCCAGAATGATGGCTGCGGTGATAACCCCCTGACCCCCTGATCCACTGAAAACGATGCGTTTATCCATGATGCCCTCCATCAAGACCATCCTTGTTGTTCCCTGATGATCCTTGAAGACTCACCGTGAGTGCTTCGTAAGTTGCCACGTATTCCGGCTCTTTTTTCTGCACAAAGATCCCCCGCTTTGCCATCTCGGGGGACGCCGCCGCTTTTTTGGAGCCGATCTTAACGGTGTTTTCCTTGTAGTTTTTCATGATTTCCACTGCATCCCCCAGTCTGTTTTTCCTCCCGTAATAGGTGGGGCACTGACTGAAGACTTCAACCACTGAAAACCCTTTGTGCGAAATGGCCGCCTTGAAGATGGAGACCATTTCTTTTACATGATAGGTGGTGCTCCTGGCGACGAAGGTGGCGCCAGCACCCCTGGCCAATGCGACGACGTCAAACGGTCTGGAATCGGTGCCATAAACGGCGGTGCTGGCTGTTTTTCCCCTGGGGGTGAGGGGAGAATACTGTCCCCCGGTCATTCCGTAAATACTGTTGTTCATGATGATGGCGGTCAAGTCCACATTTCGTCTGGCTGCGTGAATAAGGTGGTTGCCGCCGATGGCAAGAGCGTCCCCGTCTCCCATGGGGACGATGACGTTAAGTTCCGGTCGGCCCATTTTGACGCCCATGGCGAAGGCAATGGCCCGGCCGTGCAGGGTGTGCATGGTATGGAAATCCAGATAACCGGGCATACGGGATGAGCATCCGATGCCTGAAACCACAACGATGTCGTTTTTTTTCAGTTTCAGTTCCTCGATGGCCCGGATCATATTGCCCATGATAATACCGTGTCCGCAGCCGGGACACCAGATGTGCGGCAGGAATCGTTGTCGGATGTAGTCTTTGACCCCCATTTTATACTCCTTTTCCCCGAATCATGTTCAGAACATTCAGAATGTCAGCCGGTGAAATGGAGGCGCCGTCAAATCGGTTGGCAAGATAGACCCTTTCAGGCCTCATGACGGCTTTACGCACTTCCTGGCAGATTTGCCCCATGTTCATTTCCACCACCAGTACATGGGTCTTTCCTTTACAGACGTCCCGGACCAATTGCCTGGGAAAGGGCCAAAGGGTCTGCAGTTCCAGTAACCCGATTTTCAATCCCCGCTGTCGGCGTTGTTCCACCATGTGCAAAGCGGTCCTGGCGGCGCTCCCAAATGAAATAAGCAATATTTCAGCGTCATCCACATGATGCATTTTGTAGCGGGCCAGGATATCGGCCTTGTTTTCAATCTTGTCAACCAGGTGGTGCAGCAGTTCGTAGGCCACTTTCTGATCGTTTGACGGAAACCCCCACATGTCGTGAACCAGTCCCGTGACGTTATACCGATGAATGCCACCGAAATCGCTCATGGGGAGCCGGCCGTCTTCTCGGGTCAGATAGGGATGGAAATTGGTCCCCTCCGGTACCGATGTGCGGAGTCGCTCAAAAACATTGATTTCACCCGGTTTCGGTATGTCGACTTTTTCGCGCATGTGGGCCACCACTTCGTCAAAGAGAAGTATTACCGGGGTACGGTAGGTTTCAGCCAGGTTGAAAGCCTCCACCGTTATAAGAAAAACATCCTGCAGATTGGAGGCGGTAAGCGTTATGATGGAGTGATCTCCATGGGTTCCCCATCGCGCCTGCATGACATCTCCCTGTGCAACACCGGTGGGAAGACCCGTACTGGGACCTCCCCGCTGCACATTGACCACAACGGATGGGACTTCCGCCATCACCGCATACCCGATGGCTTCCTGCTTGAGGGAAAAACCGGGGCCGCTGGTGGCGGTCATCACTTTCAAGCCGGTAAGAGATGCGCCGATGATGGCGCACATGGAGGATATTTCATCCTCCATCTGAATGAATTTCTGACCCATTCTGGGCAGTTTTTCAGAAAGGATTTCGGCAATCTCAGTGGAAGGGGTAATGGGGTAGCCAGCAAAGAACTGCAACCCCGCGTAAAGGGCGCCCTGCGCAATGACCTCGTTGCCTTGCATGAATGCTGTGCCGGATTTCACGGTTTAGTTTCCTCCAGTTCAATGGCCATATCGGGACATCTCTGTTCGCAAAGCCCGCAGCGGATACAGTCCTCGGGATGATCCCAGCAGGCCTTTTCCTGATGATCCAGGGCCAGGACTTTCTTGGGACAGAACGCCTCGCAGATACCGCACCCCTTACACCACTCCCTGTTGATGACGACCTGTTTACTTGTTTCCATGACATGTCTTTCTGATCTCAGATGGCTTTCAAACAAAATCCGTTTACGCAAATGCACATTTCTTCCGTTCAAAAACGGGCCAATGATAGGTGCTGAAGAAGCATAATGCAAGCTTGCCCTTAGGGTTCACGGCTCTATTTTTGGTGTTTCTCCGAAAATTTCGGGATATAGCTCATGAGCGCACTCGGGACAGATACCGTGGCTGAAGTCCGCTTCGGAATGGTCGCTAATGTGGGTTTCAATTTGATTCCAATAACCTTTGTCGTCCCTTATCTTTTTGCAGCTTGCACAGATGGGAAGCAGACCGCTCAGGGCTTTAACTTCATCCAACGCCTGCTGCAGTTTGTCTCGTTCATGCTTGAGTGCCAGTTCCGCTTCAAGCCGTTCCGTGACATCCGTTAGGATGATCAGATGGCTCGGCGTGTCACTGGCAATGGGAAGAAAGACCATGGTGATCTTCCTGTCATTGAGGGAGAACGGGCCGATTCTTTCATACGTTCGGGTCTTCTGGTCGCTTATGCGATGCTGTTTCTTTAACTGTTCTCTGTCGGCGGGGGCAAAGAACGCTTCGAAATGGGTTCCCATGAGTTTTTCAATGGGAAGTTCCAAGAGGGAAAGGGCGGCGGAATTGAGGTAAATAATCCGCCCGTCACGGTTTATTTCCACAAGGCCTTCCGACATTCTCTCCAGCACAATTTCAAAATGCTGTTTCACGGCGAGCAACTCCTGCGTGACCCGGCGCGGCCGAATATGCTGGTATCCCATCGGTCTTGCGGTGGGGTCCTGGTAGGTCCCATGCCTTTTCAGTTCAAGGGCCGAAAGAATATGCGGCTTCATCAAGTTGAAAGGCCCCTTTGCGATAGAGAGGGTTGCGCCGATTTCTTCAAGGTTCAGCCGTTCTTCGGCAGCGGTGGCCGAGAGAATGATGATGGGGATGTTCTTGAATCGGTCCATCCGTCGGAGGGTCTTGCACAAGGTCCGTCCATCGATATTCGGCATCACCAAGTCCAAAAACATGATATCCGGTTCAAATGTCTGAAGGATATCCATTGCCGAAAGGCCATCTTCAGCGGTGATGACCTCATGGCCTTCCTTGGTCATGAGTGTTACCATATATTTCAGCATGACGGGATTATTATCGACGCTCAGTACTTTTTTCATTTTGCCATCTGCTTAGTGAAAGGAGGTTCGATTCTCACGCTTAAAAAATGCCAAGGTGGGAACTGTTAATCCCATTTCCGAATGATGTCAAGTATCATTTTTTTGTTAATGGGTTTTACAGTGTAGTCGTCCATGCCCGTTTCCAGACATTTCTCGCGGTCCCCATCCATGGCCTGTCCGGTCATGGCGATAATGGGGACCTTTTTCAAGTGCGTCTCCATTTCCAGCTCCCGGATGGCCCGGGTACTTTCCAGACCATCCATTTCAGGCATCTGAATGTCCATGAAAATAAGGTCCGTCTTTTGAGATGATTCTCTGTAAATGCGAAGCGCCTCACGTCCATTTTCGGCGATTGTGACCTTGTGGCCCGCTTTGGTGATCATTTTTTGGACAAGTCTCTGATTAACCGGGTTGTCTTCGGCCAACAGAATGTTCAGTTTCCGCTCCGTGTCGATTCGGGCGGAAGGGGCCGATGGAACAACCGGTTCCTTGAGCGCATCACTGATTGGGGCTTCACAGGTCAGCGGGAAGACCAGGGCAAAACAGGTCCCTTTGCCCGGTGCGCTTTCCACCGTAATGGGGACATTATGTTTTTCAAGGATTTCCTTTACAATACTCATTCCAAGACCCGTTCCCACTTCACCGCTGGTGCCCCTTTGAGAGGTCTGGGTAAACTGGTCAAACAGATACGGTATTTTGTCTTCGGGAATACCGATGCCCGTATCCTTGACAGTGACCCGCACATTTTCTCCGGATGCGGGATCAATGATGATTGTGACGGTTCCCTTTTGGGGCGTGAATTTGATGGCGTTTGAGAGAAGGTTGTTGAATACGCGGCCAAGGCCACTGGCGTTTCCCATGACAACGGTCTTGTGGCACCGGTTTTCAAATGTCAGGGTTTGAGATTTTCCCCCGGCCATTTGACCAAGGGAATGGATGCTGTTTTGAATAACCAGAGACAGATCGATGGGATCCATCTTCAATTCCACCTGCTCCGCCTTTGCTTTGCTGAGATCCAGAATGTCGTTGATAAGCCCTAACAACAAATTCCCCGAGGTTTTGATATGGTTCAGGCTTTCCCTGTCTTCGGAATCGAGGTTTTCTTTTTCAAGTAGCATGTCCGCAAATCCCAGAATTCCATTGAGGGGTGACCGCAGATCATGGGAGCAGACGGCAAGCAGGTTGTCTTTCATGCGGTTCAAATCCGTGAGTTCCAAAACCATGTTGCGAAGGTTTTTATTGAGGCGGTTTCGTTCCAGATGGACCATGATTCGTGCCAGCAGCTCCTCCTTGGCAAAGGGTTTCACCAGATGGTCCGTGGCACCGGCCTTGAAAACTTTCAGCAGTTCTGATTCATCGGCGCTGGCGGTAAGAAAGATCACGGGAAGATCGGAAAGGTCCAGTTCTCCGCGAACCCTTCGCGTCAATTGACGACCGTCCATGCGGGGCATGTTCAGATCGGTAATGACAATATCAATGTCATCTGCTTTTTTGCGCAGAATATCGAGTGCCTCCTGTCCGTCTTCGGCCTGAATGATGGTAAGACCTTCACGCCGAAGGTACTCGGCGACGATGTGTCGCGCAACCCCGCTGTCGTCCACCACCAGGGCGGTCATGCCCTGGACCAATTGAGCCGGTTTTAGAACCTTATCCACTGCGGAGAGAACGGTGCCTTCCGAAAAAGGTTTGCTGATGAAGTCCGCCGCCCCCAGCTGAAACCCTTTCTTTCGGTCCTCCATCGTATCGTTTCCCGTGACAAAGATCACCGGGATAAGGTTGTCGGGGCAGTGGGAAAAGAACCTTGAATACCGGTCGCCTCTCAGTTTTAGGCAGGTATCAAAGCCGTTCAGCTTGGGCATTTCGATATCCAGCGTCACCAGGTCGGGGGGTGAAGGGGTGGCAACCTTGGTGAGTCCTTCGAGGCCGTTTTTGGCCTCGATAACCTCATAGCCGCCGCCCTCCAGCTCTTTTCGTATGGTTCGGCGGATCATGGGGCTGTCGTCTACCACAAGGACTTTCATGGGTTGATCCATGGGCTTTGCTCCGATGATTTTGTCGGCGGTCTCATTTCAGTTGATAAAAAACGGACCGCAGATACCGTTTTGGAACGTAACGCGAATCCACATTGAGCAGGGATTCGGTGGCGCCGATAATGAGGTAGCCGTCCCTTTCCATGACCTTTGAAATGTTTGAGAAAAGCTTCTTGCGATCCGCCATATTGAAATAAACCCCCACATTTCGACAGAATACAATGTCAAACTTTCCCAGGCTTTCTACCGGGGCCATCAGGTTCAACTTCCTGAAGCTGACCATGGCCCTGATCTCATCATTTACTCTCCAGGCACTTCCGTTGAAAACAAAGTATTTCTTCAATATGTTGACGGATAACCCTCGCTTGACCTCAAACTGGTTATACTCGCCTCGGCTGGCACGTCCGATGGCGGTGTTTGAAAGATCGGTTCCCAGCAACCGTATTTGATATCCTTTGAAATCCCCGAGCAATTCCTTTAACACAATCGCAATGCTGTAGATTTCCTGGCCCGTGGAGCAGGCGGCGCTCCAGATGCGGATCTGAACCGGAAAGAATCCTGAAGATGCCGCTCTCCTCGCATCGATGAGATCCGGGATGATTTTGTGTTGAAGCAGTTCAAAAGGTCCCCTGTCTCTAAAAAAGAGGGTTTCGTTAGTGGCGATCCGGTCGATGATTTTTTGCCGGAGGGCTTCTTCTCCCGGCTGCTTCGCCATTCGATAAAGTTCGCCGAATGAGCTTAGGCGCTTCTGCTCAAGCAGTGATCCCAGACGGGTTTCCAGAAGATAGGCTTTGCTTCCGTCAAGATAAATCCCCGATAACTCCTTTATATATTGACAGAACAGGTCATGTTCTTCCGCTGATATCTTTACCATTCACACGTTGCCCAAAGGATCTGACCGGGATAATAAACAGGCATCGTCATCATGTGCCTTGTGAGAGAGTTCCGATGGTTCTGCGAATCTGATGGGCGATCTGATCCAGTGGTGCCACCACATCCACAATGCCTGCTTCAACAGCTTTCTTGGCCATTCCGTATACCACACTGCTTCCTTCGTCCTGAGCAATGATAAAGGCGCCCTTTGCTTTCATCTTCTGTAATCCCCTGGTGCCGTCGGATCCCATTCCGGTCATGATGACCCCTGTTGCATTTCCTCCGTATTGTTCCGCCACGGATCTGAAAAGGTAGTCGGCGGAAGGTGCGCAACCGTTTTCAGGCGGATCATTGGTAACCCGAATGATCTTGGTGCTTCCGGACACATGGTCAGCGACTTTCATCTGCTTGCCCCCTGGTGCAATGTAGACCGTGTCAGGGGCGATTCTCTCCCCGTCAGAGGCTTCTTTCACGGTGAGTGCACAGTGGCGGTCAAGATTTCTGGCCAGGGATTCCGTGAACAATGGCGGCATGTGCTGAGCGATCAAAAAAGGTACCCCCAGTTGAGCGGGTATGTCAGAAAGGACACGATTCAGTGCAACGGGACCTCCCGTGGATACGCCGATTGCCACAATCCTGGAGCGGAGCGAGAATTGAGATGGTACGAAATGGTCGGTTTTGTTGGGCTCGGTGTCACCCCTTTTCGCGGATCTCGCCGTCATCGGCACATTTGCTTTTCTACCCTTCAGAATCCTCCGCACTTCCAGGAGCCTGCGAAACGCCTTGATCATGGGCGTAATGGCTTTTTTAAGTTCGGCCCGGTTCTCCTCAAGACCGCCTGTCTGCGGTTTGCAGATAAAATCAAAGGCCCCCAAATCCAGCGCTTTGATGGCCATTCGGGTTCCTTCCCGGGTGTGGGCGCTGAGCATAATGGCACCTGTGTCCGGTGCTTCCAGGGCCATCCTCTTGAGGACTTCCAATCCGTCCATCTCAGGCATTTCAATGTCAAGTGTCAGCAAATCCGGTTTGAGATCGACAATCCGTTTCATGGCGACACGGCCATTGTGAGCGCTGCCCACGACCTCCACGCCGGGTATTTCATTCAAAACATCAGCGACCACTTTTCGGTATAAAATGGTATCGTCAACCACCAGCACCCGAAGGTCTTCTCTCTTTTCCATGGGCTCCAATTGAGAACTCTCAAATCATTCAAGGACTCTTTCAATATCCAGAATTCCGATCAGTTCATCTTCTGTTTTGATGATACCGTGAAAATACTCGCCTTGTACACCGTTCATGTTGGCGGGAGGCGCTTCTATTTCGTCGATGCCAGCGGATAAAACTTCACCGATCCGCTCCACCAGAAGACCGATGTGTTCGCCCCTTGAACGAATAATAATATTGCGGCCCCTTTTGTTCACGCGTGTTTCAGTGAGCCCCAGTTTATATCCCAGGTCAACGACCGTAACAATCCGACCGCGAAGATTGAGGATTCCCCGCACATATGCGGGGGCTCCAGGTACCGGTGTCAGGACCAGCAGTTTATTGATTTCCTGGATTTTCAGCAGGTCGATGCCGTAGGCGGTACCCCTTAGGTAAAAGGTCGCCAGATCAACTTGTTCCGCATCGGTATTGTTCGTCTGTGACCCATTCATGGTTTAAGAACCCCTTTTCTCATACCTTAAACCGACCGGCCATGGTTTTCAATTGTTCGGCCAACTGGTTGAGGTCATCGGCACTCAGGTTGACCTGGGAACTGCTGCTGGACATTTCCCTGGCCGCTTCATTGACAGCGGCGATATCACGGGCAATTTCCGATGCCACGGTTGAGCCTTGGGCCACATTCTCCGTTACTTCCTGAAGGCCCAGAGCGGCCTGAGCCACATTGCCGGCGATGTCCCGGGTCGTAACGGACTGTTCTTCCAATGCCGTGGCAATAATGGATACAATTTCATTCACCTCGTTGATAACCCTGGATATCTGATCGATCTGTTTCACGGTACCGTCGGTGGAACTCTGAATGCCCTCGATTTTTTGCTTGATTTCATCTGTGGCGCCGGCCGCCTGCTTGGCCAGTTCTTTGATTTCATTGGCCACAACCGCAAACCCTTTTCCCGCATCGCCGGCCCGTGCCGCTTCAATGGTGGCATTCAATGCCAACAGGTTGGTCTGTTCCGAAATTTCTGTTATGGATTCGGTTACTTTGCCGATTTCCCGTGCCGCTTTTCCCAATTGATCAACGGTGTTGGATGCGCTTTCGGCTTCCGATACGGCCTTTTCCGTGATGTCGAGGGCCTTTTCGGTGTTTTGGGCGATTTCACTGATGGTAGCCGTCATTTGCTCTGATGCGGTGGCCACCATGTTGACGTTGGTGGAGGCCTGCTCCGTGGCCGCTGAAACAGACGCCATATTGGAACTCATTTCTTCGGCGGCCGTAGAAACCGTTTCCGATTTTTCCGAGGTCTGCCGGGCGCCGGAAGCCATTTGGTTGCTGATGGTGCTCAATTCCATTGAGGAACTGGACAATGTGTCAACACCTTCGGTGATATCCCGAATCATTCGGCCCAAACCAGAAACCATATTGTTCAGTGCCTGGGCAAGCGTGCCGATTTCATCCTTCTGGTCAATGTAAAGGGTTTCCCTGAAATCTCCTTCTGCCATTCGTTTTGCAAAAGCGGTTCCCTTCTGAACGGGGCGTGTAATGGAAACACTCAAAAAAATACCAAAGGCCAAGGCGAACACAAATCCCGCGACGGTACCCAATATGGCGGTCATTTTCGCATCGGTGGAATCGGATAGGGCGATCTTTTCCTCTTCGGCCACCACCGCTTCATTGACGGCAATGATTTCCTCTATAAGCCCGTCCGCCAATTTATGTTTGGCCAGTGAATCCACCATGACGTGTTGGGTCATGCGGTTAAAGATCTCCTCAGCCCTGACCGCCTCATTGACCATTTCCTGAAAATGAACAAAGACTTTCTGGGCGGCAGGTTCCATCTCCTCCCGAAAAGCGGTCTGGGCACCGTCTTGATCACCCCGCTGAACCAGGTCCTTGATCTTGCTGACGGCACTGTGAAATTCTCCATGATGGTCGGCAATCTCTTTCAATTTGCCATCTATGACCGTATTATTGGTTTCAGAGTTGGCCAGCCATCTCCCGAAGGGGCAGCGGGTTGCATCTTCTTCAGCCGCGAAGGTTTTCTCCGTGAGAATCATCAGAAGCGCCTTTTCCATGAGCTTGTAATGCCCCACAATGAAAGCTTGTATTTTTGCTTCCAAGGCCATGGGGTTCAAAATGCCGGTATTGTCCACCTTCGAACAAAGCTTGAGAAAGATATCATTCCCTTCTTTTACCTCGCCCCATGCGTTTACGAATTCCTTCCACAGTCTGGCCTCTTCCTCTGTTTGGGGCAATGGTTCATAGATGTTCCAGGCGGCCTTAAATCGCTTCTGAGCCGTTTCAAATGCCTTGTACTGCTGTTTGCGGTCTTCCATTTTGAGATTGGGGTTTAACAGGGTCCGCTGAATCTTGGTCATTTCCTCCATTTGCCAGCTCATAAGCAGCAGGTATTTGATGCTGGGGAGCCGTACTTTACTGATTTCCACCAGATTGTTGTCTATGCTGTTGACACTTCTCCATCCCACAAACCCGATGATGAGGGTAATCAGGGCCACAATGAAAAAGCCGCCGATCAGTTTTGCCATCAGTTTCATATTCTTCATTCCTTAATAACCTCCCTGCTGGGCAAACGGTATCGGTTTACGGTCCTGCAACTCCCCCGACGTTTAACGGTTGCCTTATGCCATTGGATTTCCCTTCATGAAACGGTTGATGCTTTCCATCAGCTTTTCTTTGTCCAGCTTGATCTGATAGTCTTCAATACTCACCTCTTGGCTTTTTTTAAGATCATCATCCTCCGCCAGGGTGGTGAGTGCGATGATCGGCAGGTGTTGGTAGCGCTCGTCCGATTTGATCCTTTCAGCCAGGCCAAATCCATCAAGATTGGGCATTTCAAGGTCCGTTACCACCAAGGAGATATCAGCCCCGTGCTCTTCCAGGAGGTGCCATGCGGAAAGTCCGTCTTCTGCTTCAATAACTGAATACCCCTCATCTTCCATGAAGCCTTTGACCTGGTTTCTGAAGAAATCGGAGTCCTCGGCAAAGAGGATTTTGCAGGTGGCCATCCCTGTTTTCTCGGTTTCACTGCTCTTATCAAACCAGTCGGGGTTGAGGGTGGAAATAATGTCAAAAACGTCCACCAGCAGCGTTGTATGCCCGTTAATGACCGTCGAGCCCATGATGCCTGGCTGTTTCAGTGCCTTTTGATCCAACTTTCCGGAGACTGAAACGGCGTCCACCGGGCCTTTGGCCAGCAAGCCGATCTCCCTGCCCGCCAGCATGAAAACCAGAACCAGCAACGGGCCTTTCTCATCCATGGGATTGACGCTGGCCACCTGATCGATGGTAAAAAGCAGCAGATTACCCCCACGGTACTGCATGACTTTTTTTCCTGACACCATTTCCACATCGGTGTCACGGATTCTTTCGATGCGAAGCACTTGGTTTAATGGAACCGCAAATCTCTCTTCTTCGGCATTTCTGAATATGAGCAGGGACTGCTTGTCTTTGCCGTTTTTCAAGGCTTCGATCTGTGCCTGGGCAAGCTCTTTCGCCCGGGTGCTCTTGTGGACGGGTGACAGCTCAGCCAATTGGGCCAGTTCAACAATGTCCAGGATCAGTGCCACCCTGCCGTCCCCCATGATGGTGGCCCCGACGTACCCTTTCGTTTGTTTGAGATGGCGTCCGAGGGGGTGCACCACGATCTCTTCAGAATCAAAAAGGGCGTCAACCACCAGACCGTATTTCATGTCGCCGGATGATACCACGACAATATTGAGGCCGCTATCCGCCCTGTAACGCCGGTCTTCACCGGTTCGCATTCGGCGAATTGATTCGCTCAGATCATCACCACGGGTCCCGTTTTCTCCATGGTCTCCGTTCTGCTGGTCCATGGACCCGAAGAGGCTGCTCTTTCTGGATCGTCGATCCGCAATCCGCATGCGGCGGTCGCCTATGGCCACTTCGGTGTCGGGATCCGTGAAAGTACGCGGAATTCCAAGAGTGTCAGACAACCGGACCAACGGTAACAGGCGTGATCGCAACCGCACCACCTCCGCCTCGCCCACAATCTCCAAACGCTCCTGGACCTGTCTGGCAGGAACCCGAATAAGTTCCACCAGATTCACCTGGGGAATGGCGTATCTTTCCCCTTCCGTAAGAATGATCTGGCTGGGAATGATGGCCAGGGTTAAAGGGACCTTGATCCTGACGGTCGTGCTTTCTCCCGGTTCGGTGGCAATGTCGACCTGTCCACCCAGGCGGTCCAGGTTGGTTTTGACCACATCCATGCCCACGCCACGGCCGGAAAGATCCGTCACTTCCTTGGCCAGTGAAAATCCCGGCAGAAAAACCAACTGGATCTGCTCGTCAAAAGAGAGCTTCGCTGCCTGTTTCCGGGTGATGAAACCCATTTCCACGGCCTCTTCCGTCAGTTTTCTGCCGTCCAAACCCCGACCGTCGTCCCTGATTTCGATGTTGACCTGGCCAGCCTCGTGAAACGCCTTCAGGTGGATTTGGCCGATGGGATGCTTTCCCGCCCTTTCCCGATGATCAGGCGTCTCAATGCCGTGGTCGATAGCGTTACGCACCAGGTGGGTCAACGGATCACCAATTGCCTCAATGAGGGTTTTGTCAAGCTCCACATTCTTGCCTTCAATACTGAGGGCCACTTCCTTGCCAACCTTCCTTGAAAGATCCCTGGCCAGCCTTGGAAATCGGTTGAACACATTTCCAATGGGCTGCATGCGTGTTCGCATCACGGCTTCCTGCAATTCGGATGTGATACGGTCGATCCGTTTTCCCACAGCCTCCGAACCATCCAGGTCTCTCTTTGAAAGGGACTGAAGCAGTTGATTCCGGCCCAAAACCAGTTCTCCCGCCAGTGTCATGAGGGAGTCCAGTAATCCCACATGTACGCGGAGGGTGGTTTCAGGTGAAAAGTCGCTTCTGTCGGTAAATTCCGTATCGTGACCGGGTTCGGGTCTATTGAGCCCTTCAACTGGTTGGGCGGACTGGGGCGTCGAGATGCTCACCGCGGGACCATCTGACGATGGCTGCTTAAGATGCGTCTCCATGTTGGTTTCTGAAGGGTTACTTTTCTGAATGGTTATGTCGGTTTGATGGGGAGTATCCGGTGTCAATACCCGACCATCTTCGACGATTTCATGGACATAGCAACGGTCCACTTCTAACAGGCTTGCCGTTTCTCCCGGATCCAAAACGCAGGCAAACAGCACCTTCAATGTGGGAAGGGGTCCGTTTCGATCGAGTCGATGGTCCAACAGGGTACCGAAGGATTGTGATTCTTTTAGGAAACGCTCAACTGCTCCGGGTTCCTTCCATCTGTCGTCGTCCATGGGAATTTCAAGGAGATAGACCGATTTTCCCTCTTCTTTCATCTCTTTGATTTGTTCCGGGTCGGGGGCCAATTCAGGCAATTGCGGGACCCCGTCCGGAAAAGAAATGGAAGTCTCCTTAAGAGAAGGCGTTTGAACGGTTTCCCGGGTTGGCGGTCCCGATTGGTCCATGATAGCGGAAAGGGCTTCAATATGACCTCTGATATCCATCTGGTCACTCTTCTCAACATTCATCAAAAGGTCTTTAAGCGTGTCGGAAGCCAGGAGAAGAAAGTTGATATTCTCGGGATTGGGGATCAGTTTTCCATTGCGAATAAGGCCGAGAACGTTTTCCATGTGGTGGGAAAGCGTCTTGATGTTGTTGAGACCGATAAAACCGGCACCCCCTTTGATGGAGTGGGCCGCGCGAAACACCTTGTTGACCTTTTCATTGTCCAGGCTGCTACCGGCCTTTTCGATCTCCAGAAGATCGGTTTCAATGTTGGCAAGGTGTTCCAGGGACTCTTCAATAAAGGCTTTCAGGGTTTCATCATCACCTGCGCTCATCGGTGCACTCCACAAAAGAGACCATGCAGGAAGTTTTAGGTCTTTTTATCATAAATTCGTTTACCAGCAATTGCTTTCAATTTCAATCATAAACGCCGGCTTTTGTCCAGAATAGTCATAATTTTAAAGGTCTTGACATATGTGGCCGGTTTGGCTAAAGATCAAAAACAAGCAGGAATCTTATCTCAAACTGCTGAGAGGATCCCGAGAAATGCGTTTATTTTAGGAGTGGCCTGTGAAAGAATATACCATACTCTTTCTGACGGGGGAAGATCGTCCGGGGATCGTGGATGATGTATCGACTTTTCTATTTGCAAAAGGGGCAAATATTGAAGACAGCCGAATGGCGGTTCTGGGCGGGTGTTTTTCAATCATGATGCTTTTTTCCTGTTCCGAGGAAGAACTGAATGAAATCAGTGCCGGCCTTTCGGAACTAAAGTCCCTCGGTCTCGAAGCCTCCCTGCACGGGGCCAAAGCGCCCGAATTGGCCTATGATCCTGACGCGTCTATTCTGAAACTGTCGGTCACTTGTATGGACCATCCCGGCATTGTCAAGGAAGTGGTTCGGATCCTGCGCCGTTATGAGGTCAACATTCGTTCCATGAATACCGGCACAGGAAGCGCGCCGCTGTCCGGCGCACCCATGTTCAGTATGATGCTCGAAGGGGTGGCGCCGGGAGAAGAAGAGATTCTGCTGGTCAAAGAAAGGCTTACGGCCCTGGCCTCTGAAATGAATATGGACTTGAGCTTTCCATCCAAAGACGGCGACAAGGACTGACCAACGACATCAGAGCTTTTTTGAAACGGAGAGGTAGAATGTAACGCCCTTCGGAGATCCCGGTTTGGCCCAGGCGTCTCCGCCATGACGCGCCATGATCTCTTTTACGATGGCAAGGCCCAGGCCCGTCCCTTGAATGCCGCGGGCGCTCTTTTTCCGTTTGAAGGCCTCGAAGATCCCTTCCATGTCTTCTTCTTTAAGTCCCTTCCCGTCATCGGCCACCGAAAAGATGTGATGGGTTTCGCTCTCCTCATGGGAAAAGGAAATGCGGCTCATGGCATCTCCGCCATATTTCAGCGCATTATCCACCAGATTTCGAATCACCCGGATCATGGAGAGGCGATCGGCTTTGATGGCGGGCAGGTGTTCCGGTTGAGACCATGTAATGTTCAAGGCTTTCAAGCGTTCCGACACCTCGTCCCTGATAACTTCCATAACCCCCTCCATGGGTACCGTTTCAATTGAAAGGGGGGATTCCCTGGTGGCGATAAATGCGTTGATGTGGGTGACCAGTTCTTCGATCAGCGCGGAAGTCTTGATGATTTGAGCGCAGGTTCGATTACTTTTTTCGTCCAATTGGTTTTCCGATTGCTTCTGAAGCAGTAGGGCCAGACCGTGAATCCCGATGGCCGGGCTTTTGAGATCATGAGAAATGGAATAGGAGAAAAGTTTGATTTTGTCGGCGCTTTCCTGGACTTTCTGCTCGGCTGTCTTTCGTTTTGCCGCCATTTCGTTAAATGCAGAGGCCACATCTTTTAGTTCGTCATCCGCATTTGTCTCGATCCGATGGTCCAAGTCTCCCCGGCCGAAGGCGTTTGACCCTTCTTTCAGTTGTTGTACGGAGTAAATGATACCGCGGGTGGTAATCCAGGTGGCCAGACCCATTGCCGCCAGCACGAAAAGGGTCATCCCCAGGGTAACGTAAAGGGCGGATTTGCCATGGTGGATGGCCATTTCGGCCATTTTTTCCGTTTCCTGATGAATGAGGGGTTGAATATTCTGGTCTAATACTTGCCTGACCTCTAAAAGGTCCGTTTCGAATTCCTCAATGGCAGTCCGCAACTGATCGGCAATGTGGATCACATCTTTTCCCGCAGCGCTTAGGTCTTCAAATTTTTTTTCGAGGTCTTTTAGAGATGCCCTGGCCGCCGGAGAAAGGCCGGAGTTGGCATAGATGCTTTTCCATCTCAGAAAAGCATTTTCCGCGTCCTTGATTTCGGCTTTGAGTTCCGGCTTTTGCTGGATCAAATAGCTCTCGATGGCGGAAAACATTCGGTGAAAAGACGTCTTCATGAGCAGGTCGGCGCCTCTCTTGACCGAGAAGGCCGGTCCCTCTTGGGCAGATCCGGAGGAAAGGCTTTGGTCAATGATAATGTTCATTCGATCAGCCAAGAGAGCAAACACTTTCTGCTTTTGCCCTCTGGCCTCGGTCAAATGGATGATCTTCTGGGACATGGCCTTATGCTCTTTGAAAAATCTGGCAGCTTCCTGGCCGAAAGCCCTCTCCGGTGCTGTTGTGGCAAGTCTGTTGAACCGCCCGAGAAATGCCTCGAAATTGCTTTGAAAACGGCGGAGGTTCACAATATGATCCCTGTCGCCGTCACGAACAAAGGCCAGAATGGAAAGGGCTGTTTCACCGATGTTTATTTCCATTTCAAACAGGGCGTTTTCCAAGGGGCCATGAACGGAAACAAACTGCGTGAGGGTACGGTTCAGCTTTTCAATTTGAAAATAGGAAATGGACCCGGAGACACCCAGAATGAGAATGAGAATGGCAAAGGCCAGCCAGAGTTTTTTTGCAATGGTAATCCGCATGAATGTCCCCTGTTTGCGGCTGCGGGGTTTATACGCTCATTTCCTAAAACCGGAAACCACCCAATAGATACCCCAGAAAAGCATGACCGGTCCGATTCCCACATAAAGAAACATGGACCATTGGTCGTTCCAGGGTTTCAGAAAAAAAGCCGCTCCGGCCGGCCAAAGGATTGAGACCATTATGGCCAGCCGCAACCATCCGCTGATGCGCATAACGGCGGTGGATGCGCTGCCTTCCTTTTGGGTCTGTTTGCCCACCAATCTGGGGAGTACGAAAATTGCCAGGACAATCGCTATAATGACGAGAATTTCAGACATGATCGGTTACCGGAAACAGCACTTTCATGGTGGTCCCTTCCTCAGATTTCAATTTTTTCGAGAGATTTTCCTAACAGAATCCTTACAAAAAGTGCTATGAGAAATATCAATTTCGTAGTAGTTTTCGTTTGAGATGTCAACCGGAATACCGACCGGGTTTCGGAGACAAACTTCTATTCTGTGATGGGAATATAAACATGGGAACAGACGTCTTTTTGATTGCGGTGATCATTCTTCTACTCTTTGCTGTTTTTGATCTGATGGTCGGGGTAACCAACGATGCGGTCAATTTTCTCAATTCCTCCATCGGTTCAAGGGTGGCGCCGTTTTTTGTGATAATGATTATTGCAAGTCTCGGCATACTGGCCGGTGTAACCTTTTCCAGCGGAATGATGGAAGTGGCGCGAAAAGGGATCTTTCATCCCGAGTTCTTTACCATGCCGGAATTGATCACCATTTTCATGGCGGTGATGCTGACCGACATTCTTTTACTGGACCTCTTCAACACCTATGGCCTTCCCACCTCAACAACCGTTTCCATCGTCTTTGAACTCCTGGGTGCCGCGGTGGCAGCCGCCGCCATCAAAATCATGGCGATCCAGGGCGGTGCCATGGCCCTGGTGGATTACATCAACACCGCAAAGGCTCTCACCATCGTTTCCGGGATTCTGCTCTCTATCGTAGTGGCTTTTTGTTGCGGAGCACTGGCGCAGTTTGTCACACGGTTGATCTTCACTTTCGACTATGAAAAAAGGCTTAAACGGTATGGGGCCATCTGGGGCGGTGTTGCCCTGGCCGCCATTACGTTCTTTATCCTCATAAAGGGCGCCAAGGGAGCCTCATTTATGACGCCGGAGGCGGTTTCATGGGTCAAAACCCATACAATGCTTATTTTGGCTGCCATCTTTGTATTTTCGGCGATTGTTCTGCAGATCGCCATCAGTTTTTTTAGCGTCAATATTCTAAAACCGATTGTGCTCGTGGGGACTTTTGCCCTTGCCATGGCTTTTGCGGCCAACGATCTGGTCAATTTCATCGGTGTGCCCATGGCCGGCTTAAGTGCCTATCAGACGGCGATCGCTTCAGGAGAACCCCTTTTGACCACCATGACCGCCCTGAGCCAGAAAGTGCAGTCTCAGACCGGAATACTGCTCCTGGCGGGCCTCGTGATGGTGGTGACCTTGTGGTTGAGCAAGAAGGCGCGCACCGTGACCGAGACGGAGATAAGCCTGGGGCGCCAGGATGAGACCACCGAAAGGTTTGAGTCCATCTGGCTTTCACGGACCATCGTTACAATGGCTGATTCATTTTTAAAAACCATTGCATCTCCCTTTCCCGAACGTCTCAGGAAGGCCGTCCGCCGGCGAATGGATCCTCACCGGGCTCCCGCGGTCACTGTGAGAAAGGGAGTCCAAAAACCTTCTTTTGATCTTGTCCGTGCGTCCGTAAACCTGATGGTAGCCAGTGCGGTTGTCTCCTTTGCCACTTCCATGAAACTTCCTCTCTCGACCACTTACGTAACGTTCATGGTGGCCATGGGGACGTCCTTTTCGGATCAAGCGTGGGGAAGGGAAACCGCCGTTTACCGGGTGACGGGCGTTCTCACGGTGGTGGGCGGATGGTTCATGACAGCGCTCATTGCTTTCTCGGTTTCCTTTGCCTTTGCCGCCGCCATCCACTACTTCAAGGTACCCGGAGTCCTGGCCATCATGGCTTTAGCGGCATTGGTCATATGGAAAAATCAGAAAAAACACCGAGGCCGCGTCCGTGAAAAGGAAGAGGAAAAGGTTTTCAATCTCAAGAAGATCACGGATGCCCACATGGCCATATCCAGCACATTTGACCACTTATCTCATCTCTTGGGCGCCATTCGGGAGTCTTTTGACCTCACATTTGACGCACTCTTTGAGCAGGATATGGACGAGCTCAAAAAGCAGCGAAAAAGGGTGAGACAGATCCAGCTCTGGGCCAACATCATCATGGCCAATGTGTTCAAGGTGCTGCGCCTTCAAAACAAGGAGGACGCGGAAATATCATACAAATACGCCCAGATCATCCGGCGCCTGCAAAAAATATCCGACGGGTATCGTGATATTGTGGTCCGCTCCAGCAAACATGTGGGCAATAAACACAAAGGGCTTCTGGATGTACAGATTGAGGAACTCAAGAAAATCAAGATATGCATTCTTGATATCATCCTGAAGGCGGAAACCTCTTTTGACCGAAAGGAAATCGTCGACTACCAGAATATCGTCGACCAGTACCTCTATATGCGGGACCTTGCGGACCGGTTCAATCTGGGACAAATCGAGAGAATCAGAAACGACGCCTCCAAAACGCGGCTCAGCATCCTCTTTTATGCCATCGTGGGAAACTGCATCATGATCGGCAAACAGAATATCAAACTGCTGGAGATCTTTAACGAATCCTTTAAATTCGATAAGGAGCTTTCGGAATCGTATTTGAGTATTGACAGCCGGTAGCGGGAACCGAGAAATCCGGGAGCAGGTCTTTACGAACGGGCCTGCTCCGTTTCAGTTGCCATCGCACAACTCCCTGAAATTGCAGTAATGGCAGAGGCGGCCTTTACTCTCTTGAAACAGTTTCTTCTCTTTGGGAATGTTCTTATGGACGTCGCTTAAGTATTGCTGCATCTCTGTGGTCTCTTTTCGAGCCTGTCTGGAAAAGGCGTCGATGTCGGAAGCGGTGACGGTCATTCGGGTCTCTTCGTAACGGGGATAGAGATAGGCCACGATGGGTGAGATATGAGACGGGTCCTTCTCGTAGTGATAGCTGGCCCAGGCGGTGTATCCCAGCATCTGCCGCCGATGTTTCTTGGCATCCCGCTTTCCGGTTTTCCAGTCCATGATGAAAAGCCGTTCATTTACCGGAAACAGAAAATCGACCTTGCAATAGGCCTTCATGCCGCCGATACGGGTCTCACCGTATCCGGGAGGTTCGATGAGCCATTGGTCCTTGCTTTGTACGGCACATTCCGATAACCAGATCAACCGGTCGCTCTCGAGAAGATTTTCAAGGGAGCACCGGACTTTATGAAAAACAGCCTTGGTATCAATTGATGTCTGGTTACCGTAATAGACCTCCTGAAAGGTCTTGGCGCCGACATAGTTCTCGGTCATTTCCTTTGCATAATCGTAGAACCGTTTTTTATCAATGGCTTTGGCGGTAATCTTGAACCGTTCAAGGAGCGCTTTGTTGACGTCATGAACAATATTTCCCACCTCCAGGGGGATGGAGGTCATTTTCTTTAAAGCGAGGATTTTCTTGAGAGGGTACTGGGGGTCGTATTTGGCGTAGTAGGTGTAATAATATTGGCGCTTGCAGGTGTCAAAAAGGGTGTACCGGCTTACGGACCAGCCCAGTTTCGGGCTGAAAGTGAATTGTTTCATGGCTTATTTGTGGGGGCTGCGCCCTTACCTCGGGGGTTTCATGTTTCCTGATCATCCGCCCTGATCATACGTTTCGTTTCATTGATCCGTTTGGTGATCTTGATGGCACGTGGACAGGCCTTGGTGCATTCAAAATGATTCACGCAGGGCCACACGCCGTTGGGATCATTTAAGACCGGCAGCCGGTTATGAAAACCGCTGTCCCGGCTGTCGGCCAGAAAACGAAAGGCCTGGACAATGGCTGAAGGGCCCAGGAAAAGGGGGTTGTTTTCCAGCACCGGGCAGGCGGAAAAGCAGGCGGCGCAAAGGATGCAATTGGTCGCTTCATCAAAGGCCATCCGTTCTTCTTGGGTTTGCAGCCGCTCTCGTTTTGGCGGCGGCTCATCGTTGATCAGAAAGGGTTTCACCGACCGGTAGCGTTTGAAAAAGGCATCCTGGTTCACGATCAGGTCGCGCTCCACCGGGAGATGCCTGAGTGGCTCAATGAGGACGGTTTCATGCGAGTCTCCGGTCACATCCCGCACCAGGGTCTTACATGCCAGGCGGTTTCTGCCGTTAATCCGCATGGCGTCGGATCCACAGACCCCGTGGGCGCAACTCTTTCTGAATCCAAGGGTACCGTCATAAAACCGTTTGATGCGCATCAACACATCCAGGATGCGCTCGTTGGGTTCCGCTTGCACGGTGAATTCCGAAAACCGGGGTCCCTGGTCATTTTCCGGGTCATACCGTTTGATTCTTAACGTTATATCCATGATGCCAATTCCTTAATATTTTCGCGGTTTGGGGGTCCAGATGGAAGTATCCACGCTCTTGTATGAGAGTTTCACGTCATCTTCCGTAAGGTAGGCCAGGGTATGTTTCAGCCAGTTTGCATCATCACGCTCCGGATAGTCCTCCCTTGAATGGGCGCCCCGGCTTTCCTGCCGGTTGAGGGCCGAAACGGCCGTGATCAGGGAGAGATCCAGAAGGTTCCCCAGTTCAATAAGTTCCAGAAGATCCGTGTTGAAAGGTCTTCCCCGGTCCTGGGTCCGGACGTCACGGTATTTTTCCCTGAGCGCGGAAATCTCTTTCACGGCCAGGGCCATATCCGCTTCATTTCGGTAGATACCCACCTTTTCCATCATGGTGGTCTGCATATCATCCAGGATGTGACCGCCGTGGGGGCCTTCCTTCCCAAGTGTCAAGCGGTCGATCCATTCCCTGGCGAAATCGGCGTCATCAATGGTCATGCCCATCCTTGGCGCCTGCTTCACATATTGGGCCATGTGCCGGCCCGCTCTTCGCCCGAACACCACCAAATCGAGCAGACTGTTGGTCCCCAGCCGGTTGGCGCCGTGGACAGACACGCAGGCGCATTCGCCCACCGCGTAGAGCCCCTCTACCAGTGATTCCCGATCGTCTGAAACCACCCGGCCGTGGGTGTCCGTGGGGATTCCGCCCATCCCGTAATGGGCCGTCGGAAGCACCGGGATGGGGCTTTGGGCCGGATCAATTCCCAGGTAGGTCTTGCAGAAATCGGTAATGTCGGGCAGTTTTGCCATGAGGGTTTCTTTCCCAAGGTGTGTGGCGTCCAGGTGAACGTAATCGTCGATGCGTCGATCCCCGCGAATCCCTTTGCCCGCGCGAATTTCCGTTATGATGGCCCGGCTCACCATGTCCCGGGGGGCCAGATCGAGCAGCGTGGGCGCATAGCGCGCCATGAAAGGTTCCGCCCGGCTGTTCCTTAAAATGCCCCCCTCGCCGCGCACCGCTTCAGAGACCAGTATGCCCAATCCTTTGATGCCTGTGGGATGAAACTGAAAAAACTCCATGTCCTCGAGCGGGATGCCGCGTCTTAAGCAGATGGCGGGGCCATCTCCCGTGTTGGCATAGGCATTGGATGTGATCTTAAACATTCGTCCAAAACCGCCCGTGGCAAAAAGAACCGATTTGGATTCAAAAAGATGGATGTCTCCCGTTGACAATTGAAAGACCACCACGCCCGCGCATTTGCCCTGTTTCAGGATCAGGTCCAGTACCTGATATTCGTCATAGAAATGGACCCCGTTTTTGATGCACTGTTGATACAGGGTCTGCAGGATCATGTGGCCGGTGCGATCCGCCGCATAGCAGGCCCGTCGCACGGGGGCTTCACCGAAATTGCGGGTGTGACCGCCGAACCGGCGCTGATCGATCCGTCCGTCCGGGGTGCGGTTGAAGGGAAGCCCTCGATTCTCAAGGTCATAGACCGCCCCTACCGCTTCCTCTGCCATCTGCAGTGCCGCCTGTTGGTCCACCAGATAGTCGCCCCCCTTGACCGTGTCAAAGGCGTGCCACCGGGGTTCATCTTCCTCCACATTACCCAGGGCGGCGCTGATGCCTCCCTGGGCGGCACCCGTGTGGCTTCTTATGGGATAGACTTTTGAAAGAACGGCGGTTTTGGCATGTTTGCTCGCCTCCAGGGCCGCGTAAAGACCGGAGCCGCCTGAACCGACGATGATGGCGTCAAATGAATGTTTCAAAAGAAATCTCCTCCTGATTCAAGAACCGCTTGATTGCCAACAAAAAGAGCATCCTTCATGTAAGATGTTCTTCGAGCCACGTTTCCATGTCGCCAAGTACCTGTTTTCGTTCCGGTTCATTAAAAATTTCGTGATACAACCCGTCGTAGACGTTGAGGGTTTTGTCGGAAGCGTTAACCTGTTCAAACAGCATTTGAGCGCCCGAGGGGTCCACCAGCCTGTCATCTCCTCCCTGAAGCAGAAGGATCGGCAGTTTGATGTCTGACGCTTTATCCGGTATGGTCTGCATGTTCCGAAGAATCTCCGCCGCCAGTCTTGCGGTTGTCTTTCCCTTATTGACGAGGGGGTCTTTCACATAGGCGTCCACAACGGACCGGTCACGGCTGACATTATTGACATCCAGGGCGATGAGTCCGATTTTGGGCAGGAGAACGGAAAAGATTCTGCCCGCGAAAATGGTGGCCTTTGAAATGTTTTCCGGCACCTTGACCACACCCGGGCCCGACAGGACCGCTCCCGCGAAATCGGTCTGCCGCTCTGTCAGAAAAACGGTGCTGATGAGGCTACCCATGCTGTGACCCACCAGGAAAAGGGGTGCATGGGGATGATGGTCGCGAACTTTCTTGAGATATGCGGCAAGGGTTTCCGTATACTCATGAAACCGCTTCACATAGACTCTTTTGCCATGGGACTTTCCGTGACCCGGCAAGTCGAAGCCGTAAATCCCGTAGCCAAGGGGTACAAAATGATTGATGAGATTGCCGTAACGGCCGGAATGCTCCGCAAGCCCGTGTACCAGCAGGAGTACCGCTCTTGGATCACTTTGAGGCAGCCAGTATTGATAAAAGACCCGGCGGTCTCCCATTTCATTTAAAAACCCGGTTTCGTGCTTCATTCTCCCACCCCATGGTGAATGATCTGTTGACGGATTCCCACAAATAATGTCAAAAGAACGTTTCGGCTGTTTCGTCTTCAGCGAATTGTAAGCTTAGAAAGTTATCCACTGTCCGTCAAGCACGAAACTTCTACCAAAGGATAGGCCATATGCAATCAAATGGGAAAGAGGAATTTAAGAAACTGTTTCAAATGGCTCACGAATCCGGCGCGAACGGGGTCGGCATGATTGACGCATCCGAGGTGCCGGTTGTGGACAGCCTGGCAACGCTGTGCGGCGAAACACCGTGCCCCGCCTACGGTCAGGGAAACAACTGCCCTCCCCATGTGTCAGGCCCCGAGGGGTTCAGAAAGCTCATGGAGGAGATGGATTACGCCCTGGTGTTTCGCATCGATGTTCCTGAGGCAGTGATGTTTTCAAATGATCGAAATGAGTTGTTCGCCCTGGTCCAGGAGACCGTGGCTGCCATTGAAGATGCGGCCGTTCACGTGGGGTACCCGAGATCAAAGGGGTTTGCCGGCGGGTCGTGCAAAACCATTTTTTGTCAAGATCATGACGCTTGCCGAGTGCTCAGAGAGAAGCGCAAGTGCAGAAACCCGCAAAAGGCCAGGCCATCCATGTCCGGATTCGGTATCAACGTGGGTGAACTGCTGAAAAAGGCCGGAATTCAAAAGGACAATCTCTCCTCGAGGCCGGACGATGAGGAGGCCATGACATGGGTTGCGGGTTTGGTCATGTTGGGATGAACCGCAGAGACGACCGGGGTTTCCCATCCATGGTTCAAGGCCCTTTTAGAAAACATTGATTAGGGGTTGTAACGACGCACCAGGGCGCGCTTTCTGCCCGCAATACACCGGTATTTCTCCTTGGGGTATCCAAGGGCGATAACCGCGTATATCCCCTCATCATCCGGTATGCCGAGCCCTCTCGGTATCCGCCTGTCCCTTTTCATGGCTTCCACGGCAAAGCCGATGAGGCAGGTGCCAAGCCCCAAAACATGAGCGCCCAAAAGGATGTTCTGAGCGGCCAGGAGGGCATCTTCGGCGGGACACGATGCCTCTTTTTTGGAACCCACCAGGATGGCGGCCGGCGCGCCATGGAAAAGCCGGTCCCTCCCTTCCTTTTTCCAGGCCAAAAGGCCCTCGCGAACCGATTCGTAGTGGGTTTGAAAGTAGTTGTCCAGCTCCGGTTTCCCCAGCAGTTTCAATCCTTTTCTGACATAGGTCTTTTCAGCGGTTTGGTTCAGTTTCTGGAAGAATCCGCCCACCCACTGGGCCAACCGCAAAACGGCGGGTCGATCCGGGAGTATGGTAAAGGTCCACAGCTGCGAATTGGTTCCTGATGGGGCTGAAACACCGATCTTAACCAGATCTTCCAGTACATCACCGGGCACTGTTTTGGCTTGGTAGTTCCTACAGGACCTGCGCGACTGCATGATATTCACCAGTTCCCGAATATCGCCCCTTCCATGGGGAAGCCATTGTGGTTTGGCATCGAAAGCCTTGAAAGCGGAAAGGGCGGGGTCGAGAGACCCCACGCGGATGGCATCGGTGGGGCAAACGGCCTGGCAGTGGCCGCAATTGAGGGAGTCTGTTCCGGTAACCATTGCTTTGTTTTCCCTCATGGTGATGGTTTCCGAGGGACACACCGAAACACAGCGGCCGCATCCGTTGCATAGGGCTTCGTCGATGGCAGTGGTGACGATTCGGTCCATTCTTCTTTTTTCCATGGGTATTCAGCTCACGATGTCTTGTAAGTTTTGTTCCATATCCAGAAGGGCTTTTCGTGCTTGATCTTCTGAAACCGGAACGAATTTTACGTTGTCCTGGGGCCTCAGCTGCCCCAATCTATGGAGGTCTGCGGAAATGACCGTGGCAATCTTTCGGTATCCCCCGGTCACCGTCTCCCCGAGAAGGATGATGGGCTGGCCGTCGCCGGGAATTTGAATCGCTCCCGGAATAATCCCTTCGGAAATGATCGACGAATCGAGTCCCGCCTTGGGTCTGATAGCCGGACCTTTCAAGCGGATGCCGGTCCGATCGGATTGTCCTGTGACGCGATAGGTGTTTTGCAAAAAGCGTGAAAGCGTCTCCGCTTCAAAATGGTCATCCTGGGGGCCGAAAAGGATCTTCAGGGCTGATTCGTCAGTATATTTTGGAACCGATTTGAAACGGCGCCCCTCGGGTTTTAGGTACAGCTGCGGGAGCTGGCCCAAAAGCATATCCCCTTTTCTAAGGGGTCTTCCCGAGAGTCCCCCGAAACCGCTGCCAAGATTCGTGGAGCAGCTTCCCAAAACCCTTTGCACGCTGATGCCGCCCCCCACGGCCAGGTAAGCCCTGAGACCGCTTTTGGGTCCCTTGAAAGAGAGGCGGTCCGCCTTTTTTAAAGTGACCGATTGCCACATGGAAATGGGCCGGCCGTTGACCAACGGTTTGAGATCGGCGCCGGTCACGGCGATGGCCATATCGGTCAGCGCCCGTAGGGTGGGGCCCATGATGGTTATTTCCAGGGCCGGGGCATCATCGGGGTTGCCCACCAGCCGATTGCCCGCCCGAAGGGCCAGAGTGTCCAGTGCCCCGCTTCTGGGGACGCCGTAGCGGCCGAATCCCATGCGTCCCAGGTCCTGAACGGAGGTGAGGGGACCTGGCACCATGGTTTCAAAGATCTTCACGCTTTCCAATGGTCCATTTCCTCTTCCCGAATCCTGTAGAATCGCACCTGGTCTCCCATTTGAAGGTGTGTCGGTGGGTCCTTTTTAGGGTTAAAGAGCTCCAGGGGCGTGCGGCCGATGATCTGCCATCCGCCCGGACTCGGTGACGGATATATGCCGGTCTGCCTCAAGGCCAGGCCCACGGAACCCTTGGGCACGGCCGTCCGGGGGGTTTCCTTCCTGGGCGTTTCAAGGGCTTTGGGCAACTCTCCCAGGTAAGGGAATCCGGGGCTGAAGCCGATCATGAAAACGTGGTATAAGGTTTCAGTATGCAGGCCAATGACCTCCTCTTGGGAGATGTCATGGTACCTGCAAACCCACTCCATGTCAGGCCCGTATTCGCCGCCATAGAGCACCGGAATATCTAAGATCGCGGGATCCGGAATGGTGAGCCTGTCCAGGTCATGGAAGAGTTCATCGACTTTTTCCTTCAACTGGTTTGCCCCTGTCTTACGTGGGTCAAAAATGAGAAGAAGGGAGCAGTAGGCCGGGATCACGTCCAAAAACAGATCAGGGGCATTCTTCTCCAAAGCGAAGAAGAGCTTTCGCACCCTCTGATTGACGGCTTTATCAATGGTGTCCCCCACTTCCACCAGTAAGGAAGCATCACCCATGGCGCGGTATCGGGGGTGTTTGTATCGCATGATGGTTTTACAGAAAACGGCCCATGGGGGATATTGGAACATGGGCTTCGGCCAGAGATGTCCTGATTTTCTTTATCAGGGAGAGGGCCTCCGGGTTATCGCCATGAACACAGATGGTATCTGCTTCTAAGGGAATTTCCGTGCCGTCCATGGCCGTAACAATGCCGTCCCTGGCCAGTTTGGTAATTCTTTTTGCGACGATCTTTTCATCATGAAGCACGGCACCAGGCAGTTTACGGCTTACCAATGAGCCGTCTTTGTTGTAGGCACGGTCGGCGAAGAATTCAAAGGCGATGCGAAGGGAATACCGTTTCGAAATGCTCGAAAGTTCATCCTGGTTTGGCCCGGCCAGTGCCACCAGGATGATGTTTTCGTCAATTTGCGAAACGGCATTTGCGATGGTATCGGATATTTCACTGTTTTTGACGGCCATGTTGTAGAGAGCGCCGTGAGGTTTTATGTGTTGAAGAGGGAGGCCCTTTTGGGCGGCGAATGCCTGAAGTGCCCCCACCTGGTATGTCACGTAATGCCGGATCTCCAAAAGGCTTACATCCATGGTTCGTCTGCCGAATCCCATAAGGTCCGGCAGGCCCGGATGGGCGCCCAATCCCACCCCGTTCTCCGCTGCCAGAGAAACGGTTTTTTCCATGATCAGGGGATCACCCCCATGGAATCCGCAGGCGATATTGGCGGAACTGATAAGGGGAATAACTTCTTCATCGCGTCCGATCTTATAGGCTCCGAAGCTTTCCCCCACATCTGAATTGAGATCGATTTGCCGATGCATCGCCAGGGTTCCTCCTGAAAAAGAGTTCTTAGGTCAGTGTTACAAATCCCATAACCCTTCGCTTTCAATTATAACAGAAGAATGCATTCCCTGCACCAACAGAAAACCTCCTAAACCTAATTTAATGGACTACCCACACAGAGGCGCTTGACATGAATGAATGTATACCGTATACACAAAACTGCACACGCATTTGGCCCAAGATTTTTTAGGAGGATTCTATGGAGCTTTTTAAAGATCTGACCGTTCTCTCTCTGGAGCAGGCAACGGTCCTCCCCTATTTGACCTACCGGCTGGCCCAGGACGGTATGGAGGTCATCAGGCTTGAGCACCCCGTGTATGGGGATCCCAACAGAATGATTGGCGACAACATTATGGGCGAGGAAAGGATGAACGCCTACTTTCTGTGCATCAACGCCGGAAAAAAAGCATTGACGTTGAACCTGGCGGAAGAAGAAGGGCGCAACATCCTTTATGGATTGATCAAAGAGTTAAAGGCGGACATCTTTGCAACCAACCAGCTTCCCCGCAATTATGAAAAACTCGGCATTGACTATGATTCCCTAAAAGCCGTGAAAGAAGATATCATCTGGCTCGGTGTCACCGGTTTTGGTCCGGACAGCAATGAAGGGGCCTATGACCCCGTTCTCCAGGCCAGGTCCGGACTGATGGAGATGACCGGAGAAGCGGGCGGAACGCCTCAGGCAATGGGGATTCCCCTCCCCGATATGGGGACCAGTGAACATGCCTACGGTTGCCTCATGAGGGCCTTATACAGAAGGGCCGTGACGGGCCGGGGATCACGCATCGATCTTTCCATGTTTGAATCGTCCCTTTCCTGGCTCACGGTGCCGATCACCTTTACCGGCAGTTTCGGCAAAAAATCGACGCGGCGAGGGAATACCCATGAATTTTTCTGTCCGGTTTCCGTCTTTGAGACCAGCGACGGTTACATCTATCTGGCCGTGGGAAACGACCGGCAATGGAAAGCGATGGTGGAACAGGATATTTTCAGGGAATTGGACAAACCGGAATATGAGAAGAACCAGGGCCGTATCGGTGACGTTGAAAACCTTAACCGTGCCCTGAATGCCATAACCAGGCGCCACGGTTCAGAGGAACTGATAGCCCTGTTCCGCTCCATTACCCTCCCGGTCAGTAAGATCAACACCATGGAAGAGGTGCTTGCGGATCCCTTGGTGAGACGAAGCCTGCTCCATTCCGAAGATCCCGCGTCCGGGCACAGAATAACCCTGGCGCCGCCCCCGAGACAGACAGCCTATCTCAAGGAAAATGATGGAAGGCTCTCCTTTCCACCGAGATTCGGCGAACACAACGGGCAATTCTACGGCAGGATCGGGTATTCTGAAGCGGACCTTGAACGGTTGAAACGGGAAAAAATCATTTGAGGCGGGCACACAAAAGACGCTCCAATCAGGTCTCCGTGCAAATAGTTTTCCCATAGTTTTGTCCTCGATAGTTATGCTTTAATCGGGTATCTCGAAAATGAGACCTTTTCCGACCGGATCCAGCATATTCTCACCGAGGCGCAAAATGGGGCTTTTCATCTGTATTTTCACGCAATCCATGCGGGCGAGGTCTATTATATCACGTTGAGAGAACAGGGCCGGGTCTTGGCGGATCTGGCTTACTCAAGGATTAAAGCCTTGCCGAAAAAAGTGATCGATCGCATCGACGAAGAGCTTCTTTTGGCCGCTGCCGGTCTCAAAGCAAGGTATCCGATTTCGTATGCGGTTTCATTTGCCGGGGCATTGGCCATAATCCATAATTGTCCCCTTTTGACGGGAGACCCTTAATTCAGCCCGCTTGAGAAAGAAGGTATCATCGGGGTCGAATGGCTTTGATGGCGAGTGGAGGCTAGGGCTAGGCCATCCTCTGCGCCCTTTATGCCTACCCCGTCAAAATCACTTGCCCCACATTCTGGTGTCCTTCACTCAAAGTGCAAACAGCCTGCGCATGGGGATGGGCCTGGGTTTCAGTGCAGATTCTCTCAAGGAGACAAACGGCGAATTCGAAAAGACCTTCATAGAAGAAAAGATCAAAGAGTGCAACGGCAACATTTCCCGGGCCGCTGAAGCCATCGGTATCGAGCCCAGCAACTTCCACAAAAAGATAATGTCCTATCGCCTGGGACGGAAACCGAACTCCCCGCCACCCTTTATCTTTTTCCTACGACATTCAGAAACTTGTCTGCGATTGCCGATACCGCTATCCGATCAACTTCATCTTGGGAAGGCATGCTGCTTCCCGTCTTTAAAGCGATTTCTCCTTCCTGGGTCCATATGATACCATTCTGTTCCAGGGAGTACACATCAGCTTGGAACTTCGTAATTGCTTCCGGCTTCTTTAATGACCAGTAGCTCGCGTCATAGCTATGGCCATCTTCGCTATACAGGAAGATGCCGTCTGCACCTAAAGATTTGCAGAGATTGAAAGCAAATGATCGTTTTTCTTCTGATGTCATTTCTTTAATGTTGGGAACTCTATCCCCATCCGCTAATGCTTTTCTTACACTATAGGGCGTTATAATAGTAAATTCACCGCTTTTTGACAGGATTTCTGCCAGCCTTATGTCATTCCGGCCTCCAGGATAAATGGCGAGAGTTTTAAGAGAAGAGAGCGCCCTCTTATTCTTGGCCAATAAATTTGTATTTTTAAAGCGAACTTCTGCCTCACCTCCGGTAGTCATTTGAATACTCTTGTAGGCTACAAAACCGCTCATGGCGGAACTGGCCACGGCGTAAATAGGATAGACAACGGCGGGGAGGGCACCTATACAACCTTGAACGCCCAGGAAAAAGCAAATCGCAATAAACAGCAAAACCCACTTACCCATGTTTATCTTCAAAAATGTCAAAAGAGTTTTCATAACGACCTCCTTATGGATTTCATCTGGATCTAACATTGGCGTCACCTATTGTCACAAAGTGTCTTTGGCCGGCCAAAACAGGAGAATGGGGCATGGGAAAATCCGTATTCTTCCGCCCAGGTTTCCGTTTTCTTGACATGCCCCAGATCAATGGCACCCACGTGATGTTCCGTGTTGCCAGCCAGGGCTTGCATGATTGTTTCCGCCAGGCAGGCAAATGTGCTTCCTTTTGGAGGCCCCATTCTAAATCCCAATTTGATGCCGTTGATGCTCGCGTATGCGCCGTCAACCCTTGTCAGGTCCGGCCGGGCTTTCAGCAACGCCGGAGAGGCGTTCATGGGCTGAGCGATATCATAAATGATGGCGCCATGTTTTACGTGCTCAGGGCCGATCAGACTTCCCGTATGATTCGTGGCGGTAACGATGAAATTCGCCTGACGAATGCTCATCAAATCGGTGGATATGCCGATTTGCGCACCGTCTCCGACCCTTTCCTTCAGTTTTTCCAGCTTTTTGACATTGGTTCCCACGAGAATCAGGCAACGCATTTTCCGTGCCAGGATTCTGCAGAGGGCCTCGCCGATCAAACCGTAAGCGCCCACCACTGCGATTGTGTCACGTTTCAGGTTGAACTGTCTTAAATCCATAAGACGTTCGATGCCTTCCACCGAAATTGCGACCGTGTAGTGGTCCCCGTGGGTTACGCTGGTTCTGACCTTTTCATGCTCTGCGATCCATTTTCCCGCACCGGTGCGAGGCGGTATAAGGGCCCCGAGTCCGATGACGTCCACCCCCAATTCATCCTGAGCGAAAAGGGCGCAATCCAGTATCCGCTTCCGGACCGTTTTCAGAGGGAGCGTCATCATTTGTTCCCCTGTCAGGATTACGCCCAACAAGTACCCTGTTACCTCACCAAAGACATCGAACCGTGAACAGATGGTAAAGCCCATCCGTCCCGATAATCTTTTTATGGATCCCTCAACCCACTTGTCCGGTATAAACTGGGCGAAAGGGAATCTTCTGGTAATGTCCGCGGTCTCCCTTGCATGAATTAGAAAAGCAAGCTTTTTCATCTCTTTACCTCCCCATTTTGTGTTTTCGGCCGGAGAAAAGTGGCAATACCGGTGTATTCTTTCGATCCGTTCTGTCCGGCTTGTGACAAAAGAGATCACTCTAGCCAGGGGCCTCTTTCTTTGAATTTGTTGAAAGACCAAAGTACCGGCATCGCAACTCCGCGGCCGATTGCCAACCCGATGACAACCATTACAAATATGAGGGGCATCGAAATCGATAGGATGGTATGTTTTGCCATGGTTTGAAATTTTTGCCATTTGCCGTCCATGTCCTTACCTCCCACGCTGTTGTTTATTTTGTCAGATCTGAAGATCTCTCAAATGGGACATCTCAATGATTTCCAAGTGCACTTAATGGGAATAGACGCCAGAAAACGAAAACCCTTCAAAAAAGATGGCATTTTTTTGCAAGAGAACGTTCATGAAAGGACTTTTATGAAGGGGGAGGGCATCGGGAGTACCGCTCGACGGGCAAGGAGATATTTCTCAAAGATGAAATCAGGTCGGATTCATTCTTTTATTCGAATTTATGGAAAGGGCCCCAAAAGGAGGCTTTATAACTATTGCGGGCAACGGCGAAAGACGGTGGGTATTGGCCGTCAGGTCTGTGGGGGCAGAGAATCCACTGGGGTTGTTCTCCGATTTTATTCCCTTCTATTTGAGGAAAACGGCCCCGATACGCAAAAGAAGAACACCGTCCTGATGTGGCGGACCTCCGATCAGGACGCTTCCTTCATTCACCAGCAGAAGAGTGGTGCGAAAGCTTTCCTGGCCCTTTTCAAGTATCCTCACCGTAAGTCTTGCCTGGGTGTCTTCAAATCCCGAAAAGGTGAGTTGAAGGTCCCGGTCGGAGGGCAGCACAACATCCTCTATTGCCTTTGGCTTGAGGCGGATTTCGGTTTTCTTGATGAGAGAGAAGCCTGAAAAGTTGAGGACCGGGGCAAGTTCTTTGACGAGTTCTTTCAGTTGGGAATCAACTTCCGTGGATTTCCGGCTTGCTTTGATGACTTCAACATTTACCCGGATACCCTCAAATCCATTGGCAAACGGTGGTGACAGAAGAAAAATGCCGAGGCACCAGAGGATGACGGCAATTGGCCTGCCTGAATTGGAATTCATGAGTTGACCTCTTTTTCTTTTTTGGGGAGAATCCAGATGAGCGGCCGGCCGCTTTTGGCGGTCTGCAAAACCATGACGTTCCCTGTGCGACTGTATACCGATTCCACCCGGCTGAATGCGGTTGGCGCCGGATGTTTAGGCGCGGTCGGCACAAAGAGCAGAAATGCGACAGCGGCGGTTACGAAGGTTGTCGGCACCCACACAAACGGCATTTCAAACAACCGTCTGATTCTCTGCCATCGGGATGGACCGATATTGGCACCTTCCACGATATTTTCCCACACGCCGGTTAAGTCCATCCCGGATTCAGCCGATGGCGAACGGGCTTTATTCAAAACGGCATCGATTTCCGCAAGTTGGTGGGCCAGGTCCCGGCATGTCCCACAGCTTTCCAGATGCGCTTCAACCTCTTTCCGCCCCCTTTCAGACAGTTCCCCGTCCAGATAAGCGCTCAATTGGGGGCCGTGATTATCAAATGTCTTTGCCATCAGGTTTTCCTTGTATATAGGGTTTAAGAAAATCCCTCAAATACATTTTTGCGTAGTATATCCGGCTGCCCACCGTTTCCTGGGTCGTCATTGTGATTGACGCTATCTCCTCATAGGAAAACCCCTCCTGCCGGAGCAAAATTGCGGTTTTGTGGTCGCTTGAAAGCTTGTTCATGGCGGCTTCTACAGCCTCTTTGAGTTCCTTTTGGAGCACCTGACGTCGTGGATTGGATGCAGGGCCCCTGTCGGGCAGTTCCATGCCGCCCTGGACTTCGGGGGCATTCAAGGAAACATGCTCATTCACATGTTTGCGCTCGATTTCTCTCTGGTAGTCTTTGCACCGGTTGACCGCAATCCGTGATATCCAGGTCTTGAAAGATGATTTTCCCCTGAATTTTCGAAGCCCCTTAAAGGCCTTTATAAAAATATCCTGTGTCAGATCCCGGGCCGCCTCCCTGTTTTCCACCATGCGCCACACCAAGGCTGCCACATAATCCTTATGGCGCTCATAGAGCAGCCGGTAATGCTCCCGATTTCCCGCAACACATGAAGCAATCAGATTTTCATCGGAAAGGGAGGACAAGTGATTCCTCACGTTTGAATATTAGACGTTACCAGAGGAAAATTATTCAGATTAGGTCTCCAAATCTCAAGAATCGAGCCGCAGTCGCTCATCTCAAAATGGAGAAAAAACAATCCCATATCACCTTGAAGCCAGGAAAAGGAGATCTGTGCCCGGTGCGTGTGAATCCAAATCATACTGCTTCAGAAACAAATCTTACAAACCTACAGCTTTTTCACTAAAATCATAGACGGGAACGTGAATGATTTTTGCAGGCTTAACCGATTGTTTGGCGAACTCCAACAAAGCCTCCGTTACTTCCGGTGTATAGAGCCTTTCCCCGCATTTTGGGCAGACCTCGGCAGGGACATGCTCAACGAAGATGTAGGTATCATTCTCTTCATAGCTGAATGTCACGGTAGTTCTTTTCAGTTTCCCTCCACAAAAGGAACATTTCATGTTCGGTCACCTCCTAATCTTTCCATCAATCCATTCTTGGGGATTCGGTTCGTAGGCAGTCACAATAACCACCAATGGCGGTAGAGACGCCTGGATATGAAGGACGCGTTTTTCACTTGTCTTTCCATAAATGAGACAGGTCGGCGAGTATTTGTCGTCAGGATATTCTTCAATCAACTCCCCTGTCAGAATTGCCGTTTCAATCTCATGACGGCCTATAGCCCTCTCGATCATTCGCTTAACCGCGTGTTCGGAATAACGATAATCTCCCGTTCTTATCTTTGCTTGAATAAGGCGTATATCCATTTTACGACTAAAAACCTCTAATCAAAGGTCTGGAAAAAAGGAGTGAAATCAGGTTATTTATGTTATTGGTTTGAATGCCGAACGACCGACCATACATCTCAATCTCCTTTGCTCAAGATAGCTGAAGGGCTACATTGACCACAATTGTAGCCAAAGCCGTTTGTTGTCTGCCAATTAAGAATATCTCTGGGGCCCCTCGGTTTCCCCGTATATGGCTGTGATTATAATATCTTTATGGGAGTTTTTCAAATATCGATTTATGCAGGGCCATAGAGAAATAGGTTTCAGAGATATTAGGCGACAGGTGGGATTTTGTTCTGTTTATATTGAAATTTTTATCCAGTTGAAGTAAGAAAATATGATTGGCAATTTCCTACCTATTGCGTAGCCTGAATCCATCATCATTTCTATTCATTAGGGCAAGATAGATGGAAGTCATGTTGTCTAAGGTGACATCAGAAGGGCAGGTGGTAATCCCCAAAAAGCTGAGAGTAAAATACGGGATACGCTCGGCCACGGCCAATCGCTGGGTTGAAAAGGATCAAGGCATTCTTATGCGAATTCCTATGCCGGGTCATTGGCCATAATCCACAAATGCCCCTTTTTGACGCGGGACCCTGGATTCAACCCTCTTGCGAAAGAAGGCATCATCAGGGTCGAATGGCTTGAGTAACGGCGTGCTATGCAAAGCAAAAGGCGACAATTTCTTCGAAATAAATCGGAAGTCGGATTTCGAACCTTTTGATAGAGCAGCACGTCACAACCCTATATGGAGGCCATTATGGAATCTCAGTCATCTTTGGGTCGCTACCAAGAATCCTACCTTCTACGGGTCGACTTTATATCACAAAGAGCTTCGCGGAGTTTTTTGTTATTAACTGATTTGTAGCAGTAATGCTTCTTACCGTGACCCATGCTGATAACAATCACCTTTTCGCCACGCTGAAGTTTCATTAAATGGTTGCTATTATCGTTTGGTTCGGAATACATTATGGTGTCTTGTGCAATTATTTCACCTTCCCATGGTATTGCTGGTTCTATGTCTATTCTTCCGAATTCTTTAGTCATACGGAACCAGATATCTTGTCTTGTCCTAACCCAACCCTCCTTTTCTTCAACTATTAACAGTTTGCTATCCGATTCCCTCGGAACCATAAATCCAATCGATTTTCCATTAGGCGCATCATAATATTCTATTCTATCTTTATTTCTACGTAGTTTAAATATTGCATATCGTCTCTCATGATTAACTTTGAATCCATAGAAGTTTGCTTTAACCCATTTTGAACTTATCCATCCGGTATTGCTGTATTTCTTACATTTTAACCAAATATCAGAAATAATATGCATAAAAAAACTGTGATGAGAATAATATGTAACACCAGCACTTACACAAAATATATTAAAATTAAATCGATCGCATGTAATATCAATGATATATTTAGGGATATATGATCTTATGACAGGCTTAATTGAATACAGTTTTTTTAGAGTAGCATGCCCATATGCGCATTCAGCTCTTCCAGAGCCCTTGGTTTCAATAGCAACATCGTCAAACCATTTAAAAGCATCTACCAAAAGCTGTCTTTTACGTAAAGTCAACCCATTTATTGAATAAAGGATATTTCCATCTTTGTCCTTTAGACCATCACTTAATAACTCGTAATACTCAACGATTTTAGTGCCGTGTTTGGCGTAAACAATACGGAGTTTATCTCCTCGAAAGCTATAATGTGACAATAGTATATCCTGACCCTTAATTATCTCTAACTCATTTTCAGAAACTACCTCAATCCTTTTTTTACCATCTAAAGATGTATAGACTTCTTCCGGATTGAGAGATCCTGCCAAAGCGTGAGATACAAGGAGCAGAACGAAGAGAATAATAAGGTATAGGAGTGATTTGATCAGTATCCATTTCTTCATTGTGTTTTTCAACCTCCTTGTTCTTTCCTTAAATTTTGGCATAAATGAAAAAGTTGGCAATATCACCATGTTCTCAAAGCTAAAACAAAAGGTATGCACCACCTTGAGGACAAATTTCAAAAACGCTCTTTTTCTTTCCAACCTTTCCTTTATCGCCAAGAAAGCCGGTTTCATGAACATCTCCGGTCCACGATGAAATTCCTCCCTTTTCCTCGGAGAGAACACCTGTCTTGATGGTAAATTCCCCATCGTCATTCATTTTTCCGACCTTTCTGCCAAAAACGGTATCTTCGTAGATGTTTCCCTCAGCATCTACACGATAATCGTTTCCTTTGTAAGTAAAACGTTCTCCCATGGTTCCGCCCTCTCATCCTAACGAAAGAATTTTCTTACATTGTTCCGGCAAGCCCAGGGCACTTTCTTAACTCAAGGGTGAATTCTCAAAGATGAGTAGGATTTCCCCAGATTTATGGCACGTGTGTCCAAGATGTTTGATCCTCTCAACCGGATTAGTATCGATGCAATCATATCCCCGAAAAGCGTGGGAGAAAGAGAACTGGCCGCCCGATATTTTTTCAAACTCACCGTTGGTGATCTGGTCTTACTCGATCGAGGTTATCCCGCTAATTGGCTGCTTAACCTGATCATGTGCATAGGAGCCGATTTTTGCGCCCGTGTATCCGCAACAAAATGGAAGATCATACGCAAATTCGTCAATTCCGGAAAACAAGAGGCGATTATTTCCCTGCCTGTTTTCACTTCATCAATCGAAAAATACAAAGAACTGGGCCTTGAAATCAGTTCTCTGAAATTAAGGCTTATCCGGGTTGAATTGGATACCGGTGAAGTAGAAGTCCTCATCACCTCCCTTATCGGTAAGAAAGCTTTGTCTTGCGAGCTATTTCGTGAACTTCAACACCTCCGGTGGCCGGTTGAAGAATACTACAAGAAAATGAAATCCTGGATCGAGATTGAAAACTTCTCTGGCAAATCGGTGGAATCAGTGCACCAGGATTTCTACCCCAAGGTTTTTGCCAAAAATTTCACCGCAATACTTGCCAGGACTACAAGTGATGATATTGATGCTGCCTACAAAACCAGAAAATACAACTATCAGGTCAACTATGCTCAGGCCTATTCCGAGATGAAACGCATCATTTCGGCGCTCTTTTTCCGTTCGAGAGAGGTGGTCTCCGAAATCATCGGCGCTCTACGCCAATTCTTTGTCCAAACGGTTGGACCCATCAGGCCTAGCAGGAAATTTCATAGAAAGAAAATGCAGCCCAGAAATTATTACCAAAACTATAAAGCAATCTGCTAAGTTAATAAGATAGAGTTAATCCCTGCAAAATTATTTTACTATAAACTTATTTGCACTTCCGCTAAACCATTTTCCAGAATTAAAGCGTATCAAATTCATGCTCTCTTCATACATGCTACGGTTGACGCCTAAGACTTTAAACAACTGATAAAACACCTGTGCGGAATTTCCGGTTTGATAGATCCCATGGATCTTCACTTCCGCTTTATCTCCTCGACGCGAATGATATTGTATTAAGAATGGTTTTAGATCATTTGGACTCAAAATTTTGGAGTTTACATATTTATTTTCACTAATAGCAAATTGGACAGATAGAGCAAGAATCGCAGGCACTATAATAATAGTAAAAAATAGTATTCTTTTCATCTATACCCCCTTTTGTTGGTTTATAATATCATTATAATTATGTTACAGAATTGTCATTTAATAGAATAAATGAGCACATTAGAGATATTTATAAACTAAGAGCCTAATTATCATTGACATCATCAAATGGAATCCCCGAAAGGAAGATCTGAATCAGAGGGTCATTCGCCGAAACGGATCAGCATTAGGTACAACTCCTTAGGCCCTTCGGGCTACCACTACATCACCAGACAATAGTCCGGAGTTTTGTGCGGCTAAACAAATAACTGATTTCTTATCTTCACTTTTTTGTCTTCACTTTCCATTCCTCGTGCCTTAATACGGCATATTTTGAAGCAACTCTTCCCGGTCCACCAACTTTCGGAGTACTCTGCACCAGCTACTAATTCCTTTTTGGGGCGCAAAAATATCTTTGCGACATCAGGCTTCTCGTAAGCTCGCATAATTACACCTCCTTCTTTCTAATACGATACATTCTTGGTGAGTTAGAAACGGATCAAACAACTTCGGCATACCGGTCAATCATGATTGTTTTCCTCCTCTGATATCACCTCCTTTGAGCCTGTTCAAGCAGCTTCTTTCCTCTTAAGTGGCCTAATTCGCAAATATAGCTACTAGGATTCTCTGGGTGTCCTGTTTCGTATCGAGAAATCGCCGGACACTGGTCACACAGCATTAAGAACTGGCACTCCTTGCATTTGTAATTATTGCTTGATTTGATGCTACGGACAACGCCAGTTAAACGCCTCCATGCCTCAGAGAACCCCAGCTTGCACAGATCATAACTGTACTGTCGCTCTCTTACGCACGCACACAGGTAACCCCTATAGTCAATGTGAAATGTGCTTAACGCAGCCCCACACATATATAGGAATTCTGATTCTGTCTTAGAAGGCGGTTCGCTCTCTTCGAGAAAATCAGCCCAAGCTTTTCGTCTATCTCTATCACCAATATCATATTGTACAACTTGATTAGGGGGCAGTCTGAGGTTCAATATATTAGTATCTCCATTCAAACGAGGAAAAAGCAGTGTACTGTATCTAAATCTGGCTTCAAACTGATTTGAAATGCTCTTAAGTAGTTCTAGCTCATAAAAATTTTGTTTCATTAACACAGTTTTCAGTGAAAGGCTGACTTCAGCTGCTCTTAAGCGCTCAACTCCTTTAATGCATTTGCGATAGCTGCCTTTCACTCCAGTTATATCTTCGTATGTCTTTTCAGTTGCACCATAAAGAGTAATGTCAACGCTCATTGGTGGGTACTTTTGAAATATCTTACATAAGTATTCAGTAATAAGTGTGCCGTTGGTAAATATAGTTGTAATGATACCCTTTTGTTTAATATACAAATAAATGTCTACAAAATCCTTTCGTGTTAGGGGCTCGCCACCTGTAATAAAAATGTAAAGAACGCCAGAATCAGTCAACTGATCTACAATATTGCAGATATCTTTAAAATCAATATGATGATTTTTAATATTTGGCAGGCTATAACAGTGTGCGCAACGAAGGTTACACTGAGAAGTGAGTTCAATACCTCCTCCAATAGGCATGCCTGTCTCAAGAACTGAAGCTAGGAGCGAATTCTCTAGGAATTCCGCTCCAGAATCGTGTATTTCAAAAAGATATGAACAGTCCATCTATATATCCTCAAAGCTGTTGCGCTATGCCTAGTCCTAATAACTTGTCTATAAACGATGATACATCTTTCTCCAGGCTAGGTTGCTGCCCGTATTTTTCAGCGACTTTCGCAACTATGTCGATGATTTTAGATCCGTTCTCTAATATACCCCAAATAAATGCACCCACTTCATTTATGTTAAGCACATGGCCATCAAGGTGGGATTTGATCGGAATTATCAAATAGTGCCCATGGATATCTCGCAGAACAAAATCAGGTGATTGCTTTATCAAAGCCGAAGTGTCTGTCAATTCTTTGTGCTCACCGGTCAAGAACGCTCCCCTTAGATCTGCGAAAAACATAATGAGGTACTATTAGTGTCAATTTATCACCTCTGAAGCTGCTCTTCAAGCTTCCTCTTTTCTTCCAGATTGAACCTAACCCTTCCAAGGGCCTGGTTGATTTCTTCAACCGGTTCATCTGTTAATCGATCGGCTATTTGATATTGCTTTAATGCGCCCTCCAAATCCCCTGAGATTTCGGCACAAACGCCCAACAGGTAATGAACGGCATACCCCTTGGGATGAATCCTGCACGCCTCTTGCCAGAGTTCGCAGGCCCTGTCCATCCTGCCGGCCTCGGCCCATTCGATGCCGCGCTCGATCCTGTCCTCTGCCGCGTCGGGAGGATCACTTTCATCGTCATCGATAAGTACGATCTCCAATTTCTCTTTGTATGGCGCGATAAGGCGGCGAAATTTTCCAAGGGCTTGCCGCTTGGCTTTTAAGAGCAGTTCCTGTCTTCCCATGAGAGGGCCGGAATCGCGGCAGGCACTGTCGCTGGCGTCACCTGTCAGAATCTCCGAGGCCACGATTTGCCCCGTGCCGACACTGACCACCTTGGGAACAAAGGAGAAGTAAGCGTTCCGTTCCGTGCAACTGACACTGTATTTTCTGCGTTTTGTGCATTTTCCTTCATTGTCTCTTCTGGCGCACTCCGATCGTTGACTCTTGTACCGCTTGTCTTCCGTATCGTTTTGGGTAACGGCGCCGAATACGATCCCTTGTGCGCCGATGAGCTTTCCCACCTTTACGGCGGTTGCCTCATCCACTGCCCCGGTCAAGTGAAGACGCTGCTCTTTCATGATTTTCCTGAGAGCTTCCCTCTCGATGACACTGAAATAGGGCTCTCCGTTTACGCGGACACCGACCAATAAGGCCTCCACATCGCTACCGACCTCATCCCCCCCACGCCCGGA
Source organism: Thermodesulfobacteriota bacterium (assembly GCA_028278625.1). Next base: position 41,850 of record JANQDY010000276.1, read on the forward strand.
AAATGGCAGAACCGCTATCCGTTTGAGTGTGGCCACTTCGTGGGCCTTGCCCGGACAAAGGATGGTCGTCTTGATTTTGGTGGCACATCCGGCGAGGAACAGGGGCAGGATGAGCACAATACCCGGCAAGACCGCGGCATTCCTCCATTTCATCATGGAAAACCCTTTCTGACGCTTTCTTACATGTTCACGGAGATGATCAATCTGTTGATTGAAAACTCCGTAACCTGGATCTTGTAATTCTTGAAGTGTGTATTTGATAATTCCTCTGAAAGGATTTCAGCGTCCCCTTTCATATCGATATCCATAACGGCCCTGTTATTCGTAAAAGTCCTTTGATGAATGGCCTTGATCCCCCTGACAGACTCCAGAAGCACGGACCTAAAATCCAAAAGCTGATTGTAATTGAGGCCGTTGACAACCAGTTCGATGCTCGTCATATCCGTCACGTCCCTGCTCCACTTACAAAGAATCTGTTCGACAAGATGACCGCCCAGTTCACCACCTGCCTTCTGGAGGGCCTTTTTGGCGGCAAGGGATCGTGTGATATCGAGACCCGCCGCCTGCTCGCTACCGGCTGCTATGATCTCCCCCGTATCGATTCTCACGGCCCTTGCCTCTATCCGGGCGCGGCAGGAATCCATTTCCCCCAAGATGCTGCCCGCATGTTCACTGAAGGCCTCTCCGATGATGATCACCTCGGCCCCGTGCGCCAGCCCGATGGCGGCCGCGAGACTTGAATTTCCTTTCAGGGCCGCGGTTACCCGATCATTGTACCGGATCGCGGCCACCTGACTTGGATCAACCACTTTGAATTCTTTTTCCAGGAGTTTCTTGACGATTTCCGTTTCACCTGTCGGATCAGGGACTATGCCATTGATATGATACTCCGGGATGACCACCATGATTCTGGGTTTGTGTTTTCTGTTCATCAGCAAACCGATTGCCGCAAGATCGTCCCGCAATTTTCCCGTGGAAACATCGGCTTCGATCCTGACATGAAACTGCGCGGCGTCGCTTGTCTCTTTAAGGATTGCATACTTTCGTACGTAGCCCTTTGAACGGGAGTATATGGCGTCTTTCACGATGTCTCCATTTTGAACAAGGGTTTCCGCATGAAGGAACATCCCTACTGCCTGCTCCACTGCCCTGCGGAGAGCGTCATCTATGGCCGCGTCCCGTGCCTTTGCTTTTCTTCCCGTATGTATATCGCCGACGCCGCCTGATTGGACGGTGATGGTGTCCTGGGCTCCCAAACAAATCGGGAGAAATGTGAATGGCACCAGAAGTAAGATCATGGCGGAAACAACCATTTTGTTGAACATGCCCAGTCTCCTGTTAAGGCCAAACCCTCCCTATGGCCACATGAAGTACCTTTCCTTTCGGTTCTTCCCAGGCGGCGACAACGGGCAGTGATTTGATGATCCCTGCAAGCTTCTCTTCCTGCATCGAGAGTAAATCAGAAAGCAATACATACTTCTTCCCGTTTTTATCGAGAACCAACTGTTCCTGTTCCTTTAAATACTCCACCGATGAAACATGAACTCCCGTTCGATGACCCAAAAGAGCGCGGACCGCTTTGAGCCTGGCGATCTTTTCGGCTTTTGCCCCCGATCCTTTGAGCAAAGTGGATGCAACCGCAATGAGGGCCTTCCGATTATCGCCAATGGCGAAAGCCACGACGCCACCGTTTCGTCTGAGGACGGGGGAGACCCGAATCAGGGAAAGAAACGGCTCTTCTCCCCTTATCCCATTTGCGATCGGTTTGGCCATCTCCGCGCCGTCAGAGGCACTCATCCGTCGGTCGGTTCCATCCATCATCCTGCCGACCGCCACGTATAATATGTGACGGTCCGCGGACCACCATGTGCCAATGACCGGCAGCAGCTCGATTTCTCCCTCCACCTGCGTTTTGGTCACCTGGAAGAACGAGGAGAGACTGGGGGCCTCTCTAAGCCCCCGAGAGGTGGATATGTGGATCCCCTCACCCAATTCTAGAATCGCAATTCGAGCGGCTATTTCACCGCTTCGCTTTGCGGGGAGAACGGCCTCAAAACTTTTGTCTTTCGGTGTTGCTTTTCCGATTCCGATTATCGCCCATCCATACGAGCTATTATGGAGAATCCGGGCACCACCATCCCGCATGAACTCCGGATTCTCCAGCAGTAGACGGTGAAATGGTGCATAGATCTCCACTTTTTCAAAAAGGGGCCTTTCCGACGCCACAGTTGTTTCAAGAAAAACGGAGAGTATCATCATTACAGCGAAATTGTTTGGTCCGCTGATCATCAATTGGAACTGTCTTTTCGCAACAACTCCAAAACCTTTCTTGGTCATCTTAAAAGGCATCTTTTCCCGCCCCGCTGCCTGAAGATGTGATCCCCTTCCGGGCAGGCGTCTTTTGTCGGGTCCGGTCCTGGGTTTGCGACACCGGTATATCCTTAACCCCACGTTCAATGGTCTGTTTCAGTTCCTGCGCCGAGGTCTGAGACGAAGGGGACCAGCTCATCACCTTGAGAACAACGGGCCTGTCGGTGAAAGGATGAATAAGCTCGCGCGTCAGAAGACCCTGGATTCCCGTTATGCTCTGTTTTTGTGAAACAGCCATTATTTCTTCCTCGAACTGGCTGACCAATACATAATCCTGCTTATCGGCGGCATAGAGGGCCAGGACCTCCATCAGTTCTTCCGAGGGAGCGAAGGCGATCCTCTCGCCCATGAATTGACGCATGGAGGCCAGCGCCCTCAATCTCGCCTTCTTGCCGGCTAGTTCGAATGCCTTCCCTTCCCGGCCGCCGATCACCTGAACCCCGGATTGACCAAAGGAGAGGAGGACGTGTTCACCATGCTCATTGATATAAGCGCGAACGCCGGTGAGGCACGCCAGTTCCTCAGATTTTTGGGGCAATTGCCTCCGGATTTCGTCCTTTGCCGCTTTTGTTGGTAGCCCCCTGGGCGCAACACCGGCTTGCATGCTTTCGACGAGGCGCTGGAGATTCCGAGACCACAAAGAAATCACGACGATCTGATAGTTATTCTTGTAGGATCCTTCAAATGATTGATAGATCTGTGCTCCCTGGATGCTCTGAAAAACGCTGGCCGCCGCCCTCAAAGAAGCGTTGCTGATGCGGCGAAGACGGACCTTTTTATCCCTTGCTGCATGAACCTCTGAAATCCTTTTCTCCGCGTCCTGTCGTTCTCGAGTAACGTCCACCCCTGTTTTCCGCATTTCCTGTTCCAGCTTTGCTCCTGCCAGAAGCTTTCCTTTTTGAAACAAGGAATAGATGGTATCGGAAATCTCCATCAGTTTGGCGTTCTTTTGAATGACGGGGCTTGTGTTGACGATTTCTTCCAGTTGGACGCGGGCTTCTGGATTGATTTCTCGTTCCGAGCTCCCCCGGAAAGTGGTGAGGTCCACGCCCAAGAAAAGGGCCGTCTTTGCTTTTGCCTCCAGTTCGGCTCTCTGGAAAGCCAACCAGCGGCTGTCAATAAAATGGGGATCAACGGGTGTGGCATTGATGGTGGCCGAACCAAGGCTTATATAGAGAAGTTCACCTCTGTAAGCATTCCTCCCTTCCGTGAATCCCTGTTCTCCAAGCCACTCTTGGGCCGCGTCAAGGGGAATGACGTTTTCGGCAAGGATTCTACCGGGGGTCTTTCGATATTCGTTGAGTACCTGAACCCCTGGTGTTGTGGCAAGAACCTGCCACTGATTCATTTTCCGGGAGATGGCGGCTGTCGCTTCATACTTGTTCGGTTCCCGTGCAGAGATTGTGCCATTCCCAAACCACGGCAAGGTCATGGCAAACCAGAACACCCACAAGAATGACTTTGATCTCCTTGAATCTCGAAACTGCATAAAGCACACCTCAACTGTTTGACGTGTTATAATCTATAGAACCCGGGCTCCTTTGCGGTTCCTACGCTGATCAGATGCCTGTTCTGTTTTCCCGGCAGCAATTTTGATAGAATTGAGGATTGAATAGGGAGTCATGTCATTGTCAACAAATGGCTGAATTTGATTCCATGTGACGGTGTAATTGAGCTTTTCCCATGTATAGCCATTGCTTTTTTTGCCGTTGAAAGGAAATTGCAGATATCGTTGTGGGTTACAGAGGGTAAGGTTCGGCGGGAACTTCGGAGGAAGCCGTTGGAAGGCTTTGAAGGGATGTTTCATTTGAAGCACCTTCTGCCGATGGTTGCAAGTTTTTATGAAAAAGCAGTGGCTTCTTCTGGAATCATATTGGAAATCGATGGGAAGTCAAGAAAAAAGTAGAAAATAAGGATATGATTAAAGCTCGAAATAGAGGCATTCAAGCCAGCCTGTGCTAGGCCCCGCAGTTGCTTCACTCAATTGCAGAAACATGGAAAAAACCCTTGACAGGAAAAACTGTATACAGTACACATTGATCTGTCTGTTGGAACGCCGCTCACATATCAATTAGGGAGAAGCAAAATGCTGTTGCCAAGGTTTGAATATCTACAGCCCAGGAATCTTGAGGCGGCACTCGATCTATTGGCCGCTCACAAAGAACAAGCCAGCATTCTGGCCGGCGGAACCGATCTCCTGGTCAGAATGAAGAAGGGGCTCTTAGAGCCGAAGGTTCTGATCAGCCTTAAAAACCTGGATGATCTTTCCTATATCAAAGAGGAAGAGGATTGTATCAGACTTGGGGCCGGAACGCCGATCGCGGATATCATCGCATCCCGTTTGCTCAGAGAGAAGGCGCGTGCCCTTTGCCAGGCCTGCGAAACACTGGGCGCCGTAACAATACAGCATTACAGGGGGACCATCGGCGGCAATGTGCTCCAGGACAACCGCTGCCATCATTACAACCAGTCTGAATTCCACCGCTCCGGACGTCAGGCCTGCCACAAGGACGGTGGCAAAATCTGTTATGCCCGGGAGAACGCGGACCGCTGCAATTCCACCTGTCAGTCGGACGGTGCCACCGCCCTCATGGCCTTGGGGGCTAAACTGGTGTTGCTGAACAGGGAAAATGAGAGGGCGGTGGACCTTGACCGGTTCTATACGGCCGACGGCATAAGACCCCACGCCATTGAGCCCCATGAACTCCTAAAAGAGATCGTCATCCCCCTGGATGACGCCTGTAGCGCTTATCAAAGGCTGGCGTATCGTTCAGCCATCGATTACCCCCTCGTCTGTGCGGGCGTTCTCCTTAAGGCCAAAAAGGAGAAAACGAACCGGATCCACAGTGCGCGGATCGTCGTGGGCGCCATGGGCAGGGCACCCCTCTTTCTGGCGCAAGCAGCCATGCTTCTTGCCGAAAAAGATCTTGACGATGAAGATGCCTTTCAAAAGGCCGCCAGGACCTCCATGGACAGTGCCGCCGCCTTTGCCGTTCACAACGTGGGTTCAACCCTTGAATATCGCTGTGAAATGGCGGAAGTCGTCGTTCATAGGGCACTCTTGGGCGCGGCCCGGGCGGCGAAAGCAAAAATCGCCGAACCTTCATAATGGAGTTTTGATATGAAAGAAACAGACGTCACCCTTACAATCAATGGAACATTCCATAGGGTCAATGTCTATCCCAACGAGACCCTCATGGATCTCCTTCGGGAGAAGCTGGACATGACCGGCGCCAAAGAGGGTTGCGGCGAAGGGGTGTGCGGTTCCTGCACCGTTCAGATGGATGGAAAACCGGTGCGATCCTGTCTGACCCTGGCACTTGAAGCGGACGGGTCGGAGATCACGACCGTTGAAGGGTTGGCCCATGGCGACCAATTATCACCCCTTCAGCAGTCTTTTATCGACCACGGCGCGGTTCAGTGCGGTTTCTGCACGCCCGGCATGCTCATGAGCGCTGATGCGTTGCTGAAAGAGAACCCGAAACCGGATGAGAAAGCCATCCGCAAGGCCCTTTCCGGCAACACCTGCCGTTGTACCGGATATGCCAAAATCGTGGAGGCGGTGGTCCATGCGGCCAGGCCCCATGACCATTGCCCCGACTGTAAATCCTGAAGGAGTTCGCCATGTCAGATTACACCCTTATCGGAAAAAGAATGCCGCGGGTCGATTCAAGGGCCAAAGTGACGGGAAAGGCCCGATACACGGCGGATCTCAAGCTGCCCGGCATGGTGGTGGGAAAGATAAAGCGGAGCCCCTATGCCCACGCCCGCATCCTGAATATCGATACCGCAAAGGCGGAAGCCCTCCCCGGTGTTCTGGCGGTTGTCACGGGAAAAAACACCGAGGGGGTTAAATGGGGTGTTTTTGCCTATACCCGGGACCAGCAATTCATCCAGACCGAGAAAGTCCGCTATATGGGCGACGAGGTGGCAGGTATCGCCGCCGTGGATGAAGAGACCGCGGCAAGAGCCCTGGATTTGATCGATGTGACCTACGAAGAGTTGCCGGCGGTCTTTGATCCTTTGGAAGCCATGGTCTCTGAAACGGAGCTGATCCACGAAGATTTCCCCAATAACGTGAATATCCATGTGAACGTGGATACGGGACAAGTGGATGAGAACTTTGAAAAAGCCCATTACGTTCGGGAAGATACCTTCGTGGCCCCCGAAGAGTCCTATTTTCACGGAGAACCGTATGCGGTTGCGGCACGCTTCGACCATGAAGAATGCCTGGAAATCTGGTGCCCCAATGGGGGGCCACACATGAAATCAAAACCCCTGTCAAACGCCTTCAAAATTCCCCTCCACAAGGTCAAGGTGCGGAAAATCACCGTTGGGGGCGCCTTTGGGGGTCGGTCCGAAATATGCCCGGCCGACTATATCTGCGCCCTTTTGGCCAAAAAGAGCGGAAGGCCCGTTAAAATCGTGTTTACCCGGGAGGAGAATACCGTTTGCACGCGCCAGGGACACGCCATGATCACGACCCATAAAACCGGCGTGGATAAGGAGGGGCGCGTCCTCGCCCGTGAAACCACTTGCTACATGGACGGGGGCGCTTATTCCAGCACAGGGCCCATCGCCACCAGCGTTCCCTATATTTCCATGGAACAGGCCTACCGCATGGGGAGTTTCCGATATAACGGATATCGCGTCTACACCAACAAACCGATCAGGGGCATGATACGGACCCACGGGCGGGCCTTTGCCTGCGGTGTGGACACCCAGTTGGACATGATCGCGGATCATCTGGGTATCGATCCGGTGGAGATACGGTTGCGCAATTCCCGGCAGCCCGGCGATTACACCAGTACCAAAAGCCTGGTAAGGTCCTGTGCCATGGATGAAACCATTTTGAAGGCGGTGGAAAAATCCGGTTTCAAGGAGAAATGGGGAAAACTGCCACCTTATCACGGCATCGGCATCGGCACAAATTCTGTTCAGGTGGGATTTCCCATGGGGATTCGCGGCGGTTCCCAGGCCTTCATCAAATTCAACGAGGACGGGGAGGCCACGGTGTTGAGCGGCGTGGTGGACAATGGACAGGGGAATGAAAACATGTTGGTCCAGATTGCGGCGGAAGAACTGGGGCTTCTGCCCGAGGACATTCACCTGGTCAATGCGGATACCGAGACCTCCTCATCGGATCCCGGTTCCTATTCTCAGGTATCCACCTTTGTGGGGGGGCACGCCGTTAAAATCGCAGCGGAAAACTGCCGAAAAAAGCTCTTTGATGTGGCAAGCAAGATACTGAAAGTCCCGCCTGAGAACCTGGCCGCCAAAAACCGGTCCATCTTTGATAGGGATGATCCCGAAACATCCATTCCCATCAAGAAAGTGGTGCGCGTAAGTCTTTTAAACGCCGGTTCCGTCAATGCGGAAGGGGGGTATTGGCCAAAAGTGGACATGAAACGGGAATGGGTCAAGAACCCCTTTGGCCAGATCTGCGAGGCCTTTTCCTTCGGTACCACCATTGTTGAAGTGAAGGTGGATCCTGAAACGGGCCAGGTAGAGGTGCTGGAGGCCACCGCGGCCCAGGATGTGGGGTTTGCCCTGAACCCCATGGTTCTGGAGGGGCAGTTTGAGGGTTCCATCGCAATGGGAGGTCAGGGCGGGATGCTGACGGAATATCACGAATGGCGGGACGGCCGGTGCGTTAATCCAACAATGCTCGATTACAAGGTGCCGCTGGCCTGCGACATGCCGAAAATCAACAATATCATCGTGGAATCCAAGGATCCCATCGGGCCATATGGTGCCAAGGAAGCCGGAATGTCCATTGCAATGTCCGCGGCCCAGGGCTACAGCGCCGCCGTCAGCAATGCCATCGGGGTGCACATGGATGCATTTCCCCTGACGCCGGAGAAGATTTTGGCCGCCATCAATGAAAAAAAACGCCCGTGATACTGGAAAGGACTGAACCTAACAGCCAAAAGCGATACTGGAGGAGAAAAATGAAAGCACTGATCATCGGAGGCGTCGGCGGCATGGGCCAGGGAGTTGCGAGGGACCTGGTAAAACAGGAACAGGTGACCGATGTCATACTGGCGGATCTGTACCCGGATCCCGAAAGACTCTCCAAAAAGCTTCGGGAAAATGAAAAAGCGAAGCTTGTGAAAATGGACGTCAATGACCATGAGGGCATGGTGAAAGCCTTTAAAGAGGTGGGGGTCGTCATCCATACGGCAGGCCCCTTTTACAAAACCGCCGTGCCCGTGGCCAAAGCGGCCGTGGAAGCCGGGGTCAATTACATCGATATCTGTGACGATTACGAAGGCACCGAAATTCTCTTTGGTTCGGACATCGACCGGCTGGCCAAGGAGGCCGGCATTACCGTCTTGACCGGTATGGGGTCTGATCCCGGCACCAACAACGTGCTGGTGAAATGGTACGCGGATCGGCTGGACCGGGTGGATGAGATTTACCTCTACTGGGTGGTGAGCATTGCCGAACTGGCCGGCGCCGCCTGGGACCACAGCCTGCACATGACCCTGGGGAAGATTCCCCAGTACATCAACGGTGAACTGATGTATGTGGAAGGGGGAACCGGAGAAGTGACGGAGGATTTTCTGGAACCCCTGGGCACCTGCCGTTTGCGGTTTGTGGGGCATCCTCAGCCCCTCACCCTTCCCAAATACATCAAAGGGGTCAAGAACGTCATCATCAAGGGGGCCCTGATTCCCCTGTGGGTGGACGAACTGATCAAGGAGCAGAAGAATACCGGTTTTCTGGGAACCGATCCCATCGAGGTCAAAGGGACCGCGGTCACTCCCTATGATCTGGCCCTCAAGCTGTGGGAGACCATACCGGAGGGGAGGGACAACGGACCCCAGTCTTCCGGCCTCAAAGTCATCGTTAAAGGGGAACGGGACGGCAAAAAAGTCGTTTACACCGCCGACATGGTGGGCCGGATGGCGCCGGGCACCGGCCTTCCCGCATCCATCGCGTCACTGATGATGGATGAGGGGCACGTCACCGTAAAAGGCGTTGTGGCCCCTGAAGGGTGCATTGATCCCGATATCTTCTTGACCAACTTCTTGAAGCGGGGGGCCAGGATTCACCAGACGGAAACCATTTCATCCATGTTTGCGCCCGAAAAATAGGGCAAGGAGACCTTCCATGAAAGAGACCGAAAAACTGAACATCAGCAAAAGCCTTGAAATGTTTGAAGAAGCGCTGGAGCTGGTTCCGGGAGGTGTGCTCGGGGCCAGAAAGCCCGCGGATTTCATCCAAGGAGAATACCCCATTTTCCTGGAAACCGGCAAAGGGTGCCGGTTGACGGACGTGGACGGCAATGAGTTTATCGATTTTCTGTGTGGTTATGGCCCCATCATCTTAGGGTACCGGGAAGAAGAAGTGGATGAAGCGGTCTACAAACAGGTATCTGAGAAGGGATTCTGCTTTACCCTCACACAGAAATACCAGAACCAACTGGCCAAGAAACTGGCCGAGATCGTCCCGTCTTCGGAATTGAGCATCTTCCTCAAAACCGGCTCCGATGCCACCACCGCCAGTGTCCGCATCGCCCGGGCCCACACTCAGAAGCTGAAAGTGATGCGTTGCGGCTACCACGGCTGGCACGACTGGTGCGTGGAAATGAAGGGAGGGATCCCCAAGAAATTCTATGAAGATGTCTATGAATTTCGTTACAACCGGCTCGATCAGCTGGAAGCCCTGATGGCCGAGCACGGCGATGATACCGCCGCCGTCATCATGACCCCTTTCGGCCACCCAAACCACATGAAAATGGAGATCCCCGCCCCCGGATTCCTTGAGGGGGTAAGAGACCTGGCCCACAAGTATGGCACGGTGCTCATCTACGATGAAATTCGAACCGGTTTCAGGCTCAGCATGGGGGGGGCTCAGAAACTGTACGGTGTGACCCCCGATCTCACGGTCCTGGGAAAGGCCATGGCAAACGGCTATCCCATATCCGTTGTCACCGGAAAGAAGGAAGTGATGATGGCTTCGGCCCAAAAGCTTTTCATTTCGTCCACCTTTTTCCCCAACAGCGATGCCTTCATTGCGGCGCTCACAACCATTGAAATTCTGGAGCGTGACAAGGTCCTTGAGAATATATGGGAGAAGGGTGAACGGTTCATGGAAGAGATCCAGCGGGTGATCGACAAATATGATGTGGGCGCTGAATTGACCGGTATTCCGCCCATGTTCTACGTCACCTTCAAAAAAGACGGTCACGGCGCATACAAGGGAAAAAGGACCGATTTCTACACACAGCTGATCCGCAAAGGGGTCTTCTTTTCACCCTACCACCACGGTTATATCAGCTACCGGCATGGGAAAGAGGACCTGGATCTGGCTTTGGGGGCCATTGAGGAATCCATGGCATTTGTAGCGGAAAAGTATGGAGACGGAGTGACACCATGAAGATCATCGTTTTGGTCAAACAGGTTCCCGATACCACTGAAATCAAGCTGGATCCCAAAACGGGCAATCTGATTCGAGAAGGCATAGCGTCCATTATGAACCCGGATGACCGGCATGCGCTTGAGGCCGCGGTCGGTTTGAAAGAATCCCTGGGCGGCAGTGTCACCACCCTTTCCATGGGACCGCCCCAGGCCATAGATGTGATCACCGAGGCCATCGGCATGGGTGCGGACCGGGGAATTCTGCTCTCTGACGGCGCTTTTGCGGGTGCCGACACCTGGGCCACCTCTCTCACCCTGGGTAAAGCCATTGAGACCATCGGTGATTTTGATTTGATCATTTGCGGGCGGCAGGCCATCGACGGCGATACGGCTCAGATCGGCCCTCAGGTGGCGGATCATCTGGGGATTCCACATGTCAGTTATGTCTTTAAGGTTGACGAGTTGAGCCTTGACCGCCTGGTGGTTCGACGTCGACTGGAGGATGGTTTCGAACGAATCCATCTACCCCTTCCGGCGCTTGTGACCGTGATCGGGGAGTTGAATGTTCCGCGGTACGCCAACGTGGGCCGCCTGATTGCCGCATGCGGGGAAAAAGCCAAAATCGATATCTGGAACGCGGCGGACATCGGTTGTCAGACCCGTGACCTCGGGCTTGAAGGGTCGCTTACCCATGTGATCAAAACCTTTGCGCCCAAATTCAAGCGGCAGGGAGAGATACTGGAAGGGAATGCGGAGGAAAGCATCGGTAAACTGCTGGGAAAGCTTCACGAGAATCGAATACTTTAAACAGTTACAAAATGCATCCTGTGTAAAAAACACAAGAAGTGTTATGAAAAACTCAGATGTCCCCTCAAAACAGGGATAACAACCATCTCTTTGAGTTT
>JANQDY010000019.1 GCA_028278625.1 Thermodesulfobacteriota bacterium
ATCAATCAAACATCATCGGCTGCGTCGTGTCCATCGGCGGCGGCAGTGTCATCGATGCGGGAAAGGCCATTTCGGCCATGCTCAAGTCCGACGGAGGCATCATTGATTATCTGGAAGGTGTGGGAACTCGCTTGCCAACGGGCCTTAAAGTCCCTCTCATTGCGGCACCCACCACGGCCGGCACGGGAAGTGAGGCAACCTGGAATGCGGTGATCACCCAGGATGGACCGGAGGGATTCAAGAAATCCCTTCGCCACATGAATTACGTTCCGAATATTGCCCTTGTGGATCCCGCGCTTGCGGTGAGCTGTTCCCCTGAAACCACCGCAGCCAGCGGCATGGACGCCTTTACCCAACTGGTGGAATCTTATCTCTCAACCCATGCGAACCCGTTTACGGACGCACTCGGCTTCGATGCCATCGGAAGAATCCATGGGGCCATTGAAAAAGCGTATTTGGAAGGCGAAAATGTTGAGGCCCGGTTTGAAATGGCTTATGCCGCATACATTTCCGGCATCAACCTGGCAAATGCCGGCCTGGGTGCGGTGCACGGCTTTGCACAACCCCTGGGCAGTCTTTTCGGCATTCCTCACGGTGTTGTCTGCGGCACCCTCATGGCGGCGGTCAACCGCATCACCGTCAAAAAACTCGTGGATCTGGGCATGCAGGATTCGATCGCATTTCACAAATATGCGGCCATGGGAAAACGCTTTGCCGGCTCGGAATCGAAAAATGAGGCCTATTACGTGGATTTCTGCATCCAAGAGATTGAGCGGTTGACGGAAGAACTGAAATTGCCGCGCCTTTCCGCCTTCGGCCTGAAGGAAGCGGATTTTGACGGGATTACCGCTCAAACGGGTTTGAAATACCATCCAGTGACGCTGGATCATGAGGATTTGAGGGAAATCCTGACCCGGCGGTTGTAGGATAAGCGTTTTCCTTCTATCCTGGTCTCGTGGGAAGCGAAACCGTAAACTTTATCTCCGATGATTCTCTGGAGAAGGACAGGAAACCGCCCATTTGTCGCAGGAGTCGGCTGCAAAGAGGAAGTGCGGTTTTTTGGCGGGATTCATCAAAAGGTATCAGAACCCTGTCCACACTTTTCTTGGGAGCGCTGGCAGCATTGGCGGAAAACCGGATATTCACATTTCCCAGGTTCTGAAAACGCGTCACGAAAATTGTGCCCCCCGGTTTCATTTCTTCCAATAAGTTCAACGTGAGACCGGTAAATACCTGGGCAAGGATCTCTTTGTCCACGTAAGCCGGGGGCAAGTCCTGCGCCAGATCCAGTTTCAGGCGGGACCCCCGTTCAGTGATTTCCGGCGCCAACAGTTCAAGACATTCCTCAAGCACTTCCTTTGTCTCATAATCCCTGCAAACAAACTCCATGGGGCGTAGATAATCCACAATACGTTTGAGTAGATTTTCGAGGCGCTGAGATTCCTTGAGGATGATATCTCCCTCCATCAGGTCCGGAAATTTTTGCTTCAGCCTTCTGGCAAAACCACCGACAGCCATCAACGGATTGCGAATTTCATGGGCCAACTCCTCGGATATTGCTCCCAGGATCCTGACATTCTCATCATAAAGCTTTGCCCTCTCCAGTACGATGCGGTCTGAGATATCAATAATCTGGCCCCTCAATCCTTTGAATTCCGCATCCGGCGGAATTGACGCCATCATGGCATGAACCACATAACCATCCTTGTGAAAAAACCGACATTCAGTGGAAAATCGGGCCCTCTTGGATCTGATGGCGGAATTCAGCAACTCTTTCAGGCGTTCCCGGTCTTCCGGATGGGCAATGCTGATAAGCCAACCAGGGGTCCGGGTGGCCTCCTCCGGTGTATAGCCCAAAACTGCTTGACACGCCCTATTGATGAATTCCAGCCCCAGATCGTTTCCAATGGCGAAAATGATGGATGGGAGGCACTGCACCAAACTGTGATAACGCCTCTCAGAGTGTCGCAGACGACGGATGAGCGATTGTCGTTCTTCGAAGCGACGGAGACACATGCGTATCTCGCTGGCACCGAAGGGCTTACGCAGGTAATCGTAAGCGCCGATCTTAATGGCTTCAACGGCGTTATCAAAACTGCCGTATCCGGTCATGAACACCACTTCCAGCCTTGAATCAATCTGCTTCAGCCGCGAAGCCAACACAAGACCGTTCATTTTAGGCATTCTGATATCCACAAATGCCAGAACAAATCGGTCCTTTTGAAAGGCTTTCAACGCTTCGGCCGAATCGGTAAACAGTTGAGGCTCGTAGCCTTCACGCGTCAGTATCTCAGACACCGCTTCGATACCGGAGAGTTCGTCATCAACAACCAGAATTTTCTGTTTCATATCTTGCATTACCGTCTTCTATCAACCGCTCAAAATATTGTGGAAAGTCCTATCCATTTGCATTGAACTTGCCGGAATTTCTTATGATCTTTTAGGTTGATAGCGGGATATCAATGAACAAAGGAATAGGGTTCGGATAAATTCTTGTGTCGACCATTGACAGTCATATTTGTGGGTTGATCCTCACGTTGCCATTTCTAAGATGGAAAAATCGCCTGCGGACACTCGATCAGAAATAAATTATACTCGTAAATAGTATCAAATAAAAGACCCAAAAGCATCAATTCCGGTTTAACTGCTTCTGCGGCCCATTGATTGGACGGTATTGCGGCAAAAAGCCGTATTCCATGCTGCTTAAGGGCTCCAACCGTTTCCCACCGATTCTCTGAATTAGAATATTGACATTAACATATTATTGTACTATATAGCCTAATCGAACCTTAACAATACTGTCATATGGGGGAAATCTATGAAAGATGTAATCGTCATCGGAGGCGGCGCGGGGGGGGTACCCGCGGCCATCAGGGCAAGTCAACTGGGAGCGGATGTGGGTATTGTGGAAGCCGGGAACTTCGGTGGGCTGTGTATGAACAGGGGGTGTATCCCCTTCGGGCATTTTATGCTGGCCTCGAATGTTCTGGGAGCGTCATCTCTTGGCGAAAAGCTGGGCATCAACTGCAAGAAAATTGACCGAAATTATGCCGAACTGAAGCAACGGCAGGAAGAGCTGATTAAGTTTATGCGCATGGGTGTCACGAGCACTCTCAGGAAGAACAACATCGAACTGATTGAAGGCAGAGGAAAGCTGGCGGGCCAGGGTAAAATCGATGTGGACGGTAAAACCATTGAGTGCAAAAACGTCATTCTGGCCACCGGCGCAGCCTGGGTGACCCCTGATTTTCCCGGCGGCCAAACGGATGCGGTCATCAACAGCGACCAATTGCTGGAACTGGATGAACTCCCCGGAAAGGTCTTGCTTTATGGCAGCAGTCCCTGGCTTTTGGAAATCGCCCAATTCCTACATCGGTTTCAAAAGAAAGTGGTCCTTGCCACACCGGACAAATCAATCCTGGCAAACGAAAGCAAGGCCATTCGAACCCGTCTCAATAAAACCCTTAAGACCGAAGGGATCGAAATTCTGCGAGAGGCGGTTATCACGGATGTCAAAAAGGAGAAGAAAGGCTTTCAGGTATCGCTCAACGCCAAAAAAGGGAGCAAAACCATCGACGTTGACAGGGTTGTTTATATCGAACGGGAAGCATCTTTAAGAAATCTTGGTCTTTCTACGGTGGGGCTCGATGAAACCGCAAAATACCTGGAAGTGGACCGCACCATGAAAACGGCTGCCACCGGTGTTTATGCCATTGGTGATATCACCGGCGCCCAGGACCGCCACTATTCCCATTATTCATCGGAAGGTGCCATTGTCGCGGCTGAAAATGCCATGGGTCTAAGCGCCAAGATGAATCCATTAACGTTTACCCGGGTTCTTTTTACCCAGCCACAGGTGGCCAGTGTGGGGTTGACGGAGAAAGAAGCCAAGAAAGCCGGATACGATGTTGTGGCAGGCGCGGCCCCCTACGGCATGAATCCAATGGGAATGCTTCTCTCCGAAAATGAAGGGCTCGTGGAAGTGGTGGCGGACAAAAAATACGGTGAAGTGCTCGGCACCCATTTTATAGGAAGCAATGTGGCGGAAATGGCGGGGCAGGCGGTGCTCGCCATTCAGATGGAGGCGACCCTGGAAGATCTGGCAAGGGCCTCTTTCCCCCATCCCACACTCAGTGAATCCCTTCCCGAGGCAGCGCGAAACGCCCTGGGAAGACATATATATCTGCCCTAACATGAACATTCAACAGAAATAAGGAGATCAGAAATGGCGACAAAAAGTGTTGTTGAAAGACTATGGGAAGTGAATCCGGAGTCTGAAATCTGGTGGGATTCCTCACCGCTCATCTTCGACGGCTGGCGGCAGAAGATGATCGACAAGGCCCAGAACAAAGAAGAAATGACCGAATGGCTGGACCGCTTCTACCATGAAGAGAGTGATCCGGAAAGCAACCTTTTTAGAGGGGTTACCACCAATCCGCCTTTGTCACACAAAGCCATGCAGGACGACCCCAATTACTGGGCCGGATGGATCGAAGACCAGATGAAGGTTGAAAAAGACAAACCGGCCGAGGTGGTCTTTTGGGACACCTATCGGGAAATCGTAAAGCGGGGCGCCGAAGTTTACATGCCGCTTTTTGAGGCATCAAATTACAAGCGCGGTTTTCTTTCGGGTCAGGTGGATCCCAGGGCCCGTCACGATGTGGAGAAAATGGTGGCCCAGGCCGAAGATCTCCATTCCCTCTCCCCCAATGTTATGATCAAGGTCCCCGGAACCGCTGAAGGTTACGAGGCGATCCGGCAGATGACCGCCAAAGGGATTCCCACCAACAACACCCTTTCCTTCGTGATCCCCCAGTTTGTGGCCTGCATGAATGCCGTCACCGAAGGGATGAAAGAGGCAAAGGCCAACGGAGTGGACTTGGGTAAATGGCGTTCGGTGATTACCGCCATGAGCACCCGTTTCGGTCTCTTGGGCGACATGCAGAAGGAAGCGGAGGAACTGGGCATTGATTTGACCGAGGAAGACGAGCGTTGGGCCGAGATCGCCGTTTTCAAAAAGGCGTGCCGGCTGGTGGATGAAAATGCCGAATACCCTGGAAAAATGCTAATCTGCTCCATTCGCATGAGCCCCAAGGTGAACGGCGTTGTGCGTTCCTGGCATCTTGAAAAAATTGCCGGTGCCGATATTGTTTACACCTGCCCGCCGGATTTCCTGGAAGCGCTCCTCTTTGACGGTCAGCATCTTGAATTCACCAACCAGATCAATGACCCCATCCCGCAGGAAGTCATGGACAAACTCATGAAAATACCCTATTTTGAGCGCGGCTACAGGGAAGACGGCTACACGGTGGAAGAGTTCAACAGCCACCCCGCCCTTCTTGAGACGGCCAGGCAGCATCACGACGTCACACAGGAAATGGTGGAGTTCGTGACCAACTGTATGATGAAGGGGACCTGCAAAAAATAATCAACGTTCAAATGAGGAGCCAACAATGAACATGGAGACCTGGAAAGGACTGGACGATACACCGGTTGAATTTCAGAAGAAATGTATCAATACCATTCGTTTTCTTGCGGTTGACGGCGTACAAAAGGCCAATTCGGGCCATCCGGGTATGCCGATGGAGGCCTCTGACCTGGCCTACCTGTTATGGACGCGCAACATGAAATATAACCCGGAAAATCCCCAATGGGCCAACCGGGATCGCTTCGTGCTTTCGGCGGGACATGGATCCATGCTCCTCTATGCCATGCTCCATCTGACCGGCTATGATCTGTCACTTCAGCAGCTCAAGGATTTCAGGCAGCTGGAAAGCCAGACCCCGGGCCACCCCGAGTATGGTTGCGCACCCGGGGTGGAAACCACCACCGGTCCCCTGGGACAGGGGTTTGCCACCGGGGTCGGCATGGCAATGGCCGAACGGTATCTGGCCGGCATTTTCAACAAGCCGGAATTTCCCCTGGTCGACTACCACATCTACGCCCTGGTCAGTGACGGTGACATGATGGAGGGAATCTCCTCTGAAACCGCTTCCATGGCAGGTGACCTGGGGCTGGGGAAGCTTATCTACATCTACCTGGATAACCACATCACCATTGAAGGGGATACGGATATTACCTTCAGTGAGGATGTGGCAAAGCGTTTTCTGGCTTACGACTGGCATGTACAAAAGGTGGACGGCTATGATCTGCCCGGTGTCAGCCGGGCCATGGAAAACGCCCGAACCGAAAATTCAAAGCCGTCGCTGATAATCGCCAGAACCCACATTGCCTGGGGAAGCCCAAACAAGCAGGACACCCCGGATGCGCACGGTTCCCCGCTCGGTGAGGAAGAAGTCCGGCTCACCAAAAAGAACTGTGGCTGGCCCGAAACGCCGAGTTTTCTGATCCCCGAGGATGTGCTCACGTTCTACCGCAAGGCCAAGGATCGAGGTTCAGACACGGAAGAGAAGTGGAACGCCCTCTATGCCGAATACCGGAAGGCGTATCCGGAACTGGCGGCCCAATGGGAGGCCATGCACGGGGAAACGGATCCTTCCCTTTGGGAAAGCGACCTGCCCCGGTTTTCACCGGAGCAGGGGAACATCGCCACCCGGAAGGCCTCGGGGCAGGTTCTGGCGGCTGTAAAACCCCATCTGCCCGGACTTATCGGAGGTTCGGCGGACCTGGCCCCTTCCAACAATACCTTTGTGAAGGATTTTGGGGAGTTTAAAACGGAAAACGGGTCCAACATCCGTTTCGGCATCAGAGAGCATGCCATGGGCACCATTTTAAACGGTCTGGCACTCAGCAAGGCCCTGATTCCCTACGGTGGCACGTTTCTGGTATTCTCGGACTATATGCGCCCGGCCATACGTCTGGCGGCGCTTATGGAACTGCCGGTCATCTACGTGTTTACCCATGACTCAATAGGCCTGGGCGAAGACGGCCCCACCCATCAGCCCATTGAACACCTGGCCGCTTTAAGGGCCATCCCCCATATGACGGTCCTTCGGCCGGCCGACGCCCAGGAAACCGTTGAAGCCTGGAATGTGGCCTTGACAAACAAAAAGGGTCCCTGCGCCATTGTTCTGAGCCGTCAGGGCCTGCCGGTCATTGACCGGACCCGTTATGCGCCGGCCGACGGTCTTCAAAAGGGCGCCTATATTCTGGCGGATGCCGAAAACGGCAAACCGGATATTATTTTGATGGGTACCGGTGCTGAAGTGCACCTCCTTGTGGAAGCCTATGATAAGCTGAAGGAAAAGAACATCGGGGCCCGTGTTGTGAATATCCCCTCCTGGGAGCTTTTTGAGGCGCAGCACCCGGAATACCGGGACAAAATCCTTCCCGTCGGTGTTACCGCCCGCATCGCGGTAGAGGCCGGAAGTCCCCTCGGTTGGGAACGCTACACCGGTAGCCACGGCAAAATCATCGCCATGGAGGGTTTCGGTGCCTCCGCGCCGGCAAAAGCCCTTTTTGAAACCTTCGGCTTTTCCGTGGAGAATATTGTGAAGGAATCAGAATTGTTGCTGGCGGGAGAATAAGCCCTAAAAACGCTTTTAATTTCAACCCCGGGGATTCACGGCTGTCTGATGCGGATGGTTGCGCCAGTCTCTGTATGGAGCCCGGATTCGATGGTCACCATGGGCGCCAGAAAGGTGACGGAGGCCCCGTTCGCCACGGTTACGTTCGGTCCGACGGTGATGGAGACCGTTCCCCTGCAGATGCAGTCACTGCCCGCGGGGAACGTCCAATTCTCCACACACGGGGCGGCCCCGGAACAGGGGGGACAGCCCACGGCCCTTTCATATGCCCCCCTGTCCACACCCGAACCGGCGGGACGGGGAACGTTTTCCAGATCATGGTCGGGCACAAGTCCTCCGAGACCACCCACCGGGACACCGCTGTCCATGGCCGGGCTTCCCGGTTGAAGGCGGCCGTCGAAGGTTTCAAGGCTTGCATCAACAACCAGAGGATTCTGGTTCAGGTCATGGGAAGCGAGCGCCACGTTTCCGATCTTGGTGTCAAAGACCACATTGTAATCCGCGTTGACCGTACCAAAAACACTCGGCTCAAACCAGATATAACAGGCCCTGTCCGAAGGGGTCCCGAATTCCTTATGGCCCATGAAAATGTTGTTTTGAACGATGAGTGTTTCGCTCCCCTTGCAGTCTCCACCGTCACATTCCACAAGGCAGAGACAATCCCCCTGTCCCGCAATGGTGGAATTGATGACCGAAACCCGGTTCCCTTTTCTCAGGTTGAGGGCCAGGGCGCTGCCGCCGGCGCGGCAGTTGTCCACATGATAGGTGAAGGATTTTCCTTCAAAGAACCCGCAGTTGCTGGTTATCTGGCTGTTTTCGATGCTGCCGGGACCGTTTACCTTGATCTGATCTCCCGCATTTCCATAGGCCTGTGTTCTTTTGATTTGAATGTTGGAAGGATCGAGTCGCACATAGAGCATATCCAGGCCGTCGGAGGTGTTGTTCCTGATGATGCTGTCCTCCACGAGCCAGTCTCCGCCCGTGGTATTGAGGCCCACACCGTCCCCCCACCCTCCGGCCGTCTGGGCCCAGCAACCGTGGGGGGTTTGCCCGGGATAGGTCTCTCCGCATCCGTTCCATTCCACCGTAACACTGCGAAAGATCATTTCGCCGGTACAGGCGCTGCCCCCTCCGCTATGATCGACGTCTCCATCCCAGCCCACCCAGCCGTTACCGGCAATCCGTACGTTCATAACGGTCCAGTCCGAAAGCCGGCCGGCCCAGACCCCATGGGAGGCCAGCCCGTGTATGTTGAGATCTTTCAGAAGGATATTTGAGGCGTCCGCGGCGTAGATCCCCGCGCTGGCCCAGTTCCCGAAAGGCGGGGTATTTCTCTGGCATTGGACTGACAAATCGGGATGGCCCTCCACGCATTCCGAGTGGTCCGTGATCTCCAGGCACTGGATGACCGCGTTGGAAGTCCCGTCCAGGTTCAGAATCTGCCAGGGCCTTTCCGCACCCCACAATTCCGGTGCATCAACGCACCCCTGGTTCCAGCCCGCTCCCAGGATTCCCGTGGGGTGAGCCGCATCCGGGCCGGAGGGGAGCGGCGGAAGATGACAGTCAAAAGCCCCTTCCCCATGGCACCAACCGGTGTTGGGAGCCCCCAGCCCCATGCGGTAATCGCCCGGGCCGATGATAAGGGTATCGCCGCCTGAGATCTTCCAGTTGCCCGATGAATCAAGCCCCCAGAAGGGATGGGCCCAGGAACATGCCTTGCCAATTCCGGAACCCGAATAGGGAGCATCAGACAGGCCCGTGCACTGGGTGGCCGTGCCGCCGTCCATTCGAACATAGTAGGTCGTTTGAGCAGGGCATAGGGAACGCCACCCGAGAAGGGTAAAAACCAAAATGAGCCACCAACAGGCCCCGGAAGCAAAATGAGCCTTTTCCATAACCAGGTGCCTCCTCTTTTGGTAGCATTATGGCCTATAATGGCCCAAAGGTCAAAAGGCATCCCGGTGTTTGCGGCCCAGGTTTCATGGATTCTAGGTCTTCAAGCCCACTCTCCCACCAATTCCTCTGCGGCAGCGGGCATGATTCCCATGAGGTAGGCCAGATCCAGAACCGTGAAGCGGGGACGGATTTCGTGGGCGTGCAGGAGTGCATGAAGCAATCGATCTTTGCTGCAGCCGATGTCTTGTGCCGTTACGGCGGCACCGGCCCGGGCGAGACAGGTTCGAAGGGTTTCGGGTGAATGAAGCTTTGGAGCAAGCGCATCCCGCAATTGATCCCACGCACCCTTCCCCTTCAGTCTTTTAATTGCAAGGGGCAGTCTGTCGGATTTCCCGCGGAAGTTCTCCTCCACCACCTTCTTGAGAGGGCCCCAAAAGGATGGGGCCGCCATTTTCCGGGGCACCTTGAACGTTGGGGAATCCGCATGGAGCACCTTTTCATAGAGAGCCGCCATCATTACGGTCCCCAAACCCACCTGGCGGCCGTGAAGGTCTCCGGTTTTACCGTCTATGGCATCCTGCATATCCAGAGAATGGGAAATCAGGTGCTCGGCACCTGAGGCGGGAGCGGAGGTCTCAGCCATGTTCATGGAAACACCGGTCAGTATTAACGCATGGAAAAGCGCCTCAAAGGACTTTGGATCGCCTTTTGGCAATCCTTCGGGAGAGGAAAGATAGAGGGATTCTATTTCACTGATCAGCCCGGCTGATCTCGCGCAGAAATGGTCTTCAAACAGCAGATGATTCATGTACCAGTCGGTGGTGCTGACGCTCTTTGCCAGAACATCGCCGAGCCCCGCCGTTGTAAGGGTGTAAGGCGCTTTCCGAAGAACACTGGGACAGGAGAAGACCGCCAAGGGCGATTTTGCAAAGGTGAGGCTTTTCATACCCTTAATGGTTGGGGCAACATTGGCGGAGGCGTAACCGTTCATGCTGGCCGCCGTGGCAAAGCTCAAGAAAGGGATATCACGGTCACCTGCCACCCATTTTCCCAAGTCATTGATGACGCCGCTTCCAACGGTGAGAATCCAGTCCACCCCACCCATTCGGCGTTCTATCCCATCATGGGTGATGTCATCGCAGACGGGCCAGGCCCCATCCGGACGGTCCGACACAAGCAGTCGATCCGTTTCAAAACCGGCTCCTTCAAGCACGCCGACAATGGGGTCTCCCGCCACCGCCTTTGTGCGAACATCCATCAGCACGGCAACCCTGGGTCCCAAATCAAATGCGTCAGCCGTTTCCGGCAATTGCCTTACGGCATCTTCTGAATATACCACCGTCAGCGGTTTGACACGATGCACCTTTCCGCATTCACATGCAATGGTTTTTCCAAAAAGATCCCGGTGATCCATTGTCAGAAAACTCTCTTGTCCCCTTGAAAAATCTTCCTTTTATCTTCCGGGAAATTCGTCCAGATTGTGTCCCCGATTGCGGGGACCAGGTTTTCGGGGGCCCTGGCTTTAATCTCGGTGTCGTTGCATAGGAGGGTTAGAATGTTATAGCTGCCGGTCTTTTCAACGAGGGCCACCTTCCACGGCAGCCACCCCTCTTGTTCCCTGTCGTTCACCTCAACGAATTCAGGTCTGATGCCCATGGTGAACTGTTCCCCGTTTTCATTAAGCCGTGATAACATCCCTTTGTCAACGGAAATGGAGAAATTCTTGAATATAAAGCTGGATGCTTCCTTATCCAGGGAAAAATCGAGAAGATTCATTCCGGGACTGCCAATAAAGTACCCGATAAAAGGACTTGCGGGCTCCCCGTGCAGTTCTTCGGGTGTCCCGGTCTGTATAACGTCTCCGTCCTTCATCACGGTAACCAAGTCAGCAAAAGTGAGGGCCTCGTGCTGATCGTGGGTCACATAGATCATGGTTATCTTCAAGAGCTTCTGGACTTCCCTCAGCTTTCGTCTCAAAACATACTTCTCTTTGGGGTCTATGACCGTTAACGGCTCATCAAAAAGAATCGCCACCGTGTCCTTCCGTACCAATCCGCGGCCAAGGGAGACTTTCTGCTTTTCCGCCTGGGTTATCTTGCCCGCCGAAACACTCAGGATGTGTTTCAAATCCAGAATTTCAGCGATCTCGTTAACCCTTTTGTCTGTCTCCTTCCTGGATGCCCCGGCGTTTTCCAGAGGAAACGCCAGATTCTTATAGACACTTACGGTATCATACACCACGGGAAATTGAAAAACCTGGGCGATGTGCCGTTCCCTTGCCTTGAGCGGAGAGACTTCCTTGCCATCAAAAAGAACACTTCCCATGGTTGGACGGAGAAGACCTGAAATGATATTGAGAATGGTTGTTTTGCCGCAACCGGAAGGGCCCAAAAGGGCGTTCGCCGTTCCATCATTCCAGGTCAAATCCAATTCTTTGATCACGAAACTGTCATCAATGGCTTGATCGGCCGGTAAATCGTCACGATAGCCCAGCATGTAAGAATGGCTGATGTTTTTCAGTTCAATTGTTGCCATGGTCACTCCTTAGCGGATCCGAATGGGTCTTTCCGATGAGCTTCCCCGATTCTTTGTCAAAGATGAAAAAGCGTGACGGGTCCAGGAAAACGGTAATCTCCCGGTCAAGCTCATAGGTCCCCACCCCCTGAAGCGCTGCCACCATGGAAATTCCCTGGTGGTTCAGGTGCAATTCCGTATCAGAACCCACCACCTCCGCCAACTCGACTTTGGCCGGGATCGGGAGCCATGTCTCTTCCTCCTTCTCCGTGCTGAGCGCATGGGCACGGATCCCAATGTAGTAGCCTTTCTTTTTGAGGCTGTTCCTTAAACCGCTGGCGTCCACCTTTAACCGGTCCGTAACAGCCAGCAAGACCCTGTTTCCTTCTTCGACCCGACGGGCTTCGAAAACATTCATGCTCGGATGACTGAAATAGGCACCCACTTCCACAAAAGCCGGATTGTGGTACACCTCTTCAACGGGACCATACTGCATCAGTCGGGTGTCATGCAAGAACCCTACCGAGGTGGATAGCGCATAAGCCTCTACCGGCTGGGGTGTTGCAAATACCACGGCCCCTTTCTTCTTGTTTGAAAAGATGTTTTTCAATTCGGCCCGCAGTTCCTCTTGAAGTTTGTAATCGAGATTTGTCAACGGCTCGTCCAGAAAGATATAGTCCGAGCCTTTGGCCAATGCCCTTGCAATTGCAAGCCGTTGCTGCTGACCGCCGCTTATTTCCGACGGGTAGTGGTGCAAGATGCGATCAATGCGCAAAAGTTCGGCGGTCTCCTGAACGATCCTGTTGATTTCTCTTTCCGTCCTTTTCTGCTTTGAAATTCTCAAAGGCGAAGCAATATTATCGAACACGCTCATTGAAGGATAGTTGACAAACCATTGGTAAACCATTGCGATGTTTCTTTTCTGAACCGGAAGGTCGGTCACATCACGATCATCATAATAGATCCTGCCGCCATCCGCCCTTTCAACACCTGCAATGATTCTTAAAAGTGTCGTTTTTCCTTCTCCCGTCGGTGCGAGAAAGGTAACGAATTCACCATTACCAATCTCTAGTGAAATATCGTTTAATACTTTTTTACCGTCGTAGGATCTGGAAATATTTTCAACAATAATGCCCATAAGATCACATCCCCGATGTCACTCTCAATTGAATAAGTCCCCCCTCCCAACTTACGATCCCCAACAGATATCCCTTTTTCATAATGCTTACCTGACGCATTTGGTTCACCTATTGAATATTGGGGTGAACGAGGATTTTGATGGAATCGACCGCCCTTTTCTTCAACAGAAGGGCTTCCTCGATCTGATCCAGCATAAAGTGGTGGCTGATGAGGGGAAGGCCCTTTATTCTGCCAAGGAAAAGGAATTTCGCAACTTCCTTTGTATCGATGGGGGAGGATGAATAGCTGGTTGCGTAGGTTATCTCCTTGTGGAGAAAGTCAAAAGGGGCGAAAGAAAACCTCTGGTCACTCTCGCTGACCCCATATTGCATAACGGTTCCGCCCTTTTCCGTTGATCTAATGCCCATATCCAAAGCAGCGATACTGCCCGGAATAACCATTACCGTATCCGCCTTTCTACCGTTGTTGGCGGTCCTATAGCTTTCAAGAACATCTTCTTTTTTTGAGTTGATAATGAGATCAGCCCCCAATTCTTTGGCAATCGCCAGTTTTTCATCCACCAAATCACAAATTCCCACCAGACCGGCGCCAAAAACCCTGGCGATCTGAAGCGCCGCCAGCCCCGCGAAACCTGCTCCGATGATCAGGACCGAATCGCCAGGCTGGATGCGCGATCTTTTGACCGCTCTTAAGACAGTTGCCAGCGGCTCAATAAGGGACCCTTCGTCAAAACTGATATGCTCAGGCAACTTTATGGTATCCAGTGCAACATGACGGGAAAGCACACGCGTATACTCGGCATAGGCACCGGGGTCAAAACCGTATTCCTTGTATCGTTCACACATGGTGTAGGATCCCCTGCGACAATGACGGCATACATGACATGCCACGCGGTGATGAACAAAGACCCGGTCCCCTTCTTTGACGTTTTTGACCCTCGATCCTGCTTTTATAACGATGCCCGCCGGCTCGTGCCCGAAACTTCCGGGTCCCGCCACATTGGAACTTATCACCTCACTACCACAGACGCCGACAGCCATCGGTTTCAACAGGACCTCGTCGTCGGCAATCTCGGGAACAGGGACTTCAATGACTTCCGGACGTCTTTTGTCCCGGTTATACACTGCGGCTTTCATTGAGCAATCTCCTTATCACGAAAGGGCGCCTTTCGAGCCTAATGGATCAGCGGTTCCAGGCCCTTTCCCAAACGCCATCCGGGCAATCGCCTGACCGTCTTTAGGCGATCTCGAGGACCACCTTTCCCGTTGCCGATCCCGATTCTAAAAAGGCGTGGGCATTAGCGGCCTCATCCAGTGGATATGTTCGGTCGATGTGAATTTTCAGCATGCCGTCGTCAAACAATCGCGCACATTTCTCCAGGATTTCCCCGTGATGTTGCTTGCCTGACGCCAGGTCCTCGGTCATGGGCGTCAACATCAACTCAAAGCTCACCCGAATGTTCCGAACCCTTGCGACACCCCAATTCATTTCCGCGGGCGGTGACAGTATGGTCACCAGGTCCCCATAATACCGGACAGCCTCCAGGCTTTTAGCAAAGATTTGGTCTCCTACGGTATCAAAGACCACATCAACACCATCCCCTTGGGTCCATTTAAGGGCTTCTTGAACAAAGTCCTGCTCCTGGTAGAGGATCACCTTATCGGCGCCCAGGCCGCGAACAAATTCGGCTTTCTTTTCATTGCCCACGGTCGTGCAAACTTTACAGCCGGCGGCTTTGGCGAGCTGGATCCCCAGATGCCCCACGCCGCCTGATCCACCATGAATCAACACCGTCTGACCCGATTTAATGCCGGCACGGTCATGGAGTGATTCCCATGCGGTTATCAATGCCAGCGGCGCCCCCGCCGCCTCCGCAAAAGTGATGGCGGCTGGTTTCGGGGCTGCATACATCTCATTAATGGTTGCAAGTTCCGCATAGTTTCCCGGATGATCACCGATCCCGCCATGGCAGTAATACACTTCGTCGCCCTTTTTGAATCTGGACACCTTGGCGCCTGTCCTTTCCACCACACCGGCACCATCGCACCCCAATATGGACGGAAGCCGATCCGGATACCGGGTTCCCTTTTTCCGCATTTTCCAGTCCAGGGGGTTGATCCCAGCACATTTGAGCCGAACCAGCAAATCTTGATCACCGGGGATCGGATCAGGGACATTTTCCAGTTTCAGTACGTCCGGTTCACCTACAGCGGTCATAAATATTGCTTTCATCGTGTTTTCCCTCCTATTTCAGAACGCATGGGTGCTCCATCCTGTATTTTGTAGGGGAAGCGCTTTTGCAAGCGCTTCCCCTTGTTTAGCGGTTAGACTTTAAAAGCGCCAATCATCTTTTCCACTGTTTGATCAGCTCGTCATAGTCCACTGTTTTTGGCGTCTCTCGTCCCTTGATTTCAGGCCAAGGTGCCCCGGGCTGGTTTAACCAGTGCTCCCTTGACTGCTTGGGATTGAGTTTCGGAGAGAATTTGGCCAAACGCATTTTCCCCATGAGGTCGTCCATGGCGTAGGCCACACGATCCATGGCCTCCTGGCAGGTGATTTCTCCGGAAATGGCCGGGGCGATATTCTGCCACCATTGTTCCGCCAGCACCGGGTAATGGGGAACATTGGGACCCGAATCCGTCCACATCTGTTCCATGGGGGATTTGTAGAATGTTAGGACGCCACCGAAGTCTTCTTCTCTTTCGGCCAGGTAGTCACTGAAAACAGTGGATTTCCGAATGGGCGTATTTCCCACCAGGAACTTTTTCAGACACACGGTCTTGGATGTACAGAATTGGGCCCAGAGCCATGCGGCGGCCCGTTGTTTTCCCTTGACGCTGGCTTTCGGTATGGTCCAGCTCCCCGCGTCCTGATATCCCACTTTCATACCCTCTTTCCAGTATTTTCCGTGGGGCGTCGGAGCAACGCGCCAAACCGGTTTGCCGTTTTCATCAATCATGGGGGCTTTCTTAAAACCGGGTGCCGACAGAAAGGCAATGTAGTAGAATGCACACTGCGCCACATTGCCCCTGGCAACGGCCGGCTGCGCTTCATAGGTGGTCATTGAGGCCGCGTAGGGCGGTGCGTACTTTTTGACCCAATCGACGAATTTCTGGCAGGCGTAGACGGCTGCGGGGCTGTTTGTTGCGCCGCCCCTTTCCACCGATGCGCCCACCGGAATGCGGTCTTCCACCCGAATACCCCAATCATCCACCGGCAGACCGTTGGGAAGGCCCAAATCAGAGGCCCCGGCGATGGATAACCACGCATCCGTAAACCGCCAGCCCAGATCCACCGATTTCTTTGCAAAATCCATGTGCCCGTAGACTTTCTGGCCATCAATCTCTTTGCCGGTGAAGAACTCCGCGATATCTTCGTAGGCGGCCCAGTTTATGGGGACCCCAAGTTCATATCCGTAGACTTCCTTGAACTCCTTCTTGAATTTGGGATTGGTGAACCAGTCATAACGAAACCAATACAGATTGGCGAATTGCTGGTCAGGCAGCATATATTGGGTTCCGTCATAGTCTTGGCCAAACTCCAGGTTGAGAAAATCTTCCAGGTCGAGATACGGATTGGTAACGTCTTTTCCCTCGCCTTTCATGTATTCCGTCAGGTTCAAAACGCCGTTCGTCCGCAGGTGATATCCGATCAAATCGGCGTCATTGATGAAGGCATCAAAAATCTTCCTTCTTGTCTGGATCTGCCGCGCTATTCTGTCAACAACCTCGCCTTCGCCAATAATCTCGTGCGTCACCTCGATGCCTGTGATTTCCTTAAACGCCTTGGCCAGTACATCCTTTTCGTAGTTGTGGGTTGTGAGGCCTTCCGAACAACTTTTGATTTTCACCCCTTTATAAGGTTTTGCCGCATCGGCAAACCATTTGAGCTCTTTTTTTTGCGCAGCTTTATCAATTGCCGACGGCTGAAACTCCTTGAGCCACTTTTCGATTGCCGCATCATCTGCAACGGCCGATGCGACAAAACAAAAAGTAATCCCGAATACGAACGATAGAAAAATACACATACTCCTTTTCATGAGCTTTCTCCTCCAACTGTGGAACCCTGTGATTCGTTTGAGATTCAATTAGCACCTCCGGAATGCATCTCTTTTACATTGCCCAGGTCCTAGTTCCCTTCACCTTCGCTCGATGGCGACCCAGTTCTCACCTCCTTTCCTTTTTCGGGTGTTAGCAGATTCACGGGGTGGTAAAAAAACGCAACACCCCGGAAATTTTAGCCTTTCCATGCAAGCAGAATAAACCATAGGACGACGATGATGGTCGCGATGATGAGCAAGCTCTCCTTGAAGATGACCAGCCAGATCAGATAGATGAAAATGCTTGAGATGATGCCAATGAAGAGCCGGTCTCCCCTGGTGGTTTCAATGGGCAGGAACCCTTTTCTGGGGATGCTGGGAGACCGCCGGTACCATATCCCCAGGCTGAGAATTGCCAGGAAGATTCCTCCGAAAAAAATGATGCTTGGATAGGTCCAATACATCCAGTACAGAAAATCCGGGGCGTTTTCGAGCATCTTTTATACCCTCCCCAAAGCGAAACCCTTTGCGATATAATTTCTGACAAAATAGACCACAACGGCTCCCGGAATAAGTGTCAATACGCCGACAGCGGCCAGCAGACCCCATTGAACGCCCTCGGCCCCCATGGCAACCGTTATGGTGACACCGATCGGCTTGGCAACACTGGCTGTCAAGGATTTTGCGATGGCCAGTTCAATCCAGCTGAAAGTAAAGGCAAAAAACGCGGCAACCCCGATTCCCGGCGCTACCAACGGAAAGAAGATCTTTATGAAAAACTTCCCGAAGCTGTAACCGTCCACAAAAGCGGTTTCGTCAAGCTCTTTGGGAATTCCAGACATGAATCCTTCCAGAATCCAGACGGCCAGCGGGATGTTGAACAGGCAGTGAGCCAGGGCAACGGCAAAATGTGTATCAAAGAGCCTCATAAAGCCGTAGAGTTCGGTAAACGGCAGCATAAAGGCAGCAGCAGGCGCCATCCGGTTGGTCAATAGCCAGAAGAAAAGGTGTTTATCCCCCATGAATTTCCATCTGGAAAAAGCGTATGCGCCCGGAACGGCCGCGGCAACGGTAATCACCACATTCAGGCAGACAAAGATGATGGAATTCAGGAAGCTGTCCCGCCACATGTCAACGGTGAATATCTGCTTGTAGTTATCCAGGGTAAACGTCATGGGGAAGAGGGTGGTTCGATTCATGATTTCATGATCCGTTTTAAAGGAAGTAATGAGCATCCAGTATATGGGCAAAAACAAGAGGATAAGGTAGATTGTAAGAGCAATCGGTTTTCTTTTCATTTTGCCTCCCCCTCTCCGGTGTTCATCATAATCTGGAAAAACACGAAGCAGATGCTCACAACGATCAATAGATAAATCAATGATACGGCTCCCGCATAACCCAACTCATAGGTTTCAGCCTTTCGTGCCACAAAGAGATTCAGAAAGGTTGTGGTGTTACCGGGACCGCCGCCCGTCATAATCATCGGTTCCGTATAAATGGAGAAAGAATCCATAAAACGGAGCAGCACGGCAATGACGAGGAACGGCTTCAGTTTCGGCAGGGTTACATACCGAAAGGTTCTCCATTTGGATGCACCGTCGATGTCCGCGGCGGCATAATACTGTTTTGGTATGGCCATCAGCCCCGCATAGCAGAGCAGGATGACCAGGGGCGTCCAGTGCCACACATCCACGATCAGGATGGTCGTAAAGGCATCAAATGGATTCAGGGCTACGTCGTAGTTGTAATGAAAGAAGGCAAGGATTTTCGGCAGTATGCCGATGTCCGCCTGGGTTATGAGGCGCCAGATGCAGGCAACCACGGTTTGTGGTACCAGCAGGGGAATACCCATCAATACCAGCGTCAAGGCTACCATGGGGCCTTTGGTGGGCATTCTCATGGCCAGGAAAATGCCCAAAGGGATCTGAATCATCAATATCAGAAAGCTGAGAATCAACTGCCGGCCAAGGGCCCCATGAAAAAGCGGATCCGTCAGCACCTGCACGTAATTTTCCATACCCGAAAAAACCGGCGCAGACCCGGCAAAGAGGAACAGCTGTGAATAATTAACCACCGTCATAAGAGGAATGAATGCATTGATGGAGACCAGAATCAGCACGGGCAATAGAAAAAGCCACGGTCTTTTTTTCATTTAGAGGCCCTCCTCGCCATCTTTAACCCACGGTTTTGAGAGACTCTCAACATAAAATAGAGGATCATTTTATGTCAAGAATAAAAAGAAGTTTTCTTCATAATTCGATTTTTCTGTAAATCGTTTTTTTCTGAAATTAAGCCCTTGCAAAGCCATCAAAAGCCAAAGCGAAAATTTCCGACCTTTAGGCTGTTTTCGTCATAGAAAATTAACATACTAATATTAAAAGGCTTTTATTCTTTCCCACATACAAGCAATGCCTTCTCTGCCAGGCTCAATTCTTGATCGGACCCTATGAAAAATACTCCTTTGGTCTTTCTGTTTGGGGCTGATTGATTTTCAAAAATTCAAGAAGTGGCACCTAAACATGGAGAAAAGATTTTTCTTAATTGACAGGAAGAGAATTCATTTTTATTTTCATGGAAAATGATTGCAGTTTCCTTTATACTCTTTCCCAAAAATGGGGATTATCAAATGGCCAAATATAGCCTAGGAGTCTTTCCTTGAAAACATCCGGTTGTCTTCTCAGAGTCAGCTCCTTTCTGCCCTCCCTTAATGAAGCACAACGAAAAGTTGGAGAATTCATCCTTCAGAATCCTGAAAAAGTGCTGGATATGACCATCTCAGAGGTAGCCGTGGCCAGCGAAGTCAGTGAAACCACTGTTTTCCGGTTTTGCCGGGCCATTGACTATCGGGGATTCCAGGATTTTAGGATATCACTGGCGAGGGACCTGATTGAACCCAAAAAGAACTACACTGACAACGTTAAAAAGACGGACGATGCCAGTACCCTATCCCACAAGGTCTTTCACAGAACCATTGAAATACTGCAGGATACCCTCAAAATACTCGATTACAACGAATTGGAGCGTGCCTATCAAGCACTCAAGAACGCACGGAAAGTTCTGGTATCGGGCCTTGGCATGTCCGCCATGACGGCGGAATTTGCCGCGGCAAAATTAGGGCACTTCGGGATCATGACGGAGGCCGTTACCGGCACCCACTTCCAGGCCATGAGGGCAGCTCAGTTGACCAAAAAGGATGTCATGCTGGGATTTTCACGGTCCGGAAATGCCAGGGACATCATAGAAGCAACCCTTGTTGCCAAAGACCGTGGAGCCACCTGCATCGGCGTCACAAATAAGACGCGTTCATATTTCGGGAAGATCGTCGACATCAACATATCGGTGAGGTCAATGGACACGAGATTCCGGGACGATATGCTGGCGTCCAGGATCGAACATTTTGCCGTGGTTGACGTGCTGTTCACAATGCTGGCGGTCAGGCATCCCCAGAAAGCCATCAGAAACCGCAATCTGCTCTGGGATGCGGTTTTATCCAAACAATACTAAGACAATAAGGAGAAGCCCCATGATAAAAAAAATTCTGGTTGCGGTAGACGGCTCCGAACACTCGTTAAAGGCCGTGGACTATGCCATTGACGTGGCGCTGAAGTATGAAAGCGAGATGTATCTGCTTCATGTGGTGGACAAAGTGGAGATTCCGGAAGAGATCAGGAAGTACGCAAGCGTCGAAAAAATTGAAGACCCCCCGGAATATCTTATTTTCAATGAAATCGGAAACCGCATTCTCAAGAAGTTGGAAGAGAAGGCCAAAATGAGCGGCGTAAAAGAGGTCCATGCCATTATCCAGGAGGGGGATGCCGCGGAAAACATCACGGCATTTGCCCGGGATAACGACGTTGACTGGATTTTCTTGGGAAACAGGGGGCTTGGGGGTGTTAAGGGGCTCCTTATGGGAAGCGTTTCCAACAAGGTCTGTCACCTGACCGACTCTACCTGTATTACCGTAAAGTGACCTAAATGCTCTTAGGCGGTTTCCGGTTCCCGGTCCTCCGGCGTCATCCCGGTATGACCTCTATGACGCGCTGACCATACAACCTTGAGGTGGGAGAAAAACCCATGAAAGCGATCGCCATCGTCGGATCCCCCAGAATCGGAAATACCACTTATCTGGCCAAAGAGGCCCTTGGAATTCTGGAGGAAAACGGAATAGACACCGAACTGGTGCATTTAAGGAACAAGGAGATCAAACCGTGCATCGGATGCCTTAAGTGCAAGAAAACCTTAAAATGTGCCACTGAAGGGGACGATTTTGAACCGATTTTTCAAACCATGAGAGACGCTGACGGCATCATTCTGGGTTCCCCCGTCTATTTCGGCAGCGCCACGCCGCAATTGATGAGTCTTCTGGACCGCGCGGCATACGTTCAACGCAACCGAAATGAATTCTTCTCAGGGAAAATCGGCGGTCCCATCGTTGTTGCCAGACGGGCCGGCCATAATTTCACCTTGGCCCAACTCCTTCTATGGTATTTCGTAAATGACATGATGGTGGTCGGATCGACCTACTGGAACATCGCCATGGCCGGATCCGCTGGAAAACGCGACATAGAAGAGGACAAGGAAGGCATCGCGACGATTCAGCATTTTGCTCGGTCCATGGCCGGCGTCATGAAAAAAATGCTAGTTTAGCTGGTTTAGGAGAAAACATGTCATGAGCACGCAAAAAGGCCCTTATGTTATTGGCATTGACGGCGGCACTGAATCCATTCGCGTCGGCCTCTTTGATCTAGAGGGACGTCTTTTGATGAGTAAAAGCAGCGCCTATGAGACGTTTCATCCCCATTCCGGATGGGCTGAACAGGACCCGGAAGCATGGTGGAACTCACTGAAGGACGCCATGGCCGATCTTTTGGCAAGCAGCCAGGCGGACCCTGGGGAAATCAAAGGGATCTGTGCGGATACCACCTGCTGTACGGTGCTGTTTTTGGATGAGAACATGATGCCCCTTCGAAAGGCACTTCTGTGGATGGATGTACGTGCGGCCGAAGAGGCCCGGTTTATCGCGGAAACCGGACACGAGGCTCTCAAATACAATGGCTATGGAAATGTATCCGCTGAGTGGATGCCCTGCAAGGCCCTTTGGATCAAACGAAACGAGCCGCACATCTATGAGAAAGCCGCCACCGCATGTGAGTATCAGGATTTCCTGAACTACCGCCTCACCGGCGAAAGGACCGCCAGCATCAATAATGCCTCGGTCCGATGGTACTATGATGATGAAAAAGGCGGTTTTCCCGAAGATTTCTATGAGACCATAGGGCTGGGAGACCTGATTCGGAAATTTCCCAATAACGTTCTGGACATGGATCGCCCGGTGGGGAAGCTCACCCGCTCGGCCGCTTCGGAGCTGGGCTTGAAAGAAGGGACCATTGTTGCGGAAGGCGGCGCTGACGCTTTTGTGGGAATGGTGGGACTCAATGTCATTGCGCCCGGCCGGCTGGCCTTTATTACCGGCTCATCCCACCTCCATCTGGGCATGTCGCCCAAGGCCTTTCATAAAAAAGGGATCTTCGGCACCTACCCCAACAGTGTGATCCGGGGCCAGTATACCGTGGAAGGGGGCCAGATTTCCACCGGGTCCATTTTAAAATGGTTCGGAACCCATTTCCTGGGCGTTCAGGCCATGGAAGCCGGAAAACTGGACAAGAAACTTTATGAAATGATGGATGAAAGGGCCCAGCAAATTCCTCCAGGATCTGAAGGTCTGATTGTTCTGGATTCTTTTCAGGGAAACCGTACGCCACTGGTGGATCCCAGATTGAGGGGCGCCATCTGGGGCTTGAGCCTGCGCCACAGGCCGGAGCACGTGTTTCGGGCCATTCTGGAAGGGATTGCTTACGGAACGGATTTCATCTTCCAAAGGTTCCGCGAAGCCGGTTACGAAACCAAAGAGATCTACGCCTGCGGCGGCCCCACCCGCAGCCGGCTCTGGATGCAGATTCATGCGGATGTCAGCAACATTCCCATCAATATCCCCAAGGTGCAGGATGCGCCGCTTTTGGGATCCGCCATTCTCGCGGCGGTGGCATCCGGCCTCTTCCCCACGGTGCAGGAGGCGGCCCGGAACATGGTCCATATATCCAGCCGCGTTGAACCTGATCCGTCAAATCATGAAGCCTATCAGTTTTTCGTGAATCAATATATCAGGACCTACGAGCAACTCGCCCCGCTGATGCATGAAACCACCGATTTTATTGCCTGAATCGTATTTCCCAAATAGACTGCTAAAAAAGGAGGTCCCTGAATCATGCCCCACATCACCACCAACGACGGTGTAAACATCTATTACGAAGAAAAAGGGAGCGGAAACCCATTGGTGCTCATCCACGGCTGGTCGTGCAGCGGCCGTTTTTTTACGAAAAATGTGGAAGCACTGGCAAAATCCTGCCGCGTCATAAACATGGATTTGCGGGGTCACGGAAAGTCCGACAAACCCACATGGGGGTACCGCATCTCCCGAATGGCAAAGGATGTAAAGGATCTGTTGGAAGCCTTGAAGCTTAAAGACGTAACACTGCTGGGCTGGTCCATGGGCGGCTCGGTGATCTGGAGCTATCTGGATCTCTTCGGCAACGAACATCTGGCCAAAATCGTCATTGTCGACCAGTCGCCCCGGCAGTATGTCAATGCCGAATGGGCCTGGGGCGGCGGGTGTATCGACGCCGAAGCCCTGGCTGTTCTGACCACTCGGCTTGAATACGATGTCAAAAGCGTCTCTTCAGGGGTCGCGGGGGGATGTTTGACCAAGGAGCCCACTCCGGAAGAAGAGGCCTTCTTCGTGGGCGAAATGATGCAGTGCCCCGGCTGGATCCAGGGGGCCATCATGGCCGATCACACCCATCTTGACTGGCGTGACCTGCTCCCCGAAATCAACCTTCCAACGCTCGTTTTGGTTGCCAGGAAGGGCAAGATATTCCCCTGGGAGGGGTGCGCTTTCGTGGGTGAAAAGATCCCCGGCGCCAGGACCGTCTTTTTTGAAGAGGGCGGGCACATGTTGTTTTACGAAGAGCCTGAAAAATTCAACCGGGTGGTGGCGGATTTTGTTTTAGGTGCCGCCTGAGGACTCCTGGTTGATAATGTGCCCCTTTGCGGGTTTGACACACGATTCCGCCACAACGTAGGGGCGAATCTTGTATTCGCCCGATTAGGGCAGACCCGGTTTGTAAGCGTGGACGATATCAGGGCGAACAAAACGTTCAATATCAGGGCGAACACAAGGTTCGCCCCTACGCGGTTTACCTTGCCCCAATGATTGGGTTTTCCCGGTCCAATTCCCATCTTGCCGGGTTGTTCACGATATATTCACGTATGCGTTTCAATTCACCTTCATTGCGGATGATACGTTCGTAATAATTGCGTTGCCATAATTTACCCGGAAAAGGCGGCCAGCCATTTTGTTTAACGCCGGTGATATATTTGTGCGTGGTTATTGATTTGAATGCCTGGACAATGCGCCCCACCGTATCCGGCAACGTCCCGTTGGGGCGAACCCTGTGTTCGCCCTTTGTTTTTTCATCCGCCGATTCAAGGCCAACGTGGGGGTGTAACACCAAAATGCCGTGAAAATGATTCGGCATCACAACAAATCCATCCAGGTCCATATGATGGAAACGAACCGGCAATTCACCCCATGCCCGTTCCAACATTCGTCCGCCATCATTCAGGCGCATTTCCCCATCGGCGATTTCACCGAACAGGCAATCCCGGTTGTGCGTGCAGATGGTCACGGCATATGCCCCGGCCTGGGTATAATCATATCCCTTCAAGCGTATGGATCGGCGGTGATGATTCATACCTGCGCCTTCTGGCGACATCCGTCTGACCGGTTATGGCCGTGGCGATGAGGGTGGCGCGGCCGTTCTCCCATCGGCTCGGTGTTTTCACGGGAGATGCGGACGAAACGTCTACCAGCCCCAGTCTTTCAGATCTGTTTCGTCGATATCGAAGGTGAGGAGCTGTTCTTCGGTTTCTCCCGCTTCCGCGATGACCACGCCGTTGGGTCCCACAATCATGCTGTGGCCCAAATTGATCTCGCCCCGGTAGGAGCCCACCGCGTTGGCCTTGCACACAAAAAACTTGTTCTCACAGGCCCGCGCGATGGGAAGCGCCCGGTTCTTGTCGATTTTTAGCCGTGCCGTATTGACGGCATAGTAGTGGGCGCAGGAAATGAGAAGCACCTGTACACCCGCTTCTTTGAGGTTTCTTGAAAGCATGGGGAAACTCTGATCACGGCAGACGATGGTGCCGATGGTCAGGTCTCCGCAGGTAAAGGTGACCGGATCGGAACCCCCTGTGAAGTATTCCTCTTCAAAGGAAACAAGATGTATCTTGTGGTATAAAAGCCTTTTGCCATCCGCCAGTAAAACAGCCACGCTGTTATACAACCGGTCTTCCACCGGATAAGGGGTTCCCACCACCAGGTTGATGTTCAGTTTTTGTGCCAGATCCCCGAGCACGCTGATAGCGCCGTTGATGCTTTCGGGCGTCACCTGCCGGAATCCCTCAAAAACATAGCCGGTCACGCTGGTTTCCGGGAAATTCACCAGATCCACACCCCGGGCGTGAGCCTTTTGGGCCCATGCCTTGATGTTCTCCACATTCCTTTCCACTTCCGGGTAAAGGTGGATCTGGGCGGCGGCGATTTTCATGGGCCCTTTCCCCTACCCCCAATGTTTGCTCTGAACAGCGGCGATCTTGTCGTAAATCCCCGCATCCCGAAGCGCCAAAAAGGTGTCCTTGAAAAGACCGAAAACATCCTCATAGATGGAATGATTAGTCAAGTTGGGCTCTATGGAGTCAAAGGGATGGACCATGTTTAGCACCGCTTCTTCCACGGAGCCAAAAATCCCGGCGCCGGCGGCACCCAGAATGGTTGCCCCCAGGGTGGTACATTCGGAGACCTTTAACCGCTCCACCGGCCTGCCGTAGACATCCGCCTGAATCTGGTTCCAGAGCGGCGATTTGGCACCGCCGCCGGATAAGCGAATACTGTCAAAAGGCTTCCCCAGCACCGCTTCCATTGCGTCCACGATCATGCGAAGTTCGTATGCGCCCCCTTCCATAATGGAACGGGCCATCATGGCCCGGTCATGGATCAGGGAAAGACCAATGGCACCCCCCCTGGCATTGTCCACATAGTGGGGGGTCACTTGGCCGGTAAAGAAGGGGAAAAAGATGTACCCCTTGCACCCCACCGGCGCGGAAGCGGCCTGGGCACCGATGATGTCATAAACGTCCATGTCCAGTT
This sequence comes from Thermodesulfobacteriota bacterium, assembly GCA_028278625.1. Next base: position 26,342 of record JANQDY010000019.1, read on the forward strand.
GATCCGCCGTTGACATTTCCACCTGCCCATAGGTGTCTCTCCACCATCTGAGACAGACGCCTGTGGCAAAGGCGAGGCCCTCCATATCCCATTTATTGGGGATCCCCGATCCACCCATGAGCACAAGATGGTCCGGATCCGGTTTTCTCGAATCTATGTGGGCCACCATCACCGACGCGGTACCGATGGTGATCTCCGCCAGCCCTTCGCGAATGACCCCGGCACCGATGGCCGCACACTGCTGATCGCCTGCGCCAAAACAGATGGGCATCCCCTGGGCAAACCCTGAAAGCTCGGATGCCTCCTTTGAAACAACACCCACCTGACGAGCCGGCGTTTTCATGGGGGGCAGTTTTTCCATGGGGAGGTTGATAAGGTCGCAGAGTTCCTTGGACCAGTCCAACTCGGCAATATCCATCATGCCGTTTAGGGTAATGGAGGCCGGGTCCGAGGAGATATCCTCAGAGCCGAATTTGTGCAGGAAAAACTCCTGGCCGTTTAAGATGAGATGTGTTTTGTCCAATAACCGGGGACGGTTTTCCACGACCCATTTCATTTTGGCATAGGACCAGAGCCCCGAAAGGGTCACCCCTGAAATGTCGTGGTAACGGTCATCCCCCAAATTCTCCCGAATCCAGTTAAGCTCTTCCCCGGCCCTGCCGCAGGACCACACGATGGAATCCGCCAGGGGTTTTAAGTCCTTGTCCACGCAGACAAACGTCCCCCGCTGGCTGGAAAAGCCCAACGAAGCGATTTCCCTGGGGTCGACGCCCGTTTTTTGGATCACCTCCCGGCTCGCCTCGCACATTCGGGTCCACATCAGCTCCATGTCCTGCTCCACCCATCCGGGATGGGGAAATGAACAGGGGTATTCACGGTAGGCCGTACCTTTGATATTACCGTCCGTATCCGCGATCATAACCGTGACGCCGGTGGTTCCGGCGTCAATGCCCGCCAACAGCTTTTTGCTCATATGCCGATCCCCCTTTCATTCCAATTGATCCTTTGGCCACCTATCACTTTGGTCGTACCCAAAAATTCTCACGGGACCATTATTTGATGGTCTCGTAAAAAGTCAGAACGCGGTCAAGCCGATATTATGAGCATTTGCTCAAAACGGGTGCGGTACAGGGCGGCCATTTTTTTCACCTCA